>NZ_CANDNU010000016.1 GCF_947387495.1 Limosilactobacillus difficilis
TTGACGGACATCCTTTCATATAGGTTTGGTTCACTTAATATGATACCTGATGTCACGCCGAATGGCGTTTTTTATTTGCCACCAACTGGGTGGCTAACTTCATTCTATAATCCACCAATAAAACTAAGGATGATAAAGGTTAAATAAATGAGCAATAACATTCCATCACCAATAATTTATCAAACACGTTATAACCGAAAAATTGCTTCAAATCTCGATCAAGAAATCAAGAATAAACTCAACAAAACTAGCGCGTCCAATTTGCTAATTGATTACCCAACCGTTTACATTATCAATGAAGCTAGCAATCCGAAAAAAGCTCAGTATACCGTTTATGTCGGCGAAACCAATGATATTCAGCGACGAACTTTGGAGCACTTAAATGCCGATCCAAAATCGCGGTCCGACTGGCAACAACTGCAACAAACTTCTAACGCGTTAATGTATGTTATTGGACATCAACACTTTAACAAGTCCCTGACCTTAGACATTGAAAACCGCTTGATGCACTATCTCTCCGGTGTCAACACCGTTCATCGCCTCAACAACCGGCGTGATAACGCCCAGGGTGATTATTACACAAGTGATGAAATGATCACTGTTTTTAATAAAATTTGGCGAAAACTTCACCGATTAAAGCCCGACCTTTTCCCTGTTCAGCGGATTGTGGAGGAGTCGGCTCTTTTCAAGGCTTCGCCATTTCACAAATTAACCCGTGCCCAACGTGCCGCCAAAACACAGATCTTGAGCGTTGTTCAAGAAGCACTGCGGACGACGCAATCTCATGGTCAGCTTGTTTTAGTGCAGGGAGAAGCTGGAGCTGGTAAGACCGTTTTGATGAGTAATATTTTCTATGACTTGGCCACCGAAAAAGATCATCCCCTCACTGTCACCATGATGGTCAACCACCATCAACAAGAAAAGGTTTACGAACAAATTATCCACAAGCTTGAAATGTCCAAAAACGCTCAAGTACAGAAAGTGACTACCTTTATCGACGAACATACTGAACAACATCCCATTGACATCGCTTTTGTTGACGAAGCGCACCTGCTTTTGACGAAACGCAGCCAAGCTTATTATGGTCACGGGGAAAACGAACTCCTCGACATTATTAAGCGAGCACGGGTAACAATTGCCGTTTACGATGAAAAACAGGTCCTCAGTAATAACCAAATTATCGAAGAAAAAGATCACCAAAAAATTGAAAAGCTGGTGAATTACCGGGTAACCCTGAAAAATCAAATGCGAATCGACGCATCACCAAAAATGGTGGAATGGTTACGCAATCTACTGGATAATCAAATCATTGCCCCCGCCCCACAAGATGCTAAATACGACCTCAAAGTTTTTGACGACCCAGCTAAAATGCAAGCATCTATTGCCAAAAAAGCGCGTGTTGACGGCGATAACGGAATCAGCCGAATGCTAGCAACATTTGACTGGGACTATTCTGGAATGTCTACCAATCCTAACGGTTTATGGGAAGTATCTGAAGGCGCTTGGCACATGCCATGGAACTTGCAGTTAAAGCCCACGGCAAAGGACAAACATAAAATTGCCGGCGTTAAGTATTCTGATCTGTCTTGGCCTGAACAACCTCACACAGTTAACGAAATCGGTTCGACCTACACCATCCAGGGTCTCGATCTCAATTACGCTGGAGTCATTATTGGCCCTTCTGTTAAGTACCGCGATCATCACATTGTCTTTGACCCTACCAAAAGCAAGGACAAGAAAGTTATTAATCGTCGAACCATGCATGATGGTTCTAAGCAAAAGTTCAGCACGGAGTTAATCAAAAATGAATTCAACGTATTAATGACCCGCGGCGTCCATGGTCTCTACCTGCATGCGGTTGATCCGGCATTACAAAAAGCACTAAAAGAAGCAGTAAACAAGAAGCAAAACCATAATTAGGAGCATCTATTATGAATTACGATGAAATTGTTCGTCTACTGCGCCATTTTCGTGATCAACGTGGTTGGCAAAAGTATCATAATCTTAAAGACTTGGCCATTTCCTTAAATTTGGAAGCCAGTGAAGTTTTAGAAATCTTCCAGTGGCAACCGGCCGACCAGCCACTCAACGCTCAGCAGACTGAACACCTCTCAGATGAATTGGCCGATACCATGATTTATCTCACCTACATGTTTGATAAACTGGGCATTGACCCGGGGGATGCAATCAAGAAAAAGATGCATTTTAACCAACATCGTCATTGGCCAAAGATTGATCAACAGAAGACGCCAAAAGAGACAAAGTAAAAATTACTGCACACCCGTTCAAAGATTCAAAAAAGCAGCACTCAATCATCTTGACTGGGCGCTGCTTTTGTCTTACTACCAAATCGCCGGCCTTTGATTAGGCCCGACCCTCTTGGCGGAATTGCTGAACACTCTTTCCGGTCCAAACACTAAAGGCGCGTTGGAAGGAATTTGTTTCCTGATAGGCCAAGAGGAAGGCAATTTCATCAGTCGACATTTTAGTGTTGAGCAAATAATTCTTTGCTAACATTTCGCGGGTGGCATTTAGTTGCTGCTGAAAATTAGTTTTTTCCGCTTTTAAATTTCGCTGGAGCGTTCGTTTGCTGATGCCCAACTCCTTGGCGACACCATCAGCATTTGCAATTCCCCGCGGCAGTAGTTCCACCAGGACCGAGCGAACCCGCTTGGCATAAGAATCATCAACAGCTAATTCCGCTAACCGTTTCTTAAGTTCTGGCTCTAAGTAATTCAGCAGCGAAAGATTCTTCGACTTAAAGGGTCTTTGCAAATCTGCAATCCTGAAAGTAATTGAATTATCGGCTGCCCTTTGTGGGGTAACACCCAGGTAATTGATAACTTTTTCATCAGTAAGCGCAAAAGTAACTGTCACTTTGACGGGGTTGATCTGCTGACCAGTTGCCCGCGAAAGCATTTCGATTAGAAAAGCAAACTCGCCTTTGACAAAGAATGCTGGCAAAAACTGCTTTTCACTTAAAGTCGTTAGCTTGATCGTTTGCATCTGGGCCTGTTTTTTGATTTGGTAAGATACCGGACCGATCAGTTTTTTGTAATGAGCTAAGCGTTGAATGAAGGATGTCCCATTCGAACTACAATAAGCGGCTAAAATTGGTGGCGAAAAGGTTTCCAAATTGTTTTCCTTTACCAGGATGATCGGCAGCAATGGATCTCTCGCAATTTTGTCAACAGTTTCCAGCATTCTAAAATATTGGGCTTCACTTAATTTAGGGAACTGATGAGCAAAGGTGTCAATCGGCAACTCCGCTTGTCTTAAAACTAATTGAGGATCAATGTTATTAGCTGCTAATAGTTTTCCATATTGCCCATCAATCACGAATTTTTCCATCAAATCACCTATTTGTTAGTTGATTGTTGGCTGGCCACGAAACCCATCGTTGCCTTCTTGGGCATCATTGGCATCAGCCCAACGAACGGCCGTTGCCAACCTGGCAAGCCAGCAAAGACATTCATCTTACCCTTCAACATCGCTTCGTATCCTTCTTCGGCTACTTTTTTCGGACTGACGCCGTTGGCAAACATCTTGGTGTCGGTCAATCCACCAGCCTTCGCGAAGCCAGTATCCATTGCCCCTGGCATCAAAGCAGTTACTGAGACATCGGTGTCCTTCAATTCGTACCAAACCGCGTTACTCAATGAAGTGAAGTAGGCCTTCGTCGCGTAGTATTCCGCTTGCAGCGGTCCCGGAATCAAGGCAGCCGAAGATGAAACATTTAAGACCCGGCCGGCGTTGCGGTTAACCATGTCTGGCAAGAACAACTTCATCAACTTGGTAGGGACCATCATATTAACTTTCGCCATGTTGATGTCTTGGTCAAAGGAACGTTCCAAAAATGTCCCTTGACCACCAAGTCCGGCGTTGTTGACTAAGTAATCCACTTGAACACCTAACTTTTTAGTTTCATTGTAAATCGTTTCGGCGGCGTCATCATTAGTGAAGTCAACGGCAATTGAATTTACCTTGATTCCGTAGCGCTTTTGAACACTGTTCCTTAGTGTTTGGAGCTTTTGGGGATTACGACCCACCAAGATCAAATTAATCCCGTTGCCCGCAAACACCTTAACGAATTCCTTACCAAGTCCACCAGTAGCACCAGTAATTAAAGCAGTTTTGTTTGACATCATGTTTTCCTCCTAATTGCTAGTTCCTTTAGCTGATGGTCATATAATAATAGCTTTTCGTGCCATCTGGAACATCAATTAGTGCCAAGAAGATATCAAATGGTGCCATCACGGTTTTGCACACTCAGGAACAGCCATCTTCCAACTGATTCTATCCCTGAAATAGTTGCAGATTCTGCATCAACGCGGACAATTGCTGGGCACTCCAAGGCATATATTCAGCAATTGTCATCCCCACCAGATCAAACTCCTGGTTGATATCCTTGATAAAGTTAAAAGTCTCGGCAACTCCGGCGGCCCCCTTGGCGGCATTATCAGGAATGTCCTTTAATGCTGGGTTATTGAAATAGGTCGCATAAAAACTCTACGGATTTAAAACGTCAATATCAAAGTGCAGGTAAAGCCGATCGAATTGATTCTGCTGAGCCCAGGCCTTAACTGCCGCAATTGACGGTTCTTGGTGGCCCTTAAAATCAATTCCCGCCTGACGAAGGAGGGTCTGCTCTTCCGTTGTCGGCATTTGCAAGCCGGCATAGAAAATTTGCTGAGCTCTTAACGGGTTCTCTACTAGCTGGTTAAAAATCGGATCTCCCATCTGTAATAAGTTAGCCACCACCATGGCATGCTCATTATCAAAAATCTGCGGGTTTGAAATATCGGGATGAGCATCAAGCCACACCACGCCGATCTTCCCTTTGTAGTGACCATTCAGATAATCAATTGGCGCCTGGGATACGAGACAGTTTCCACCAAGGGTAATAATTTTATCCGGTGCTTGCCGGGCAATCGCCCGTTTAGTTTGCAGTAAGTTATTCTTGATCACTTCCTGGTGATTGACCTTGCCCTGTCGAGGGCCGCCCTCCTGCTTCAATGAAAGCTTAACCGTCACTTGTTCAGGGTTCTTAGGGGCAATTGCCGCCAAAATGCTCGCCCCAAGCCCATATACCGGGTTGTCACCGGCCTGCCAATCGGGAACTATTAAGCGCATTGTTTGCTTTTCCATCATCAGCCATCTCCTTTGCTATTTTCATGGTAAACTCTATACCAACTAGAGAGTCAAGGAAGGAAAAGCAAATGATTTCAATCGGTCAAATGGCAAAATACTGCCAGACAAGCATTCAAACTTTGCGACTATATGACCAGAAGGGCTTGCTGACCCCCGCACTCGTGGATCCCCAGACCCACTATCGTTACTACCAGCCTGAACAAATTTTTCAGTTCAACCTCATCAAGTACTTGCAGTCTACCAGCTCATCCCTCCAGGAAATTGCGACGGTGATGAACGATAACTCAATTAATCTGAGTGATTTCTGGCAAGAGCAGGAACAGAAGATTCAACACCAGATTGAAGAACAGCAACGCAAGCTGGTCATCGCTAAGTTTCAGCAACAGCAGCTGAATAATTTGGCAAGTATGCAGGCTCATCTGGGAAAGCAGCCCTATGTCAAAAACTTCACAAGGTGATCGGACTAGTTCCCGTCACCCGTCAACTGGGACCAACCGACGTTCCTGATCAGGCGGTGGCGACGCTGGACCATCAGCTATTGATGCATCATCAAATTCCTAACCTGGAGTATGGCTTCAGTTTTCGGTCAAGCCAGAGTGACGACTTGGCGACCATTCAGTACCAGACGATTTTCAAAGAATTGATCTCTCCACCAGCTGATCCCTCATCAGCCGAGTCAAAGAAATTTAAGATGGTTGACCTTGCTGGACGCTACCTGTGCATTAATTTTAAATGGTCCACCGCAAAATACTTAGCCTATCTCAGGCAACTCCTCACCGTTCGGTCAGATTACTCTGGTCCGATCTTTGAGGAGTCCTTCCCCCTAAGCTACTATCAGAATGAATTCGCCCGGGGCCAGCAGGCGATTACTGAATTACGGATTAAATTGGATTAGTACGAGTTGGTTAGGACTGATGCATGCCATCGGTTCATGGACTTCACATTCAAAGATGATGCAGTTAAATGTTAGGCAGTCTCAGCTCCCCCTGCCGAGTGCTGTTTTAGCTCACCGATGAAAAAGCCATATTTTGATACTTTTCACTTTCCTTTTCTGATATGATCGGAGACGAAGAAGTCGCTAATACCGCACTATTTCGGTACCATCTATCAATCTAGAAAGGGCTTAAAATGAAAAAAATTTTTTACAACTCGCCACTTGGCCAAATTACCATCTTAGCTGATGACCAAGCGATCTACGGATTATGGTTTAATAAGCAAAAACATTTCGGTGGTCACTACGATTTAGATACAATCGAGGGCGACATGACGAAGCAAGCCGCAAAAGCGATCAATTGGCTAGACAAATACTTTGCCGGTCAAAACCCATCATGCACTGGCCTAGTTCTTAATCCAGATGCCACTGCATTTCAGCAGAAAGTTTATCAAACACTGGTAAAAGTTCCCTCCGGTGAAACCATCACTTACAAGGAACTTTCCAACCTAATTCAAGCTGGTCATCCCCATAAAAACCTATCTCGCGCTATCGGCAACGCAGTTAGTCACAATCAGTTGCTTCTCCTTATTCCTTGCCACCGGGTTATCGGCAGCAATGGCTCCCTGACTGGCTTTGCCGGCGGTTTAGACCGGAAAAAAGAATTACTAAAATTAGAGGGAGCGTTGCCGAATGAATAGTCAGCTATCTGCCCCTACCGACAAGCAATGGCGAACGATTGTCAATAATGATCACCGAGCAGATAGTCAATTCTGGTACGGGGTCACTACTACGAAGATCTTCTGCAAGCCCTCTTGCCCTTCCCGTTTGCCAAAACGCAACCATGTCATCACCTTTGCCAGTCCGCAAGAAGCATTGCAGGCAGGTTTTCGTCCCTGCAAACGTTGTCGACCCTTAGATCGAATTGTAAGTAATCAAGTATGGATTGATGAAACCGATCATATTTTGCAAACCCGGTATAACCAGAAACTGTCGCTTCACGAACTAGCTAGTCTTGTCCATGGCGATCCATCTTACCTGCGGCACACTTATAAGAAAGTCACTGGTATCACCCTACAGCAAAAGCTGACCCAAATCCGTTTAGAGCACGCTCGCAATTTGTTGGTATGCAGCACGCACCCCGTAAGCCAGGTGGGCGCCAAAGTCGGCATTCCAAATACGGCCTACTTCATCAGCCTTTTCAAAAAGCAATATGGCAAAACGCCGTTGCACTATCGGCATGATCAGCACTGAATCGTCTCGGCGGACTATTTTAACCAGTTGGCATCAGATTATTGCCGACATCTCGCTTAGTCTTTGATGTATGAAAACATAGATAATTAGCAAAGGAAGGTGGAATTCAAATGGGTAAAACTCGACAAAAAACAAATTGGTTCCAATCCAATGCTAGTAAGTGTCAAAAGAGCAGGCCGCTAAAGAATTAAAAAATTCCCTATCATCGTTTTGTTTAAACTTTATTATCTTAAATAATTCATCAATTACTTTTAAAAAAATTAAGCAT
The DNA here is from genome assembly GCF_947387495.1 of Limosilactobacillus difficilis. Classification (GTDB taxonomy): domain Bacteria; phylum Bacillota; class Bacilli; order Lactobacillales; family Lactobacillaceae; genus Limosilactobacillus; species Limosilactobacillus difficilis. Next base: position 7,605 of record NZ_CANDNU010000016.1, read on the forward strand.
ATTCCTTAGGAAGATTAATTATAGTACATAACCCCTTGATAGTGTTTATTTAATTATTAGAAAGTTCTAAGATTATTAAATATACATTAGAAAGGGGTTTTGCTATGTCATCTCTGTTACGTAAAAAGAACATCAACTCATTGCTTAAAAATGCCTCCCCATTAAAGCGAACCTTGCGGACCTTTGACCTAGTTTTCCTTGGCATTGGGATTATTATCGGAACCGGAATCTTTGTTTTAACTGGTCGTGGTGCGCTCACGTCTGGACCAGCTCTGGCCATTTCTTTTCTGATTGCAGCTATTTGCTGTGGCTTTGCCGGACTCTGCTATGCCGAATTTGCTTCCATGGCTCCGGTTGCCGGATCAGCCTACACCTATTCCTACATCGCTTTTGGTGAAATTATTGCTTTTATTATTGGCTGGGATTTAATTCTGGAGTATGCCCTTGGCGCTGCAACCGTCGCCGTTGGTTGGTCAGGATACTTTGTCAACCTTCTTAATAACCTTGGCATCCATATTCCGCAAGTCTTAACCGCAGCCGCCGGAACCACTCCGGGGGTGACTACCTATTTTAATTTGCCGGCTTTCTTGATGGTTCTGGTAATCACCTACATTGTCTCAATTGGCGTTACCCAAACAAAGCGGGTTAATGACACATTGGTTGTAATTAAGCTCGCGGTGATTATTATCTTCCTCGCAGTAGCGATCTGGTACATTAAGCCCCAAAATTGGCACCCCTTCAGTCCATTTGGCTGGTACTCCCACCACGGTGGCACTGCTACCGGCATTATTCCCGGCGCTTCCATCGTTTTCTTCTCGTTCATTGGATTTGATGCCGTGTCCTCTAGTGCCGAAGAAACTATTAATCCTAGTAAAGCACTGCCACGAGGAATCCTCATTTCATTGCTGATTTCTACCATTTTATATATTGCCATGACCTTAACGATGACTGGAGTTGTTAAGTACCATGTTTTCTCAAGATATATTAATGCGCCGATCCTTGCTGTCGTTGCCAGGACGGGTCAAGAGTGGCTATCAATTCTGGTAAGCATTGGGGCCATCATTGGGATGACCACGGTGGTTCTGGTTCAGCTTTACGGCCAGTCGCGAATTTCCTATTCGATGTCGCGTGACGGTTTATTTCCCAAATTTTTTGGCCAAGTCGACGCTAAACACAAAACACCTTTTAAAGGTACTTGGTTTTTCGGCACCATCACCGCAGTTGCCGCTGGTCTGATTAATTTAAATATCCTTTCGGAATTGGTTAATGTTGGCACGTTAACTGCTTTCATTTTAGTTTCTGCAGGAATTTTGATTATGCGTCACACACAACCCAACCAACATCGTGGCTTTAAAGCACCAGGAGTTCCGTTTACTCCCATTATTTCAATCATCTTCTGCGTTACACTAGTTGCCGGATTAAATTGGGAAACCTGGATCAGATTTGTCGTTTGGCTGATCCTCGGAATGTTTGTTTACTTTGGTTATAGCCGACACCATTCCCTCTTGAACCCTAAAAATGTAAAAGGTGGCGATTAATAATGCTCTATCAACGAATTTTAGTCGGTCTCGATGGCTCTCAAAAAGCCGATAAAGCCTTCCACGTTGCTTGCCAATTAGCTAAGGCCCTGTCCAGTCATCTTTACTTAGTCTGGATTGTAAATCGCGACCGTGGTATGGATTCATATGGTGGCGTTAATGAAGATTTCTACCAGGACCAGGCTCTTCAAGCCAAGGCCAAAATACAGCCTCATGTTCAACAAGCAAAGGAAGCCAGCCTATCTGTAGATGCAGCTGTGCAAATCGGCAGTATTAAGACGATTCTCGCCTTTGACTATCCCAAAGAACATAATATCGACCTTATTATCATCGGCAGTACCGGAGCCAATGCCGTTAAAAAAATGCTCCAAGGATCCCATACTGACTATGTTGCTCGTCATTCAACCGCTGATGTATTAATTGTTAAGTAATAATTCTTAACACTTTTCACCGGCTGTAATGATTTGGCAAGTCAACTGAATAACCCTAAAGTGAAGGGCCCCATAATTATTGAATTCAATAGTTATGAGGCCCTTTGCTTATGGCATATAATTCTGAGATTATCCAATCCCTGTGATTCATTTCATCAAGCTTCTCTCTAAAGACCGCGTTGTTAAAATTGATGTCAAGATTATATGCACCACTCAGCCATGCGAATTGGTATCGCTTTTTGATAACTAATTATTTGGGGTCTCCCTTGTTTTCCACACTAACAACAAAGCGAGCAAGGTAATTAAAATTGTGGAAGCAAAAGTCCACTGAAAGCCGTGAGTCGTCGCCACCGATATCGAATAACGGTGGGCAATTTGCCAGTTTTGCACTACGTTCTGAATGGCCATTGCCAAGGTTGTACTAAAGGAATTCGCTACCTGGACCATCGTCACGATGATCGTATTACCCGAAGTAACTTGATTTTGGGGAAGACCGTTTAAGGCATAGACACTCGCCGGAGTATAGGCTAGCGTTAATCCCCCGCACCGAATGGCATAAAGAAGCGTAATCATAATAATTCCCGTATTAGCATCGTAAAAAAGCATCGGCAGTGCTGTCAGAAAAGCAATTGCGGAACCACTGATTCCTAACCGCCTAATCCCAAAATCATCGTATAACCGTCCCGCAAAGGGTGACAGGAAAGCCATCGCCAAGGCACTCGGCATCATTACTAATCCAGCAGTCAAAGCACTAACATGTTTGACGTTTTGATTAAACAAAGGTAGAACCAGCTCTGGTGCCATAATGGCTGCTGAGATCAAAAGGGCAATTGTCATTCCTAAACAAAAACGTTTGGTTTGAAACACGTGAAGATCTAACAGCGGATTTTCGAGTTTGAATTGACGCCTAGCAAAAATAAACAAAAGCAACAATCCCCAACAAATCAAGGCAATTGTAATGATCATATTCTGTCCGGCTTCACCTAAGCGTCCTAAGCTGTATAGCAAAGCCCCCAACCCAACCATCACGAAGCAAACCGAAAGAAAATCAAACGGCACAACCGCCGGTTTCAACACGTCTTGCACCCAAAATTGCGTAGCGATGATCGTTACAATAACAATTGGAATCAGGATAATAAACAGCATCCGCCAGTGAAAATTCTTGAGGATCACTCCTGAAAGAGTTGGCCCGACAGCTGGCCCCAGGTTAATAATGATCCCCGCCAGGCCCAATGCTAAGCCACGATGTTTAGCTGGAATAATCACCGTCAAAACATTCGTCACCAGTGGCATATTAATTCCTACTGCACTAGCCTGAATTAATCTCCCCAGCAGCAACAGTGCAAAATTGGGCGCAGTTGCGGCAATCACCGAGCCGGTTAAAAAGATCGTCATCGTTATCGTAAATAAGCGGCGCAGCGGAAAGCGGTGCATAAAAAAGTTAGCCAATGGCATTACCATTCCGCTCACTAACATATACCCGGTATTGAGCCATTGAGCGGACATTTGACTAACGTGCGTTTCCTTCATAATATCTGGCAATCCATTGTTCATGAGGGTTTCGGCAAGTGTGGTCACGAAACTCCCCAGCAATAGCGTCGCCATCATTAAAAATATTCTTCTTTTATCCATAATGGCGGTCATAATTGGTCTCCTTTTCCTGTTCAAAAAGCTATTCCCTATCTACAATTCCAGTCTGGACATTCATTAATGTCATGCTGACTGTCGTCATATACATGGCAACTTTCTGATGGATCCTCAAATTTCATCATTTTTCTCTCCTTAAAATAAAAAGCTGGATAAGAAACCCGCTGCCATGGCAACGCTCTTATCCAGCTTGTAATTTTTACAAACCCTCTGAACTTAGGTTATTTAATTGTTCGTTATTTTAGCAAATGATGGTTTGTTTCGTCAAGGACCATCCCGCAAAAGCTTCATACATTTAAAGCTGTTGCAATAAGTCACTGGACTGTCTGATAACCAGCAGCCTGGGCCTCAGCTAAGGAGTCAAAGTACACGATATTTTCGGCGGCAATAGCTGGCGAAGGATTTTGCCCCGGCAAGTAGCAGCGCATTGTCGAGCGGTCGCCAATTACCGAATTCGGTTCATAATTGTCAGGATCAACCCACGGTTCTAGAGAACTACTTCCTGCGCTCGGTGCAGCAGCTTGACTATTTTCTGGACCAACATCGCCACTGGGAGCTACTGACCCAAACTGTGAAGTAGTAGCGGCTTCTTGCTCTTGTTGTTGGTTATTAGCCGGTGATTTCGAATGCTGGGCTGCTTTCTTCGTTGCCTTCTTTTTAACCTTCTTAGCTTTTTTAGCCTTCTCGGTCGTTTTAACGACGGTGTCATTATGTCCTTTGTCGTGTTGAGTGCTAATCATCCAGGTCGTCCCGCCAATCAATAGGAAGATGACTACCAGCCACAGCCACAGGCGACGGTAAAATGGTCTTCTTTGTTGGTCTCTACGCATATTACCCTCCTTTATGTTGGTTTGGCATTTCTTATTTCCAATTTAATTATACCGGAGGCCTATTAGGAGAAGATATAGCATTTAAGAAAGCTTAGAAGAATTAATTAAATTTTATGATATATTATTAATGTTATCAGTAATATGCTGACATGATCGCGACTTTTCCAGTATCCAATAGTCCTGCCTTTATAACTTTTGTCTTAGCTGCTCTAAAACTAGCCAAAAGTCATTCATCGTTCACTGCTCAACCCATTTTGCAATGTTAGGGGCCCACCAGGTCACATCTTGTTTCCCATTAAGCGTTATATTATAGGCGGAAATAGCAGCACGTTAAGCGACGTTTCATATTTTGGAAAAGTGGTAGCAATCAGCTTTTATGAAATCTCAAGTCTTCAACCACCATCTGTTTTACCATTTCCATTTTCAGTCACAAATATTTTCATGTTAAGATTAGTTATCAAGCAATTCGAGGTTTCAGAAAATGAATCAGACAGACAAGAAGCAGCCAAGCTCATTCATTGGCCTGCTTCCGCTCATTATTTTTATCTTTTTGTACATTTTAAGTGGTATGATTTCCGGCAAATTCGACTCCATGCCCTTGCTAGTGGGAATGATCATCGCTGCCATTGTCGGCTTTTGCCTGCCAGCACCAGCAGGTCAAAAGAAACTGACTTTAGAAAAAAAAGTGGCCATCTTTTGCAAAGCCGGTGGCGACCAGGGATTAATTATGATGATCGTTATCTTCATCTTAGCCGGTGCTTTTCAAGGCGTGGCTACCAAGATGCACGCGGTGTCGTCGATCACCAATATCTGTTTAAGCTTCCTGCCGCAAAACCTGATTTTGCCCGGCATTTTTTTAATTGCGATGGTCTTGAGCTTTGCCATGGGCACGTCGATGGGAACAATTGCGGCTTTAATGCCAGTGGGGGTCATGGTTGCAACTAAAGCCGGAATTAATCCCGCCGTGGTCGCCGGCGCTGTTGTCGGCGGCGCAATGTTCGGTGATAACAACTCCTTCATTTCCGCATCGGCAATCGCCGCAGTTAATAGTCAAAAAGTAACGATGAAAAATAAGTTCCTCCTGAACTTTCTGTATGATGTGCCCGCCATTATTGGTAATTGTATCCTGCTCGCCATTTACCCAGTGAAGAACCTAGCGTTGAACTATAGCGGTCAGTACAATTTTGTCGACATCGTCCCTTACCTGCTCGTGATCATTTTGTCCCTTGTCGGCATGAATGTAATGTCGGTATTGATGATTGGCATTGTTTCCTGTCTTATCATCGGTGTGATCCAAGGCAACTTTACCTTAATTGGCGCTATGGCTTACTTGCAAAAAGGAATCGCGGGGATGGAAGACATGGCCCTCATCTGTATCTTTGTCGGCGGGGTCGTTGGTCTAATGAACTACCTTGGCGGCATCCAATGGTTGATTGATAAACTGAGCAAGAACACAAAAAGCAAACAAGGAGCACTACTGTCAATTGGTTTCTTAATCATCCTGTTGTGTCTGTGCACAACCAACAATACTGTCGCCATTCTCACGGTCGGTCCACTGGCAGCCGACATTGGTCAAAAATTTCAGCTATCAAGGACTCGGGTGGCAACAGCCCTGTCAATGTTTGCCACCAATGTCCAAGGATTCATCCCCTATGCTGGGCAACTGTTAGTGACTGCGGCAATGGCAAAAGTTTCTCCCGTCGCCGTGATGCCATACGTTTGGTACTGTTATTTGACCTTGATCATGAGTTTAGTCCTCGCCATGACAAATTGGCCACAAATTCACACGAAGCTTGATGATAGTTATCGCCATTTTGCAAAATAAATGAGGAGAGAAAAATCACCATCTTCCAACGCAGAAGGTATTGCGCTGAAAGATGGTGAAGTCATTATAATTCGTGATACAGCACTCAGCTATTTTAGCGGGGTGCTGTTTTTTCCTATTCGTCATATGGCAATAAAGTTTGACTAAAGTGGCAATACCGTTACCTCATATCCCCACCGCTGAATTAGTTTAAGGAGATCATTAATCTTCAAGATAACGGTTTGCGTATTGTCATTGGGGTGACAGCCAATAAAATCATTCTCATCAACAATTGTTTGATCAATTACCAGCTTAACTTGATGTTGCTCGTCATTAAGCAGATTAAAAGGAGATACAGCCCCGTTCTTAATCCCCATAACCTTTTCCAATGCTTCTTGACTTGCAAATGAAAAACGCCGCGTTTGTAATTGTTTACGCAGTTTTTTCATGTCTAATCGTTTTTGATCATCAATCATTACTAGGTAAAAGTGATCTTTGTTATCTAAAAATAAATTCCGTACCTTAGCAAAATCATATGTCTTAAAGAAACGATCTGCTTCCTCAGTTGTATATACTGCTGGATGATGAACGACCTTGTAATTAATTTGATATCGATCTAATTCTTGAAAAACTTCTGAAGCTGGCAACACACATTCTCCCCCCCATAATATTTGGATTAACTTATTACTGTTATCACCATTTTCAGCGTTAAGTCGTTGACAGTCCAAAAATGATAAAGTAATTAAAGATATTCGCCACTTAGTTATTCTGGTTGGGTACTGTTTATATATAGTTGAATTTACTTCTTTCCTAAATTTGTTAATCATTTTAACAAAATCACTAATTTCACACTACACACTTGTCTATTCACCCCTCAGCGCTGCATTAACCTGTTTTCTCACCAACTATAAATGTTGCTGTATCAGCCAACCATTAGTCTAACTTTCACTACCCTAATCGACTATCGAAATAGGACATTGAACACTCGCCCACAAACCCCAAATAGAAAAAGTGCACTAATTCCAATTTTTTAAACCAGAATTAGCGCCCTTTTAATCACCTCTAAATGCCTTCACACCGACATTTATCAGCTATTTTTGCTCCACTGTAACGCTCTCAGCGGTTCGCCACTAGCCAATCACTCGTCACTCTATACCTCGTTCATGGGTGCGCGGTCCGCCGTTATTCTTTCAGGCTCGATTCCATCTCACCTTCATGGACGGCTATCGCGTAGAAAATTTCTAAGTTTTTACCCTCACGGCGTTCGGCAAAGACAAAGTAATTTTCGTATATCGCGTGAAGCATTTCTAAGCTTCTCCGCGCCTATTCGTCACATGAAAGTTTAATTTATGCTCTCCGCGGTTCGCGTCTATCCCATCGTTTGTCGCTATGCTCCTCACTCTGGGGACGCTATCGCGTGGAGTATCACTAGTTCTTGAGCGTCGCCTTTAGGCTCGCTCAAGGACTGTGATACTCTCAACGTGCGTCGTCTGCGGGAACATGTCAACCGGCTGAATTGGCTTGGCCACTCGGTAACCCTCGACTTGCCAGCGTTGGATATCGCGAACCAGGGTCGCCGAGTTGCAGGAAACGTAAACAACCTTCTGTGGCCCCATCTTACCGGCCGCCTCAATCAGACTCGGATCCAAGCCCTTCCGCGGCGGATCAACGATCAAGACATCGGGCCGCAAGCCCTTCTGCTGCCACTTGGCCATCTGGTCCTCCGCCTTGGCCGTCACAAAGTGGGCATTATGAATGCCGTTGACCTTCGCGTTATGTTTGGCATCATTGACAGCCTCCGCAACCACTTCGACCCCTTCGACGCGCTTAGCATGTTTGGCCACTGCCAGGGAAATCGTCCCGATGCCACAATAGGCGTCAATCACGGTCTGGCTTCCGTCGAGACCGGCCGCCGCAATCGCTTTGGCATACAATTTTTCGGTCTGTTGCGGGTTGACCTGGTAAAAAGACCGCGGTGAAATAGTGAAGTTAATTCCCAGCAACTGATCGTGGATAACCGGATCACCCCACAACGTGTGGTCCTTGTCACCAAGCAAACGATTGGTCCGCGCACCGTTGACGTTTTGCACCAAACTCTTTAATTCCGGTAAAGCTTTGACGATCCCTTGAACCAGCTCATCTTTCATCGGCAAATGCTTAGTCCGAGTCACGAGGACCACCATCATTTCATGGCTGTAATAACCCCGCCGTACCATCACGGTCCGAATGACTCCCTTTCCGCTTTGCTCGTCATAGGGTTGGATGTGGTACTTGCGCAATAAATTCCTGACAACAATAATCGCTTGGTCCAGCTTGGGATCCTGGATGTAGTAGTCTTCAATCGGCACTAAATGGTGGCTCCCACGCCGATAAAAACCGGTTTCCAGCTGCCCCTTGACCATCTTGACCGGAACTTGAGCCTTATTACGGTAATGGTAGGGCTGGTCCATCCCCAACGTCGGCAGCACCTCGATGTTCAGGTGCGCTTTGGCGACCAGCTCAGCGATCTGGTGTTGCTTAAACTTTAACTGGGCCGGATAAGCCAGGTGACCCAACGGTGCAATCCCCGTTTGCAGGAGTCGTTTGTCTTGCATTGCTACCCGATCAGGACTCTTTTTCTGCCAGTTGAGAGCTCGTCCCCAACCGAAGTTGCGTTGGGTCTTTGTCACCACGTAATTGATCTCTTCGCCAGGCAACGTGTTGGGGATAAAGATCGGATAGTGGTCTACTTTCACGACACCATTGCCCTGGTAGGTGAGGTCTGTCACCGTCCCCGTCAATTCTTGATTCTTCTGTACTGGTAACTTGATCTTAGCCATCTTGTTTCCTTTCTCAAACAAAGAACGGTCGCGACGAACTTTACTTCGCTACGACCGTCATTATTGTTATTTATTCTCTGTCTTTGGGAGTTCATTAACCCCGCGGACGAAATCATCCTCGGCCCGCTTCATATCAGGAGACAGATCCGTCAAAGCGTCGTCAGGAATCTCGTCTACATTGGCAATCACGTTGAGATGCTGCCGAAGATCATGGAACTTCATCGGTGCATCCCCACCGTATTCACCATCGAGGTTGATCATCAAGCGATCGTCCTTGTTTAACGGCGTAATCTCGACATCCTTGGCCTTGGTGTAAATGATCCGCGGATCATCACGGTGCGTTCCGCGGAGTGCTTTAGCCATCAGCTGCAGCATCCCCGTTAGGGAACTCTCCTTGACGATAATCATGGTAAAGTTCCCATCGTCAAACGCCGCATCGGGAACAATCTGTTCAAAGCCACCGACCGAGTTCGTCAGGGCCAGAAAAATCGTCGACATCTTGCCTTCGTATTCCTGACCATCGTATTTGACATTTACTTCTACCGGCTTAATCTTTGGCAGCAATTCCGCCCCTTTTTCCAGGTAGGCAAGGTAGCCGAAGAGTAACTTCATGTCGGAAGGCACGTCATAGGTCAACTCAGTCAAGGTTCCGCCAGCCGCGATGTTCATGAAGTAGTTATCACCGGCCTGCCCAATATCAATCTTGAAATCCTTGTTCTTGTGCAGGATCAGGCGAGCCGCCGCAATCGGATCGTCACGGGGAATCCGCAGGGCACGGGCATAGTCATTGGTCGTTCCTGCCGGGATAATCGCCATCGTCGGCCGGTGCTTGAGTGGGGCGATCCCATTAACTACTTCGTTTAAGGTTCCGTCACCACCGGCTGCTACGATCAGGTCAAAACCCTCTTCAGCTGCCCGCCGCGCCTCGTTCTTCGCGGAATTTGGCGCCGCCGTTGTCGCAAAAGCGCTCGTTTCGTAACCAGCTTGCTCATAGATCGGCAGAATGTCGACTAAGTGTTGCCGCATCGTCTCCCGACCCGAGGTGGGATTATAGATAATTCGTGCTCGTTTCCGCATGGTATCCTCCGCTGTATTGATTGCTATGAACTAACGGGCGTTCAGTGACTTCATCAGCAACTTGTTGGCAACGCCTGGGTTGGCCTTGCCACGGGTGGCCTTCATCACTTGACCCATCAAGAAGCCAACGGCCCGGGTCTTCCCGTTCTTGTAGTCATCGATCGATTGCTGGTTCTTATCCAGAACATCATCGACAATTGGCTGCAATTGAGCCGGATCTGACAACTGGATCAGGCCGTGAGCCTTGGCATATTCAGCTGGTTCTTCGCCTTCCAAGATTCCCTTGAAGACCTTCTTCGCCATCTTGGTTGAAATAGTTCCGTCTTGAATCAGCTTGAGCATCCCGGCTAAGTGATCAGGAGTCAGTTTCGTCTCTGGTAAGTCGATGTGATTATCGTTCAAATAGGAATTCACGTCGTTCATCAGGTAGTTGGCTACCCGCTTCGGATCGCCGCCGTCCTTAACAGTTTCGTCAAAGAAGTCGGACATTTCCTTGGTCTGGGTCAAAACCTTGGCGTCGTAATCGGACAGACCGAGTTGGTTGACATAGCGGTCACGCCGGGCACCCGGCATTTCGGGCATTTCAGCGTCGACTTCTTTGATCCAGTCATCGCTGACGGTCAGTGGCGGCAAGTCTGGTTCAGGGAAGTAGCGATAGTCGTCACTGCCTTCCTTGCTCCGCATCGAGGCCGTTTCCCCAGTTGCTTCGACAAAACGCCGCGTTTCCTGGACGATTTGGCCACCGGACATCAGAACCCGCTGGTGACGCTTGATTTCATATTCCAGCGTCCGCTTGACAAAGTTAAAGGAGTTCAGGTTCTTGATTTCGGAACGAACCCCTAACTGGTCAGAGCCGTAAGGACGCACGGAAATATTGACGTCACAACGCATCGATCCTTCTTCCATCTTCACGTCAGAAATTCCGGTAAATTGGATGCGTTGCCGCAGCGCTTCCAGGTAAGCCACTGCTTCGTCCGGAGAAGACATTTCCGGCTTCGACACGATTTCGATCAGTGGTGTCCCCTGCCGGTTTAGGTCAACATAGGAAAAACCGTTTGGACTGTGGGTGTTCTTCCCGGCATCTTCTTCGATGTGCAGTTCTTCGATGCCGACCTTTTTCTTCTTGCCGTCAACTTCGATTTCGATCCAGCCATCGTGGCCGATTGGCGTGTCCTTCTGGGTGATTTGGTAGGCCTTCGGGTTGTCTGGGTAGAAGTAGTTCTTCCGATCAAAATGCATGTGATGACGTACCTGTCCGTGAAGAGCCAACGTCGCCATGATGCCATCACGGACGACGCCCTTGTTCAGTGTTGGCAGTGTCCCAGGGTAACCCCAGTCGATCACGTTGATATTCGTGTTGGCCTGGTCGCCATATTCAACGGCCGCCGGGCTATAAATCTTGGAGTTTGTCTTCAGTTCAACGTGGACTTCAAGACCGATCGTAGTTTCAAAATTCATCTTAGTTCTGACCTCCTAACTGCGGATGTTGCTTGTGGAAGTCGGTCGTCTGTTCAAAGACGTAACCTGCCTTGTAAACCGTCTTTTCATCAAACATCTTCCCGATAATCTGCAGACCCACTGGCAAACCTTCACTGAAGCCAGCTGGTACTGACATTGCCGGTACCCCGGCCATATTAACCGGAACCGTCAGAATATCATTCATGTACATCTTCCGCGGATCCTCAGTTTCGGAACCGATCTTGAAGGCCGGATGAGCTCCCGTCGGGCCGATGATCAAGTCATAATCCTTGAAGACATTGATGAAGTCGTTGGTGATCAGGCGACGAATCTTGGCTGCTTGCAGGAAGTAAGCATCGTAGGAACCAGCGGAGAGAGAAAAAGTCCCCAGCATAATCCGGCGCTTAACTTCGGCCCCGAAGCCTTCGGAACGAGATTTGACATAAACGTCTTCCAGGTTTTTGACGTCCTTGGCCCGGAAGCCATAACGAATACCGTCGTAACGCTGGAGGTTCGATGAAGCTTCCGAAGGTGCCAGGATGTAGTAAGCTGGAACCCCGTACTTCGTGTTCGGCATCGAAACTTCGTCTACGCTGGCACCGAGTGATTCGAAATGCTTGACCGCATCCATGATCACTTTGCGAACCCCGGCGTCGACATCATCACTCATGTATTCCTTTGGCACCGCGATTTTAAGTCCCTTAACGTCAGCACTGTCGTTCAGTTCGGCTGCAAAGTCCGGCACTTCACGATCAGACGTCGTCATATCATGCTTATCCTGACCTGAAATTATGCTCATCAAGGTCGCGTTGTCCTTGACGTTCTGAGTCAGCCAACCAACCTGGTCAAAACTAGAGGCAAAAGCAATCACGCCCCACCGGGAAACCCGGCCGTAAGTTGGCTTCATACCGACGATGCCGTTAAAGGAAGCTGGCATCCGAATCGAACCACCAGTGTCTGTCCCGAGAGCACCCAGCACTTCGCCCGCCGCAACTGAAGCAGCAGAGCCGCCAGAAGAACCACCTGGCACCCGCGTCAGATCCCAAGGATTGCTCGTCGTCTGGAAAGCGGAATTTTCGGTGGAAGAACCCATCGCAAATTCGTCCAAGTTGGTCTTGCCGACGTTGATGAAGTGATGCTGATTTAGCTTAGCCACAACCGTTGCGTCATAAACGGGGTTGAAGTTTTCCAAAATCTTGGAAGCAGCCGTCGTCGTCAGGCCCTTGGTCAGGATGTTATCCTTCACGGCCAACGGCATCCCTGCAATGACGTCATCAGCTGGAACCCCTTCTTTATCCAGAGCTGCTGCTTCTTTCAAAGCGGCGTCTTCGTTCAGGTGCAGGTAAGCCTTTAAATCTTTTTCATGGGCCTTGATGTTGGTCAGGGTCTCCTTAGTCAGCTCGGTGACGCTGATCCTCTTATTAACCAGATCGTTGTGGACCTGGGTCAGGTTAGTATCGTAGAAGTTCATTATTCGCCGTCCTCGCTTTCGTCAATGATTGCCGGAACCTTGATCAAGCCATTTTCAGTATCCGGAGCGTTGTCCAAAATTGCTTGGCGCTCGTCCTTACTAATGTGTTCAGCCTTGTCATCACGCAGGACCGTGTCCATATCAGTTGGACTAATCATTGGTTCAACGTCTTTGACATCCTTGGACTGCAATTCAGAAAACATGTCCATAATGTTGCCCAGTTGTCCAGTGATCTTAGACAGCTCATTTTTATCAAACTCAAGTTTGGCAAGTGATGCTACGTGTTCAACCGCTTGCTCATCGAGTTGGTTTGCCATTGTAGAACCCTCTTCCGTTTTAATTACGTATGCCTTAATATTTTACCACAAAACACGAAAAGACTGAGGATCCTCAGTCTTTTTTCATTAGTACGACGTCAAAACGTGCGTCTGGAATTTATTAGAGCCAGAGTTTCGGAAAACCAGTGCCTGCATCTCAGAATCCGACTGAATGCGAATATCAATCGGGATCCCGTTCGGCAGATACTTGTTAGCGGCTTGGGCAATGTACTGACTGAAGCTCTGAATTTCAGTTTCGGAGTAGAACTGGGTCGTGACGGTGATATGCATTCCCGCCAAGTTGCCGTTTTCGTACTTTGCTTGGGCCGTTACCCCACTGATGTTCGGGAAGAAACTCTGAACCTGGCTCTTGAAGTTAGAGAAGTTGTCACTATCGCTTTCGTTCGACTGATTCTCCGTATTCGTCGAACTAGACTTCGGCATCACAGTGGTCTTCTCACTCAGCTTATGCCAAGTCCCGATCGAATTGCCACTAGCTCGCGTGTATTCAAAGAAATTGCCACCGACCAAACTATCGTTGGGGGCCTGCTTGTACAGGGCAATCACAATTGGGATGTTCTTGCATCCCGGCTTTTTCCGCATCCGCTGCAAAACCTTGGCCGCAGCTTGTTCACCCTGCTGCTTAACTTCCGCGTCGCTGATGTTCCGGGAATATTGGGGACCGTTTGTCGTCTTTCGGTAGTAGTAGACAGAGTTGACCCCAATCCCGATTGTCATCCCTCGCAAAGACAAGGAGCTACCATTTTGCTTCATATAGTCCTGCTCCTCAATCTGCTGGATGTAGGTCGGGTTTGGATTGGAAGAAGAACCCTTAACCGGGTTCAGCCCACTCGGATTTTTGGCAGATTTACGTCCCAGCCAATCTTCCGTAGTGGCCGTCGTGAGCTTTTGCCCTTCCTGGAAGACGTAGGTTCGCGGCGAAAAGACCCGCTTGGAAACATCAGTCAAGCCGCTTTCGAAGCTCTTCAAATTGTATTGGTTTTCGCTATTTTGATTGACGTTCACCCCACGGGACTTGCTGACCTTGTAGTGACCGTGTTCAATCACCCCTTGGTAATTGCGGCCGCCGCCACCCGTGGTGGTGTAATTACTGTTACTGCTACTAGTCTTGTGATGGAAACCACACGCACTCAGGCTGACAGTACAAGCCAGCGCAAGCATCGCAAGTGCTACTTTTTTCCATTTCACGATTTAATGTTCCTCCTCTATTTCCCGGGAAAACTTGTCTTCGTCCCACACGGTGATGCCGAGCTTTTGAGCCTTGGTCAATTTACTGCCGGCCTTTTCACCCGCAATCAGCAAGTCCGTTTTCTTCGAAACACTGCCTGTTACCTTAGCACCATGCGCAGTTAACCAGTCCGTTGCCTGACGTCGCGTCATCTTGGCCAATGTTCCAGTGAGTACAACCCGCCGGCCATTCCAAGGACTATCACCAGCCTGGGCTGCTACTTCCGCGGAACGCTGACCAAGGTAATCCATGTTAACCCCAACTTGCTTCAGCTTGTTGATCAAAGCATCAACCTCGTTATTGGCAAAATAAGTGGCAACACTATCACCGATGGTCGGGCCAATGTTGTCAACGGCCGCAATTTCATTAGCATTAGCAGTCATCACCGCATCAAGAGAACCGAAGTGCTCAGCCAAAAGCTGAGCGGCCTTGGCGCCAACATGCCGAATACCAAGCCCGAATAATAAACGTTCTACAGAATTATGACGACTATTGTCGATTGATGTCAATAAGTTAGTCGCCGATTTCTCCCCAAATTTATCTAAAGTTAATAATTGGTCATGACTCAACTGGTAGAGATCGGCAAAATCGTGAATCAAACTCTTTTCCCAAAGCTGGTTGATGATTTTCGGCCCCAGCCCGTCGATGTTCATCGCATTACGCGAAGCAAAGTGAGCTAGCCCCTCTTTGATCTGAGCTGGACACATCGGGTTAATGCAGCGAAGGGCAACCTCATCATCCAAGTGAACAAGGGTCGAACCACAAACTGGACATTGGGTTGGGATCCGGTAAGGCTGACTGTCCGCCGGCCGCTTAGTCTTGTCTACCCGCGAGATCTCAGGAATAATGTCGCCAGCTTTGTGCAGGTAAACGGTGTCCCCAATTCGAATGTCCTTGTCTTGCAAGTAATCTGGGTTGTGAAGGGAAGCCCGACTCACTGTCGTTCCAGCCAGTTGCACTGGATCCATCACCGCAGTGGGGGTGACATTACCGGTTCGCCCAACCGTCCACTCGATTTGGTGCACAATCGTTGCTTGTTCTTCCGGTGGAAACTTATAAGCAATTTCCCAGCGTGGCACCTTGACCGTAGCGCCGAGAGCGTCTTGCGTGGCAAGATCATTGACTTTTTCTACGATCCCATCGATGCCATAAGGTAATTGATCCCGTTTGGCCGTGTATTCGGTGATGTATTGCTGGATATCATCTTTGCTGCGCACCACCCGGTTAGTCGGGTTGACGCTAAAGCCGAGTTCGCGCATCCGTTGGAGGGCTTCGTCCTGGGTCGTCACGCCCAATTTACGCCATTCAGGCACGTAATACATGAAAGTCGCTAATTGACGCCGCCCAGTAATTCGAGAATCCAACTGGCGCAAACTGCCGGCAGCCGCATTGCGGGGATTAGCAAAGACCGGGTCCCCGGCAGCTTCACGCTTTTCGTTTAGCTTGGCAAAAGCCTGTTTAGGCATGTAGCACTCACCACGAAATTCCAATGACAATGGTTCAGGCAGGACCTTGGGAACGTCCTTGATCAGCTGAACGTTTTTAGTCACATCTTCGCCGATCTCGCCGTTGCCCCGCGTTGACGCCTGGATTAATTTGCCGTTTTCATAAACCACAGACAAGGAGAGCCCATCGATCTTCAATTCGAGGTTATAAGCCGGCTCTTCCTCCGTCATCTGGTCGTTATCCTGCTGCCGCTTGTTGAAATCGAACAGTTCGTCGGCCGAGAAAACATCCCCCATCGACAACATCGGAATTGTATGGCTGACCTTGGGCAAGTTTCCGTTGGTCTGCCCCCCAACTCGCTGGGTTGGCGAATCTGGCGTCACCAGAGCAGGAAAGCGCTGCTCAATATCAACCAGCCGCTGATAAGCACGATCGTAAACAAAATCCTCTACACTTGGGTTGTCTTGTTCGTAATATTCCCGACCCCACTGGCTAATTTGCTGCCGGAGAGGGCCAATTTCGTCCTTCGCTTCCGCTAAAGTTAACTGATCGACTGCTTTTGGTTCTGCCATCCTTGCTGCCTCCTAATCATTGATTGACTTTTTTAATCGGCGCAAACTCAGCGAGCAGTTTCTTAACACCCTGCTGAGGAAAGGCGATATCTAATTCCATGTTTTTACCACTACCAGCAACTGCAACCACAGTTCCTTCACCCCACTTCTTGTGGGCCACCTTGTCGCCCGTCTTCCAGCTGACCTTTTCGGCCCCGTTGCTGCCGGCTGCTTTGGCGACTGTGTGGGTGCTGTGCTGGCTGCCAGAACGCGCTGAGCGGCGTTCGTGATAAGTTTTTGCCGTTGCTGCCTGCTTATCAAATGGTGTTTTCATGAAATCAGACTGGCGACTGACGCCGTTTTCAAAGTCAAGCAAACTATCATCAATTTCCTCGACAAAGCGGGACGGCTGGTTGCGCTGCACCCGTCCATAAAGCATCCGACTGTAAGAATTGGTCAAGTAAAGCTTCCGCTTGGCTCGGGTGATACCGACATAAGCCAAGCGGCGTTCTTCCTCGAGTTGGTCTTCTTCCAACAAGGCCCGAGATAAAGGAAAAATGCCATCTTCCATCCCAATCATGAAGACAATCGGAAATTCGAGGCCCTTGGCAGCGTGGATCGTCATCAGGGTTACGGCTGGATCATTGTCATCAACGTCATCCTGATCAGAAACCAAAGCCAACTGAGCCAGAAAGTCGGTCAGCCTCGTCAAGCCAGCGCCATTCTCATCAGTTTGATCATCATCTTCATTTTCGTGCTGCTTATCATATTCTTGAGTCACGGAAAGGAATTCATCCAGGTTTTCCTGGCGGGTTTGATTTTCCAGGTTATCATTAGCTTTCAGTGCTTTACTATAACCACTCCGCTCGAGCACTTGCTTAGTCAGCTCCGTCACGTTTAAATAATCAGCCTGCTTTTGCAGGTCGGTGATCAACTGGGCAAATTCGCCGAGGTGGCGTTTGGCTGCCGCACTCACGTTGTTAGCCATGTCAACGTTGATCGCCGCCTGCAGCATCGAATACTGATTGTCATTAGCAAATTCCCGCAAGTGGTCAATCGTCTTGAGACCGATCCCCCGCTTGGGTTCGTTGACAACCCGCTGAAAACTCATCGAATCAGCTGGATTGACGATCAAGGTCAGGTAGGCGAGCACATCCCGAATTTCCTTCCGATCGTAAAACTTGTGGCCGCCAACCATTTGGTAAGGCACGCTTGACTTGAGGAAGGTATCTTCAATTGCCCGCGACTGGGCGTTGGTCCGATAGAGTACGGCAAAATCATGGTATTGCAAGTGATCGGCCCGCATTTGCTGGCGAATCTGGGCGACCACGTATTGGGCCTCATCATGTTCGTTTTGAGCCCGGTAATAAGTGATCTTCTCACCTTTCCCGTTATCAGTCCACAACTTCTTCTTTTTCCGGTCAAGGTTGTTGACAATTACTTCATTAGCCGCGTCCAGGATCGTCTGGGTCGAACGATAATTCTGTTCTAGCAAAACGACATGGGCGTCTCGGTAATCCTTCTCAAAGTTGCGAATATTCTGGATATTAGCTCCCCGCCAGCCATAAATCGATTGGTCGGCATCCCCAACGACACACAGGTTGTGGTGTGGTGTATCCGCCAGCATATGCACTAACTGGTACTGTGCATCATTAGTATCTTGATATTCGTCAACGTGGATGTACTGAAACTTGCGCTGGTAGAAGTCTAAAGTAGCCGGTTCCTGATGGAAAAGTTCGATAGTCTTCATGATCAAATCATCAAAGTCCAGGGCCTGGTTAGCTTCCAATTGCCGTTGGTAGTTGGTATAGACTTTGCTGATCATTTCTTTTTTCAGGCCCGTCGCGTGAGCAGCGTAGTCCTTTGGCGTCAGCATCGCATTCTTAGCGTTTGAGATAGCACTCAAGATGCTGCGGGGATCGAAACGCTTCGTGTCGATATTGAGTTCAGCACAGATCTGCTTGATCAACGTCCGCTGTTCCCCAGAATCTGCAATGGTAAAGGCGCGGTTGTAACCCAACTTGTCAATGTCACGCCGCAAAATCCGAACACACAGCGCGTGGAAGGTCGAAACCCAAATATCACGAGCATTTTCTCCCAGCAATTTGCCGACCCGCTCCCGCATTTCAGTTGCCGCTTTATTGGTAAAAGTGATGGCCAGGATGTTCCACGGATTAACATCCTTTTCCTCAATCAAGTAAGCCACCCGGTGCGTTAGGACCCGCGTCTTGCCTGAGCCAGCACCCGCTAAAACCAGGAGGGGCCCTTCCGTCGTTTTGACGGCCTCAACCTGTTTATCATTTAATCCTTTGAGTAAATCTTGACTACTCACGGTCATTTCCCCTTTTCTTTCAGTCAGCCTTGATTATAACAAATCCTTACTACCTTAATCACAGCAAAGCACTTTCATGCAAGAAGCAACAGGCCCCTAGAGTAACACCCCTAGGGACCTGTTCATTATTTATTTCATCATTAATTTTGATCTGATCCTTGTCCATCGTCACTTTGATCAGCATCACTTTCCGGCAGGTCAATCCGGGGATCACCCGTCAAGGTTTCGCCGCCGTTTTCGGTTGGCAATTCTTTGCTCCAAACCTCGGTGTCATCAACCTGGTTCTGGAGAGCTTCGACGCTATCCATCCCCGTTACCCAAACAAAACCCAGTAAGGAAGTTGGGGCTTTCTTGACATCCATCATGAAGCGGTACTGCCAATTATCCTTGAGCAGCCACTGCCGGTGAATTGCGTCTTCCTGGGCCTTGCGTACAACCATCATCAGTGCTGGCTGCAAGTGGTCGATCTGGTGCATCGGCATCCCCACAACGGTCCGCAGTAATTGTTCATACTGACTGACGTTTGCCGTCTTGTCGAAGACATTGCCAATGGCCGACAAGCCGGGCTGCAATCCTTTGACGTAGAGATTGCCCGTGTCAGTGACGTAGAAATTGACGCTGAAGATCCCGCGGTACTGTAAAGCGGAAGCAACGCTGTGCATAATCCGCTGCATCTCTTTGAGCATGTCGTCATCGACCGCGGCCGACGTCTTGACCTCAATTAACTTTCGTTGGCCGTCTAACACCAATTCAGCCAGCGGGTAAGTGGTCACTTTTTCACCATCCGTGGAAGCGACCATGGTGTATTCACTAGTGTGGTCGATCCATGATTCCAGCAAGTAGGTACCGGCATCAATGAAGTCAGCAGCTCGCGAAATATCAGTTTGCCGGTTGATTCGCATCGAGCGCTCGCCCAGGCCGCGCTGAATCGGCTTTAAAAGGGCTGGGTAGCCGATCGAGTCGATCGATTGGTAAACATCGTCGAGGCTAATCACCGTAACGTACGGGGCCACGTTAACGTTGATTTGGTCGAGAAAAGCCCGCTCCATCAGCCGGTCCTGAACAATTTCTAGGGCGTTAACCCCTTGCGGAACGGCAGTGAACTTAGCGAGGTACTTCAGCACAATGGCATCCACCTGGGTCGTTGCGTAAATCACCGCGTCAACGTTTTCCCCGAATTCGTGCAACTTGGCCTTCTCCCGATAATTGGCTACGATCGTAAAATCAGCCTGGTGCGTCACGGCTGGCATTGGCCGATCGACATAAACCCCAACGTTATAGCCAGCCTGCTTACATGCCGAAATCAGAGCCGAACCATTGAAGTCAATCCCGATAAGGCCCAAAGTAGCTCCGGGATAAATTGGTTTCTCCATTGTCATCATGCTTCCCCCTCTTCAAAACTAACTTTGCCGCCCGCTAAGGACTTGATTTTTGCCAGCGATTCCACCCGAACGCCAGCCTGACGCAATTCTTTGCCACCAGGTTGGAAGCTCTTTTCAATCACAATCCCGGCGCCGACTACCTGAACGCCTGCCTGTGCGGCAATTTCCATCATGCCGTTAACAGCCTGACCGTTCGCCAAGAAATCATCGACCAGCAAAATCTTGTCATGCGGCTGAACAAAACGCTTAGCAATTGAAATGTGGTTGGTTACCTTTTTGGTATATGAGTAGACATCTGCAGTGTAGAGGTCATCTGTCAAAGTGAGACTCTTGTGCTTACGGGCAAAAATCATCGGCACTCCCAAGGCCAGGGCGGTCATCAAAGCCGGTGCAATTCCGGAAGACTCAACGGTCCATACCCGGGTTACCCCCGCGTCTTGAAAACGCCGCGCCAGTTCTTGACCACAGTGCTGCATCAAAACTGGGCTGACCTGGTGATTCAAAAAGCCGTCCACTTTTAAAATATTACCCGGCAAAACTTTGCCAGACTGGCGGATTAAATCGATCAATTCCTGCATAATGAGCCTCCTAGCGATCATACTTGTAAAGTTGGTAAGTCTGAATAACGCTGATTAATTTGTTAGCATAGTCGGGATCAGTGGCATATCCAGCCTGCTGTAACGCCTTGGCAGCCGTTCGGTAGTCACTCGCCGCGGTCACGGCTGAATAGTTATCAGCATTGCCGGTCGTCCCGTCGACCATCAGCCGCGCGTGATCACGGATTGAAGCGTCCCAGGATGGATAAACCTTAAAACGATCGGTAATTATAATCCACCGGCCATTGACGTATTCCTTTGTTGACAGTTCGCGGGAATCAGCACCTGAACCCTTGATGCCAAACAGATTGTGATAGTTCGCAGCCAGTTTACTGCTTCCCCAATCTGACTCCAAGATCGCCTGGGCGATCGTAATCGACGCCAAGACATGGTATTGATTCTGCATCGCCTGGGCCTCCGGCGCAATTTGCTTGATGAATAACTGCTTGGCATTGTCGCGCTTTTCAATGATCTGCTCCTGCTGGTAGTGCTGATAAACTTGATGACCAATATAGACCGCCAAAAAAACGATCAACACCACTAACAGAATAAAGTAAGCCTTGCGATGCCCCTTATTCTTCTTTTTGGGTCGGGTCTGCCTTTTTTTTCTTCGTGCCACCAACTACCTCCGTTAGCAATTACAAAAAAACAGTTTCACTGCTTATTTTAACTCATCATAACGGTGGCAAACAATCTACAGAGCAAAATCATCGTTAGGAATCAATCAGGAATTGCTCTGCGCTTGCTCTGGCGCAGCGTCTGTATCCCCTTGCTTCTTCATTTGCAGCTGAAGGGTCTTGACCTCGCGCAATCCCGCATGGATGAGTACGAAAACGAAGAGCCAGGTAATCACTGCTAAGATGATGTTTTTGATTACACTAGTGTAGATATCCCAATCCCAAAGCATATGAATGACGATTACAGAGAGCAGGAACTTCAAGAAATTAGGCCGCAAAAAGTCTTCCAATTCCAGTTGCTTCGTCTCCTTGGCCATCACCAAAGCAGCGGCTGCGATAGCACACCACTCCGTGTGGTCGGAGATGGAAAACAGCGAACGCACTAAGGCAGCCGTAACCGAAGCCAATTGACCAGTACTATCATCCACCATGTACATGATGTTTTCAAAGGCAGCGAAACCAGAACCGACAGCGGCGCCAATCAGCATTCCGTTAAAGATGTGCTTTGCTCGCATTCGGTAGATAAAATAGCCAGCAACCAGTACCTTGCCAAGTTCCTCAGCAATCCCCGTTATCAAGGCTCCAGTAAAGTTGAGGGCCCCGCTCATCCCCAGGAAACTGTCTAAAATCATGGCAGCAATCAAAGAAAGGGCACCACCGACAAGGGTGATCTTGATCACCTGGTAAAAGCTGATGTTACGATAAACGTTCACTTCAAAAAAGAGGATCAGCGCGGAAACTGGAACTGCTACCGACAAAGCCGCATCCAGTGAAAACGTCACACCAATCCGCGGATTTAATAAAGATAGGACCCAAAGCAGCGCTCCCAGGATCAGAGTGAAGACTAATGCCCGAGAAAACAGCCATGGTTGGACTTGCTCATCCGCCAAATCCGCTAAATCAGGCGTAGTCGTCTTCGTTCCCGCAATAAAAATCTCTTCGGCTTCTGCCTGACTATGGGACTGAAAAACTTGACCGAAAAAGTCCCGCAAAGAGACTTTAACGGCGCCTTGACCACCCGTCCAACTATTAATGCGGGAAGTCGTTGCGTCAACAATCGTGGACTTGCTAGTTTGATTCGGCACCTTCTGACTAACAGTTGATTTAGCGTTCTCGCTGTCCGATTGATCCGCATAGATTTGCGGCAATGGTTGACCGCAGTTCAAGCAGAACTTGGCGTCCCCCTCGTTTTTGGTACCGCAATTTGGACAAAAAATTACCTGTTCGTCTTTGCGCATTTTAAAGCCCCCCAAGTAACAAACCGATGCCGCCACCGAGTAGACCAGCCCCAATCTTTTCGTCCCGGTCTGCCTCTTGGGCTTGTTGCTGTTCTGCCTGCTTTTCCTCCAGATAGCGTTCATGCAGTTGGCGACACTCACTGGTTGTCTGGTAGCGGTGGCTTTCTTTGGTGCCATCATATTCCCACATTAGGCCGCTTCCCCGGTTGGTTTTAGCTGCAATCGCAATTCTCCACGTGCCCAGCGCCCGGCTGTTGACATCATGAGCCAAACCGGACAGTTGGTTTTCCACCCCGAGCCGTCGTGTATCAAAGTGGTTAGCAGCCAAGGAGCGACTATAGTTCTGCAACTGATCCTGGTCGGCGGTCACTACAATTGCGTGCTTACTGAGGTTTGTTGCCACCGTGTAGCCCTTCGCTGATGTAAAGCCGTTGGATACCACCGTCGACTTAACCATCTGAGGCAGGTAGACTTGACGATAGCCGACCACGACTAAAATAATGACAACAATCACCCCGACAAGCCATTTACCATACTTGCTCCTCTTCGTCGACTTGTGCGGCTTTTGCTGGCCGTTCGCCATTGCCTTTTGAGCTGTTCCCTTAGCCTCTTCGGCATCAGACGGCTTAGCTGACTTAGGCGTCGCAGAGCTTGCCGCTTCCCCAGTCTTCTTCTCTGTCAGCTGATAGCCACAGTGCGGGCAAAACTTTGCGCCAGCTTTGAGCTCAGCGCCGCATTTTGGACAAAAACGCATAATAATAAAATCCTCCCAATATTTATTAAATGAATGCCTTTCAAGGCTATAATGAATTTTATAAGTTGTCAATATGCAAAATAAAAACAGGTTGCGGTTAAACCACAACCTGTTATTTGAATTGTTGGTTGGCAAAAGCCGCCAGCCAAACAGCAGTATTAATCCCCAAAGATTAACGCTTACTGAATTGACGAGCTTTCCGGGCTTTCCGCAGACCTGGCTTCTTCCGTTCCTTCATCCGAGGGTCACGAGTCAGCAGGCCGGCCTTCTTCAAGGCGTCACGAAAATCAGGGTCAGCCGCGAGCAATGCCCGAGCAATGCCGTGACGAGTTGCGCCGGCTTGACCAGCAAAGCCACCGCCATTAACGTTAACCAAGACATCGTACTGACCAGATGTCTTCGTAACATCAAATGGTTGGTTGACAATGGCACGAAGGTTAGCAAATGGAATGTAATCTTCGATGGCCTTGCCATTCATCGTAATCTTACCAGAGCCTGGTACCAAACGTACCCGAGCAGTTGAATCCTTACGACGTCCAGTGCCGCTGTATTGTACTTCTTGAGCCATATTTTCCCCTCCTCGTTAAATTAATTTCGTGATGTCAAGCTTTTCAGGCTTTTGAGCTGCGTTGTCGTGTTCTGCACCAGCGTAAACGTGCAACTTCATGCCCATCTTCCGGCCCAGTGGAGTGTGCGGCAGCATACCCTTAACAGCCATTTCAACCATCTTCGTTGGTTGCTTAGCCAGGAAGTCAGCAGCAGTCCGTTCATGGAAGCCACCTGGTTGGTTTGGCGTGTGACGGTAGTACTTCTTGCCCTTCAGCTTGTTACCAGTCAATTTAACTTCAGCAGCGTTGATAATGATAACAAAGTCACCAGTGTCAACGTGAGGGGTGTAGGTTGGCTTGTTCTTGCCACGAAGAATCTTGGCAACAGCAGCTGCCAGACGACCGAGGGCAACGCCTTTGGCATCAACAACGTACCATTTGCGGTCAACTTCACCTGGTTTTGCCATGTATGTCGTTCTCACGATTAGTTCCTCCAATTTTTGTCTTCTTTAACAACCAAATAAGGTTCCGGGGCTTATCAGTGGTCAAAGAATACCAATCACTAGTGTACCCACTTTTCGGCATTCCGTCAACATTTATTCACCATAATCGACATTGACCAGGTATAAGCCGCTAGCCGGTGCCGTCATTCGGGCCTGGTTGCGATCCTTAGCTGCTAAAACCCGTTTGACATCGTCGCTGGGGCGCTGTCTGCTGCCAATTTCTAGTAAAAGAGCTACCATGATGCGCACCTGGTTGTATAGAAAGCCATTGCCGACAAATTCAAAAACCACTTCATTATTAGCCACGTCGCGACGAACAGTTGCCTCATAAATCGTTCGCACGTTACTGTGAGCCTGGCTGCCAGACGCCACAAAACTCGTAAAATCATGCTTCCCAACTAAATCTTGCGCAGCCCGCTGCATCAAATCCACATCAACCGGGTACTTAAAATGAGCTGTGTAGTTGCGTTTAAAGGGATTGACAAATTCGCCCAGGTCCACCCGGTAACGATAACGTTTGCGGTGAGCGGAAAAGCGGGCATGAAAGTCCATACTGACCGGTTCTGCCTTCTTAACCAAAATATCCAGGGGCAAAAGGCTGTTAAGCGCTCGCTGCATCTGCAATCCCGTCAACTGATACGACAAGTCAAAATGAGCCACCTGATTGAGGGCGTGAACGCCAGCATCTGTCCGTCCCGACCCAATAACCGGAATTGCGGGGTCTGGATGCTTGGCAATCTTATTCACCGCGTCCTTCAGAGTTTGCTCGACAGTCCGCTTGTGAGGCTGAATTTGAAAGCCCGAAAAATTAGTCCCGTCGTAGGCAAAAGTAATTTTATAGCGATACACGTTCCATCTCTCCTCTTATAATCCAATCCTGATCAGGACCAGGACAATCGTACAAGCACTCATAGCTATCGCCGCAACTGTATCAGGCCATTGCCATTGGAGCACTCGGTACTTGCTGCGAGACGCATCAGGATCATAACCACGGGCATCCATCGCCGTCGCTAAATCCTCGGCACGCTTAAAAGACGAGACAAAGAGCGGAATTAGGACCGGAATCAGCCGTTTGGCCCGGCTGAAAATGCTGCCAGTGTCAAAATTGGCGCCCCGGGCCCGCTGCGCGTTCATGATCTGCTGCACTTCGTTGACGATGGTCGGAATGAAACGCAAAGCAATTGATAGCATCAGAGCAATCGAATTAACCGGAACGTGCAAATACTTTAGCGGCTGCATTACCGAAGCAACGGCATCGGCCAGTTGGAGCGGTGGTGTGGTTGCTGTCAGCACCGTTGATGAAATGATGATCAGCATGAAGCGTGCAAAAATCAAGCCACATTGCCGAACTCCTCCGCTCGTAATCGCTATCCACCCCCAGTGCCAATAGACGTGACCACCAGAGCTAAAAAGGATCTGTACCGCAATCGTAAACAAGATAATCCACAACATCGGCTTGACGCCGCGCCAGTAAGAAACAAACGGCACCCGTGTTAGTAGCAGCAAAATAAGCAGGAAAAAAGCCAGCCAGAGGTTGGTCCACAGACCATTAGCAAAGAAAACGAGAATAACATACCAGAAGCAGATCATCAGTTTTGCTCGCGGATCAAGACGGTGAATCGGAGAATCGAGCGGAACATAAGAGCCAAAAACAACGCTGTTATTCATCCCTGCTTCCTCCTTAACGTTTCAGCCACTTCACTTGCCAGCTGCTCAATTGTTAACGGCAACGTTTCGGGTAAGGGTAACCCCTTGGCGCGTAGTTGCTGCCCCAACGCGACACTTGCTGGCATTTTTAGATGATTATCGCTAAGCAGCTGCGGCTGTGCAAACAGTTGCTGTGGCGTGCCAAACATCGTCATTTGTCCGTGGTTCATTACCAAGACGTGGTCAGCATAGGCGCCCACCAATTCCATCTGGTGGGTAACCATCAAAATGGTCCGGTGCTGATCGTGCAGCGTTTTAATCAACCGCATCAATTCATCCTGACCGCTGGGATCCAATCCAGCTGTTGGTTCATCCAGGATCAAGGTTTGCGGCCGCATGGCCAAGACCCCGGCAATTGCCACGCGCCGCATTTGACCGCCTGAGAGGTCAAAGGGTGAGCGCTTATAATCTTCCCGTGGAAAATGAACCATCTCCAGTGCTGCAATGGCATCCGTTCGGGCCTCTTTATCCGTGCGTCCTAGATTTTGTGGTCCAAACATCACGTCCTCGAGCACTGTTTCGGCAAAGAGCTGGTTTTCTGGGAATTGAAAGACAAAGCCCGTTTGCTGGCGAAAAGCGGCCATCTCCTTCCTATTAGCGCCGGCCTGGAGTTGCCGCTGACCATTACGGATGCTGCCAGTAGTGGGCGAAAGCAGGCCGTCAAGCAGTTGCATCAACGTCGACTTACCACTCCCCGTATGGCCGATTACTGCCGTCCATGACCCATTGGGGATCGTAACGGAAACATTGCGGAGTGCTTCTACCGCAAAAGGAGTGCCAGCTTGGTAGCTGAAACTTAAATTTGTGAATTGTATTGCCGACACAGCCAGTCCACCATCCTTTGTTCGTTATTGACATCTTCTGGTATTTGAATGCCCCTTGCAATTAATAACTGTTTGAGCTGAAAAACAAAGGGAGGCTTCAAATGTAGTTGCTGTAGCCTGGCAGATTGTGACAAAATCGTCGCCGCTGGTCCTTGTTCTACAAGATGGCCGTCGTTGATCACTACGACGTGATCGGCTAACGAGGCCTCATAAGTATCATGGGTAATGGCGAGGATCGTCAGCTGGCGTTCGCGCTGCAGACGAAGCAGCAAGTCGTCGATCTGTTGACGGCCTTCGGGGTCCAGCATACTGGTCGCTTCATCCAGAATCACCAGTTGGGGTTCCAGAGCTAGGACACCCGCCAGGGCAACTCGCTGCTTTTGTCCTCCTGACAGGTTGGCTGGTTGTTCATCGATAAAGTCGGCCATGCCGACTGTTTGAAGTGAGCGAGCAACTTTTTCCTGCATCGCAGCCCGGCAAACGTTCCGATTTTCCAAACCAAAGGCTACATCTTCACCAACGGTTGTCCCAACAAACTGGTTGTCTGGATTTTGAAAAACAAAGCCGATTTTTCGACGAATTGTGGCCAAATTTTCGTTGTTGAGTGCCAGACCGTCAACGGTAATTGAACCCGCAAGTGGTGCCAAGAGTCCGTCGATCAACCGTGCAATCGTGCTCTTCCCGCTGCCATTGTGGCCAACTAAGGCCGTCCACCGTCCCTTGGGAACAGTGAAGCTAATGCCTTCAACGGCCCTTTTCGGGCTACCTGGATACTGAAAGGCAACGTCTTTTAGTGAAACCAGTGCTTTCATGGTTGCTCACTCCTTCCTCGTTAATAGTTTATAACGAAAAGCCGAAAATTTGGGTGACGAATTGTCAAACTAAGTGCAACGGTTCTTCAAAAAATATCTCAAACGGTGTTTGATAGTTTAATATTTTTCTAG
>NZ_CANDNU010000017.1 GCF_947387495.1 Limosilactobacillus difficilis
ATGTCCTTTTTTATTTAGCCAATTTAAGATAATAAAAACTGGCATCGGCTTTCACCAATACCAGTTAATATAGACCCGAAATTTCTAACGGTTGTGAGGCATTTTTCTCGATCAAGCTCCCTTAGATCTAGCATTTCAAAGCATCGATAAAGTCATTAATGTCCATTTTGAACCCAATGGCTTGATGATTAAGCTCTTGGGGAAACGCAACGTCTGTTGTGTTAACAGTAATTAATCGCGCTTGGGGGTTGTTATAGGTCCATTGCCAAAATGGATATTTAATGATCCCGGGAGTATTGTTGCCGACGCCCAACTCCAGAAAGAGTATCTTCTGCTGTTGATAACGTTCAATAAAGTGATTAAATCGTTGCGCAGCTCGATGCCAGCCGTCGTCTTCAACAAAATCACTGTCTACGCGTAAATTAAGTTGATACTGGTCTGCTTGCGCGATTAATTTTGGATCAACGTCCATTGATAATTGATCTGGCTTTAGCAACTCATTATTATCATTAATTTGAAATCCTTGAGAGAGGATCATTTTCTTAATCAGAGTGAAATTATCAAAGGTTTGCTGGCTATCTGCCTGTTGAAATAGGCCGTAGTCACCTTGGGTATAAAAGAGACGCTGCTTATCAAAGCCAGCTAATTGAAATTGATGATCGACATTCGTTGTCAAAACGAAATAATTTTGACCTTTTATCAATTCATAAAGTCGTCGATAGGTATCTTGAGGAGCAGGTTGGTAACGACTAAGCCAAATAACACGGCTCCACCAACTCCAATATGCCTTTCGACTAGGGAAAGAGAAAAAGCCACCACTGTACATGTCGGTAATCCCAAATTTCTTGATGAAATCAGCAAAATAATTTGTAAAACGCTCACCGCTCAGGGTAAAACCAGCCGCTAAGGAAAGGCCCGCCCCAGCCCCGATTACAATTGCATTAGCATCACTAATTTCTTGTTTGACTTGGTTGAAGTAGTTCTTGGTAGATTGCTTTGTCTTGGTCTTTGAAAACATTAAAAATCACCTTCTTAATACTGGTATTTTGTTGCAAAAATTTACTTACTTCATCTACTGCAATCTGCGCTGCTAGTAAGTTTGGAAAATGGAAGACACCAGTTGAAATACATGGGAAAGCAATGCTATTTAACTTATTTTCTGCCGCTAACTTTAATGCACTGTGATATGAGGACCTGAGTTGTTGTATTTCAAGGTCGGTCGATGTAGCGGTTTGGACTATCGGTCCGACTGTATGGATGATATATTTACTTGGTAGATTGTATGCGGGCGTTATCTTGGCAAGTCCTGTTTCTTCAGGGTGCCCTTGTTCTTGCATTATTTCAGCACACTTGTTGCGCAATTCAATTCCCGCAAAGGTATGGATTGCGTTATCAATGCATGAATGATTGGGGATATAGCACCCGGTCATGCCACTATTAGCAGCATTAACGATCGCATCGGTTCCTAAACCGGTAATGTCTCCTTGCCAGATACTGATCCCTGTTGGAAATTTATCGTCGGCAACAATCCCTTTTGCCAATGCATCTTCTTTCAAATAAGCATCCTGAATCGCTTGAAACTCATCACTAATTTCTTTTGGTGCTCGAACATTCATTAGGGCACGTAAAAGAAGCTGCTGTTGCTCAGAATTGGTGGGAATCTGAATAGTCCTGTACTCTGGATTTTCATGAATTAGCGCTTGAATTAAGTAGCAGCGTTTTTCAGTATGGTTCATTGTTTCCTCCTATAAAAAAGCTCCCCAAAGCTAAACGGGGAGCTTTTATCTATTTAATAATTTTCTGATTAACGACTGAGGATTTCCTTAATAGCATCTGCAAGATCAAGCGGGGCGTGACCTAAAACATCAGCTAAGTCAGTGCTTGCGTGGTCTAATGAGCCTTCTTGGATTGGGTCTTGGAAACCGGCGAAGAGTGCCGCGGTAGTGTCATCCAAGCCACCAGCAGCCAACAACTTCGTGTAGTCATCCTTGCTAATTTGCTTAATATCAAGATCCTTACCAGTAGCTTGTTGCAAAGCTTTTCCTAAATCATCGTAGGTCTTCATTGGACCGGCAAATTCGTAAACATCCTTGGTATTGTCGGCAACAAGGACCTTGACAGCCGCTTCCGCAAATTCACGTTCCAAAGCCCAACCGGCGTTGCCGTCAGCCCAATAACTAGCACTGTCGCCGTTAGCACCCATTTGTAAGAAGGCAATTTCATCTTCAAGGTACCAGTTGTTCCGCAGGAAGGCATGCTTAATGCCAGCATTTTCAATTAATTGTTCAGTCATCTTATGATCGGCGGCTAAAGCACTAACCGAGTTTTGAGCATCGGGGAAACTAGTGTAAGCAACAAAGTCAACACCAGCGTTTTGAAGTGCCTGGACAACATGCTTGTGTTGAATATCACGGCTAACCTTACCACCCGGTTGTGAAGAGATAAAGAGAACCCGATCAACCCCATTAAGTGCCTTGGTCATTGAATCAACATCATCGTAGTTGCCTTCACGAACTTCAAAGTCGGGGAAAAACTTATTAGCCTTTTCTTGGTTCCGGGCGATGACAATAATATTGCTCTTGTCAGTTAATTTACCTAGAGCTTTGACAGCAGCTTGACCAAAGTTACCAGTTGCAGCAGTTACAGCGTATTTCATAATTAAAAAACTCCTTTGATTTGTCTTGGCTTCTTGTTGTTTTAAGATTTACAAGTATTATATTAGCACGTGTTTTTTTATTGTCAACAAGTTTTTTGAAATTGGTGGATAAGGGGAGTAACAAAAGGCAACGATGGATTTGTCTAGTATAATTAACCTAAATAAATGAAACTGAATTTTGGTGATTAACCAGATTAAGAAAGGATGCGGTTCCGATGATCAAGATGTATATCGCGGATGCGTTTACTGATAAGCTCTTTACGGGAAATCCCGCCGCGGTTTGTTTCGTGGACCACTGGCCCAGTGAAGATTTAATGAAGAAAATTGCTCTGGAAAACCGGTTCTCAGAAACCGCCTTTGCGATTAAAAAAACGGCTGACCATTACCTGTTGCGCTGGTTTACGCCTGGCGGGGAGATCGACCTGTGCGGCCATGCGACCTTAGCGACCGCCTTCATCATTTTCCAAACTGCGGCTCCGCAGGATAGTGAGACGATTACTTTCACGACCAGCAAGAGCGGTGACTTGCAGGTGACGAAAAAAGACGACTTATATGAAATGAGCTTTCCATCTTATCAGCTTCACCAGATCCCGGTAACGGATCAGATGGCGGTGGCCTTTGGGGCCCGGCCAGAAGAAGCGTACCTCGGTCGCGACCTGCTCGCGACCTGCTGTGTGTCTTCAATGAAGCGGCCGTAGTGGAGAAGATGACGCCGAATCAGGAGAAGCTCGCCCAGTTGCCGGGTCTGTTGCAGCACGCAACTGCCCAGGGTGAGCACTATGATTGTGTGTCCCGCTCGTTTGCGTCGAAGCTGGCCGTTGCTGAAGATCCGGTTTGTGGGAGTGGCCACTGTCACATTATTCCTTACTGGGCCGCAAAACTAGGTAAAAAACAGTTAGTAGCCTACCAGGTTTCTGCGCGTGGCGGGGTGCTCTATTGTAACTATCAAGGTAGCAACACTTTGCTAGCCGGGAAGGCGGTTTTGTATTCGTCCGGTCAGCTAGCGATTGACGAAGATTGATCGGTCTGGAGAAATGCTGCCGGAAAGATTTGTCTGCTGGCCTTTTGCTCCTCCGACTGCGAAACAAAATAAAAAATTGCCCTTGCTAAAGCAGTTTTCTGCTTTGACAAGGGCAATTCGTGTTTTATCTAAGTCAGCGAAATAATATTCCAGCTAAGTCAGCTTTATTTAACAGCAGCTTGGGCTAAACTAGCGGCGTAGTCAATTCCTTTGGCGTCTAAGTATTCAATAATTTGCTTGATGGTAATGAACGGAACGTTAACCCGGTTGGCAAGAGCGGCCAGGCTGTCACGGCGGGCCATCGTCCCGTCTTCTTTGAGGACTTCAATAATCACCGCTACGGGAGCCTTCCCAGCTAAGTAGGCGAGGTCGACCGATGCCTCGGTATGACCGATCCGATCTCGCAAGCCATGTGGTTGGGCGTAAAGTGGTTGGATGTGACCCGGGTGGTTAAAGTCTGTTGCCTGGGCAGCAGGGTTAGCAATTTGGCGAATCGTAGCCGCCCGATCAAAAGCAGAAACCCCAGTAGTAACGCCGGTTGCGGCTAAGGTGCCATCAGCAGTTACCATAAAGGGTGTTTGGTTGGGGTCGGTACTGTGTTTTACCATCGGTTTGAATCCCAGACGGTTTGCAATTCCTTCACTGACGGGCACACACATCAAACCATTTGCTTCATTCAACATTTCGTAGACCGTTTTGGCAGTAATGGTTTCCCCTAACGCTACCAGGTCTCCTTCGTTTTCCCGGTCTTCATTATCGGCCAAAATAATGTATCCACCATTTAACAACTGTGTAAGGGCTTCTTCGACGGTTGAAAATTGACTTTGCATAATTGAATTACTCCTTTGAGATTCAGAAAGCAACGGGACAACTTACATTCGAATGTGTCCTTATAATAACGAATGATTAGTCTGAAGTCAACACCATTTTAAATATAAAAGCGAACTATTGTATGAATTATGGATCATATATATGTAAAACACGAACAATGCGAAAAACATCAAATTGTGGTTAACTGGTAATTAAGGGCTATTTTGCTGAAATTTTATCTAAATTTAACGAAAAGAGCTGTGATTGCTCTTAAGAGCAAAGACCGCTAACATTCGACAATTGTCGAGTGTCAGCGGTCTTTTGGCGTTGTTTTAATTAATTGGGGAGATGGTGTCAGCCTGAGCAAAGTGCAACCTGTCAGTCAAAATTACCAGCCGAAGATTGATCGTTTCTGATCGAGCGTCTTGATTTGAGCCATTTCAGCAGACGTTAATTCAAAATCAAAGAGGTTGATGTTTTCCGCAATGCGTTCAGGGTGGACGCTCTTGGGAATTACAATGATCCCGCGTTGGGTTAGAAAGCGCAGGACAACCTGGGCGACTGACTTATGATGAGCGGCTGCAATTTTTACTAAGACAGGATTGCTGAAAATTCCTTGCTGGCCCTCCGCCAGTGGTGACCAGGATTCCAGTTTGGTGCCGTGGGCTTCCAGCACTTTTTGGAATTCTTGTTGTTGGCGGAAGACGTGGGTTTCGTTTTGGTCTAGAACCGGTACGATCTCACACTGGTCGAGAATTTCCTGGTACTCCTGTCCATAAAAGCTGCTAAGGCCAATTGAACGCACTTTGCCGGCCTTTTGGGCATCTTCCAGTGCCCGGTAATTTTCAACATTGGCCCGTCCTGGCCAGTGGATGAGCATCAGATCAATGTAGTCGATATCTAATGCCCTCAGGGATTCGTCGATTCGCTGGGCAGCTGCCGCATAACTCGGTTGCGGCGGCATTTTAGTCGTCACAAAAATCTCGTCCCGGGGAATATCGCTTTGCCGGACTGCCGCGCCAACTTCCTTTTCATTACGGTAATATTCGGCGGTATCGATCAAACGGTAACCGTCATTGAGTGCGGTCGTCACCGCTTCTGCGGTTTGCCGCGGTGGAATTTGATAAACGCCGAAGCCAACTAGCGGCAACTTTTGCCCATTATTCAATGTCGTATATTCCATGTTAATGTCCTCCATTTTAAAAACAGCATTATTTTAACTGCAATGAAGCTAACCAGCGGTCAATGGCGGCGGAAGAATTGAGGACGGCTCCCTTTTGCAGGTCTAGCTGATAGTTGTTTTCCTTAACCGTCCGGGCGATGTTGGACTGGGACCGGTCATAACTGGAACCGCCGGAAGTAGCGAAGGTAGCCAGGACCTTGCCGTTGAGATCGAGTTGATCAATTGTAGCAGCGATCAGCCGCGGCGGAATGCCCCACCAGATTGGGTGGCCGATGACGATGTTGTCATAATTGGCCGGGTCGGGCAGGTCGTCTTTCACCGGAACCCGACCATCGTGCTGCTGCTTTTGCTCAACCGTTGCGCGGGTCGATGAGTCATGCCAGTTTAAATCCGTGCTGGTGTAGGGTTGTACCGGGTGGATTGCGGCGATATCAGCATTCAGTTTGTCAGCGATTTGCTGTGCGATGCCTTGGGTAGTGCCAGTTGCTGAGTAGTAAAGTACAAGTGTTTTTGCCATTGTGATTACTCCTTTGTCTTTTGATCATCCAAGATTCTGTATTCGTCAAAATAGCTCTTTTGCTTTTTGATTTCACCGGTTTCGTAGAGGGAGATTTTATGTTGGAGCCGATTGATGGACCGATCAAGGTTGTGCCGCTTTTGCTCCAGCAATGCCAGCTGTTCTCTTAACAGCTCTTCGCGTGCATCGAGCGTTGCGTCACCTTGCTCCATAAGATGGGCATAGTCAATCAGCGTTTCGATGGTCACCCCGGAGTGCCGCAAACAGACGATCATTTCGATCCAGCTTTGCAAGTCGTCAGGGTAGTAACGGTTGCCGTTGCTTTGGCGAGGTACCGAGGGAATCAGACCAATCCGTTCATAGTAACGGAGAGTATCTGCTTTTAAATCATACTTTTTGCTTACTTCAGTGATTGTTAAATCAGCCATTATGCGCCTCCTTCGTTTGTTAAATTAACACTTGGAGTTAACTCCAAGTCAATCTTTTTGTCTTTTTAATTTTCGCGACTATTCAGGTACTCATGCACCTTGTTGACAAATAATTGCTCGAGATTGGATAATTGGACTCCTTTTTTCCAGATGAGGATATTAGGGTCGGTAATCTTAGGGGACAGGGGACGCTCGGTTAACAGACTGTCGCTGCTCGTATTGACGAGGCCGGTGTAGGTGATTTCCACGACATGGCCTTGTTTGGCTAACAGAGCAGCGTTGTAAACAAGGTTGTACGTGATGTGCGGGCTATTCAGATGCGTGTTGTTGCCCCACCAGTTGCGGAATTTGTCACTAACAAAACTTTGATTGGAAAGAATTACTGGGTAGTTGGCCAGGTCGGCGGCAGTCACCTTGCTTTTTTTAGCCAAGGGCAAATTTTGGTTAAAGATGGCGACAAACTGGTTTCGCTCCGGCAGAATAATGCGATTAAAATCATTTAGTGGTCGGTCCCCCATGATGATGCCAAAATTCAAACTGCCTTGCTTCACCTGGTGCTCAGTAGCATCAGCGTTTTCGTCAACTAAATTCACACTGATTGTCGGGTACGCTAGTAAAAGCTCGTCGATGATTTTCATAATTGGTGCCATGGCTGGAGTTTGACCGGCGCCAATATTCAATTTACCGGAGATAAACCGGTCTTTTGCGAGCGCGGTAGTAGTGTTGTCGGCGATGGTCACCATTTCCTGGGCCCGATCGCGTAAGAAGTAGCCATCCTCCGTCAGGGTGATTTGGCGGTGACCGCGGATGAACAAAGTTACCCCGAGCTCTTCTTCCAGATCTTTAATCTGACGAGATAGTGACGGCTGGGAAATATGGAGTCTTTCGGCAGCATTGGTAATATTTTTTTCCTGGCAAATAGCAAGAAAATAGCGTAAGACACGCAGTTCCATCGGGGATTCTCCTTTCTCATAGTTATTAGCTATATTTTAGCATTTAATATAGGACTTTTACATATTTCGCTTTGCTATCTATCATCAAAGTATAGCAATTCAAAGGAGTGTTCATGATGAGTAAATTAGCAAATGATACTCGGGTATTTGATGTTGATCCTGCTATTGAGGTGCAGAATGTGCGTTTTGCCAATCGTTATGGCTTCAACTTGGCTGGTCACCTCTACCTGTCGAAAAGTTTTGCGGAGGGGGAAAAGTACCAGGCAATTGCGATTACCGGTCCCTTTGGGGCGGTGAAGGAACAAGCTAGTGGCCTCTATGCCCAGACCCTAGCTCAACATGATTTTGTCACTTTAGCCTTTGACCAATCGATGACTGGGGAGAGCTCCGGAACACGACGGAACGTGGCATCGTCAGACATCTTTGTCGAGGACTTTTCGGCTGCCGTGGATTTCCTGGGCAGCCAAAAGTTTGTCGACCGGGAACGGATTGGGATCCTTGGCATTTGCGGTCTTGGCTCTCATGCTTTGACCGCGGCCTCTATCGACACGCGGATCAAGGCCGTTGCAACGAGTGTGATGTACGACATGTCTTCCTCGATGTGGGATGGGATTGGTACTCCCAAGACTGAAGAACAGCGGGAAGTTGAAAAACAATACCTAGCTGACATGCGGTGGAAAGAGGTTGACAGCGGTAAGCAGGTCCCCGGGCCCCACGAATTGGCCTTTGATCAAAACAACCGGCCGCTTTACGCTGCAAGTCTTTTCCCCCAAAAACTGCCCGCGGATGCTGATTCGATTACCAAAGACTTCTACAACTACTACGTTCAACGGGCCTTTCATCCCCGGTCGATTAATTCAACGACTGCTTGGGATGCTGTTTCGCCGTGGAGCTACTACAATTTCCCGCTGCAGCAAAACATCGACAAGATTACGGCGCCCAAGCTGATCGTAACGGGGGAAAAAGCCCATTCTCGTTACATGGCGGAAGCGGCTTATAAACGGCTAACGGATCCGAAAGAATTAATTGTGGTTCCTGGTGCGACCCACTGCGACCTGTATGACCAAATGGCAAAAATCCCGTTTGCCAAGTTTGCGGCCTTTTTTAAGAACAATTTAAAGTAAGGGGGACAGATGATGATAGTCAAAGATAAGGTGGTTATTATTACCGGTGCTTCGAGTGGAATCGGGAAAGCAACGGCCGAGCTACTGGCCAAAAAAGGAGCCAAAGTAGTGCTGGCGGCCCGGCGCTTAGACCGGCTGGAAGCGATCAAAAACGCATTTCCCGCAGCTAATATTTCAACCATTAGAGCGGACGTTACTAATTTTGAAGATCTACAAACGGTCGTTGATTACGCTGTTGACAAATTTGGTCGGATCGACGTGATGTTTAACAATGCAGGCATCATGCCGGTGAACTCGTTGGCGTCTGGGCAACGTCAAGAATGGCAAGCAACTATGGATGTTAACGTTATGGGGGTGCTCAACGGGATTGCTGCCATTTTGCCGATAATGGAGAAGCAGGGGGCAGGTCATATTATCACTACCGGTTCGGTCAACAGCCGGCGGGTCGTCCCACGCTGGACTGTTTATAGCGCCTCTAAATATGCCGTGCGAGCTATTATGGAGGGTTTGCGAACTGAGGAAACCAGCAAGGGAATCAAAGCGACGCTGATCTGTCCCGGCTCAGTCCACACCGAACTTTATAAGTCCATTTCTGATCCCGCAGCGCGGAAGGCCGAGATTGCTACGGAAGAAAAGATCGGTTTGGATCCGCAACTGATTGCTCGGGCCGTGATGAACGCCATTGACACCCCAGCTGACGAGGACATCAATGAAATTATCGTTCGGCCAGTCGGCGCGCCAGTCTGAGCTTGATCAGTAATTAGTCCGATAAAATTATGAAAATATAATATTTTTAATCATCATCGAGCGATACCACGGTGGTGATTTTTTTTTGACCTCCTAAAATGTTTGGCGTCTAACAAAATTCAGTTTAAGATGTTAGCCAGCTAACAAGGAGACAGAAAATGGAACCAATCAAGAAAATGGTCAAACAAGCGTCGACCCAGGTGGAGCGCGAGCGGGATGCTTTTGCCAGTACCCTGGGGATCACTGGCGTCCAGATGTCGGTCATCGACTTTCTTGCCAACCAGCCGGGACATACCAGTCCGCAAAACGCGATTGCCCATGAATTCGGCATCAAACGTTCGACAACGACGGTGATGGTTCAAAGAATGGCAAAACGGGGGTTGGTTCAGCGGATTAATGCCGAAAATGATAAGCGACAAAAACTGGTCCAACTGATGCCGATGGCGGAAAAATTAATTTCCCGGATTCGAACATATATGATCGATGATGATCAGAAATTAAGGGCCCATTTTGCAAGTGACGAATTAGCGGTAGTTCAACGGGTGTTAGATTTTATCAAGGAGGGAACTGCGCATGAAATCGACTAGTGAAAAGATTCCCGAAAGGTGTTCGCCGCGATCATTGCGACCGGCATCATGTCCTTTTCTGGGGTGATTGTGGAGACCTCGATGAACATTGCTTTCCCGACTTTGATGCGAGAATTTGGGATTTCAACAAACGTGGTGCAGTGGATTACTTCTATTTATCTGCTAGCCATTTCGGTTGTCGTACCGATTTCGGCGGCTCTCAAAAGCAGTTTTAAAACCAAGTCGCTCTTTTTAGCAGCAAACCTTTTGTTTATGATCGGCTTGCTGACAGATGCTCTGGCTCCGGCCTTTCCTGTGATTTTGCTAGGGCGGGTGATCCAGGGGATTGGGACTGGGATTGCCTTGCCGCTGATGTTTAACATCATCATGGAGCAAGTGCCAAAAAGCCGAGTTGGCATGATGATGGGGGTCGGCAATCTTATCACCGGGATTGCTCCCGCCCTCGGGCCGACCTTTGGGGGAATTGTGGTTAATACTCTGGGGTGGCGCTGGATCTTTTACTTTCTGCTTCCCTTGCTCCTCATTTCCCTTTGCCTGGGTCGGTGGGGCATTGAACAAAAATCAGTCATTAGAAAAGTCAGCATCGATAAGCTCAGTTTCACTGCGATCGCAGTATTCTTTGCCGGCATGATCTTTGGCTTTAGCAATCTGAGTACTGGACAATGGCAGATTGTTGCCAGTGCAATTGTTATTGCCCTGATCAGTCTGCTGGCTCTAATTTGGCGGTCAAACCTAATTACACAGCCGCTTTTGAACTTGCAATTGTTATTGAATCATACTTTTGCTGCTTATGCCTTGGGCTTCTTCTTGATCCAGCTGATTTCGCTGGGGAATGCCTTTTTGCTGTCAAATCATATTCAGTTGGTTAATGGCAAGACCGCGTTGGTGGCCGGATTAACGGTTTTGCCGGCGGGTTTTGCTGGCGCTATTATGGGGCCAATCGGTGGAACGATGTTGGATAAATACGGTGCTCGGCGGCCGATTCTCGCTGGAGTCTCACTGATGGCCGTAGAAGGACTGAGCTTTGCGATCTTTGCCCGCCACCTCAGCGTTGTCATGATTGCGTTTGTCTATATTCTCTATATGGGCGGCATGGGGATGACCCTCGGCAACGTGATGACGGCCGCTTTGACGCACCTTCAGCCTGGCCAGGTGTTACAAGGGAATGCCATCCTGAACACGATCCAGCAATTCTCCGGGGCGGTCGGAACTTCACTGACGTCGGCGATTGTCGCGGCTAGTCAGGCCCAGATGGGCTCGAAAGGACCCCTGCCGACCGCAATCGGCACCCAGCATGCCTATCTTTTTCTCTTGATTTTGAATGTTATTATTATTGGCTTGTTTGTGAAGTTTGCGGAGGGGAAGAAAGAGTAGGTATCCATATTCATGATTGCAGAAATAAGTCGCCGTTTCCTGGTACCAAGTGCGTGGGGCGGTGATTTTTTATAAATAAGATTGCTTTTTATTTAAATAGTGGTATATTTAGAACAGGTTATAGAAAATATTCCTCATCAAGATGAGGGTGATCCGAGGTTATAGAAAATATTCTTGGTAATTAGTCAGTAATCCCCATGATAATGGGGGCAAGTAATGAAAATAAGTTATTTTTACAATAAAATGAAAACGCTATCAATAATAGTAGGAGGGATCTATAGTGGTCTTATCTAAGCGAGCCCAAGCATTATGGGCAAAAAAGGAAAATCATGATGGTCAAGAGCTTTGGTTACCGTTGATAGCTCATCTGATTGATACTGATAACGTGATTGACTGGCTCTATAAGGTGTGGCTCAATGATGCTCAAAGAGAGCAACTGCGTGGAGATATGTCAGAAACTGAAACAAGAAAGCTGGTCAGAGTTATTGGTGGTGTGCACGACATTGGCAAAGCCACTCCAAGTTTCCAAACTAAGAAGTCTTACAATCGGGATAAGGAGCTGGATGATGAATTAATTGAAGGGCTGATGCGACAAGGATTCTCAGCATTGAATGAATATGATCCGACTGATCATCGTGAATCACCACATGCAATTGCCGGGGAGAGTTTGCTAGAGGATAGTGGACTAAACGAGAGTGTTGGTGCAATTATCGGAGCTCACCATGGAAAACCAGCTGATCAATATTTTGACTATTCGTTTGATCAATTGTCTGTATATCCTAGTAACTATTTTCAATCAGACGATGAGGATGAGTTAAAGGCTACCTGGGAGCAAGTCCAGCAAGAATTAATTAATTATGAATTAAAGAGAGCAGGATATCAGTCACTTGAAGATATTCCTGAAATCACCCAGCAACAGGCGGTTTTATTAACTGGTCTCTTGATCATGGCTGACTGGATTGCGTCTAGTGAATATTTCAACGATGATCCCACCAGAATCATGTTTCCATTAATTCCACTGGATCAAACAATGGATGACTTAAACATGGAAACTCGTTTCCAAAAAGCAATTATGACCTGGGATATTAGTAACCATTGGGAGCCGCAACCAATTTTTGATATTAATGAACACTATCAAAAGCGCTGGGGGTTTCATCCCCGAACAGTTCAGCGATTAATGTCCGAAGAGATTGGTAAAATTGTAGATCCGGGGATGGTGATCATCGAGGCAACTATGGGAATCGGCAAGACTGAAATCGCAATGACAGCGGTGGAGCAATTGTCACTCGCTACAGGTTCTTCGGGGATGTTCATGGGCTTGCCGACTCAAGCGACCACCAACGCCATGTTTAGCCGTGCAGAAAAATGGGTGGATGAGTTGGCAGAAGAAAGTACTGCTAAGTTACCGATTAAATTGATGCACGGTAAAGCGCAGTTTAATAAAGAAAACCGTAGTTTACCATTGGCAACTGATATTAGTGATCATGGTTCAGCGGTCATCAATAGTTGGTTCTCCGGGAAAAAGTCGATGTTAGCGGACTTCGATATTGGAACTATTGACCATCTCCTATTAATGAGCCTAAAACAAAGACACCTTTTCCTACGTCATTTAGGTTTAAGCGGGAAGGTGGTCGTTATTGATGAAATTCACGCATACGATAGTTATATGAATTCTTATCTTAAGTGTACCCTTCAATGGCTTGGTGCTTATCATATTCCTGTTATTGCTTTATCAGCCACTCTTCCAAAAAAGAAACGAAAAGAACTATTAGAAGCCTATTATAAAGGAAAATTTGGCCACAACATCAAGGGACAGACTAAATGGGCGGACAGTCAAGCGTATCCGTTGTTGACATATCTTGATGGTGAGGAGGTAAAACAGTTTGATCAATTTTCAGCGCCAGATCACCAGCAAGAAAACAAAGTTATACGTCTCAGTTGCGATGACGAAACGTTAGTTACTAAAGTTCTTGAAAGCATTAAGGAAGGGGGCATTGCTGGAATTGTTGTCAATACCGTTAAACGGGCGCAGCAAATATCACGATTGATTCCGAAGAATATTGAAAAATTAATTCTTCATTCTGCTTTTTTGGCGACTGATCGGGAAGAATTGGAAGAACAATTGCAGAAAACAATTGGTAAGAATGGTGATCGGCCAGAGAGGATGGTGGTAGTTGGCACTCAGGTGCTGGAACAATCACTGGATATTGACTTTGACGTCCTCTTTACCGATATCGCACCAATGGACCTATTGCTTCAGCGAATGGGTAGACTGCATCGTCATCAAATAAAGCGGCCGGCTAAATTAAAGGAACCGACTACATATGTTCTTGGTATTAATGCACTAGGCGACTATGGTGACGCCAATGAAGCGGTTTATGATAAATATTGGCTGATGAAAACTGATCATTTCTTGCCGGACACGATTAATATCCCTAATGATATTTCCAAGTTAGTACAAAAAGTATACGATTCACGCAGCGATTCAGAAATACTGGGTATTGAAGAGCCTCGTCACGAAGAAAATGTATTTGAACGCAAAGAAATACGCAAGGCAGGGGAATATCAAATTGAGGAGCCTGATCAATACGATAATCTTCATGGATGGCTTGACCGCGATCACGAAGATATGCGAGATGCTAACGTTGAGGCCGCTGTTCGTGACATCAAGGAGTCGATTGAATTAGTGCTTTTGCAACATACTGATGATGGTGATTTTTTGCTTGATGGACGCCGCCTGGATGAAGTGAACGATGAAGAAATTGCTAAACAAATAATCCGGCTGCCAAATGCAATTACTCCAGATATTTCTGCAGCAATTAATAAATTAGAAAAAATAACTGATGCTCATTACCGGAACTGGCAGGACAGTTATTGGTTGAAAGGGACATTAGCGCTGGTTTTGGATGGGAATTTGAAAACTCAGTTTAATGGGTATCAAATTTGTTACTCTAAACGGCTTGGCTTAATCTACGAAAAGGAGGAATA
The DNA here is from genome assembly GCF_947387495.1 of Limosilactobacillus difficilis. GTDB lineage: Bacteria > Bacillota > Bacilli > Lactobacillales > Lactobacillaceae > Limosilactobacillus > Limosilactobacillus difficilis. Next base: position 14,389 of record NZ_CANDNU010000017.1, read on the forward strand.
AAATGGAAGAAAAAAGTTTTAATTTAGTAACGAATCCATGGTTGCAAGTGATCGACAAAGACGGCCAGGAAGCTACTATTTCCTTAGATCAGTTATTTGCTAATGCAGGCACTTATCGGCAATTAGGGGGTGAGATGAAATCCCAAGATTTGGCAATTTTACGTTTTTTGCTATCAATTTTGACGACTGTTTATTCACGTTATGATTTTGCCGGCCAACCTTATGAATGGTTGGAAACTGATGAGCCGACAATGCAAGTTCGTTCTATTGATGGTAGCAAGAACCAAATTGAAGACAGCTTGCGACAAACGTGGCGGCAGCTGTATCAGTCAGGTCATTTTACAGAGAAAGTAAGTGAGTACCTGCATCAGAATCTAGCAAAGTTTGATTTGTTTGATAAAAAAACGCCTTTTTATCAGGTTACCCGCGATCAATATGATTCTTTTGTGCCAAGCAATAAAAGTGTGGCTAAAGGAAAAGGAACTGTGGCAGTGAAACAGCTAAATCGGACTATTTCGGAAAGTAATAACAAACCGGACATCTTTTCCCCCAATACGCCTCTACATAAAAATGATATTTCACTGGATGCATTGGCACGTTGGTTAATCACCTACCAGAATTTTACGGCTGTTACTGATAAAACCAAGATAGTCAGCAAAGGAAAATTTAGCGTTTCAAAAGGTTGGCTTTATGGTTTAAACCCAGTGTTTCTGGCCGGCAAAAATTTGTTTGATATTTTGGTATTGAATTTAGTTTTGATCCCGCAAAACATCAAAATTACTCCAGAATTGTTTGATCAAAAACCGGTTTGGGAAACGCCAATTAATGAGTATGTACAATGGCGCAAGGACGAAGAATTTCCAGAGAATTTAGCACAGTTGTACACGGTCTGGTCGCGAATCATTCATATCGAATGGGATGGCAATAAACCAATTATTTTTAGTGCGGGTCTTCCTAAGCTTGATAATGAAGAAGCAATGCTAGAAACAATGACCACTTGGAAGAAAGGAAAAAAAGACGAAGGCTATCATCCGGATCTTAGGTGGTTAAGTTCACTGGGAAAGGCAATGTGGAGAAATTTCGGTCAGTATGTTCCAATTGCGGATCCTCATGCCAGTCGACGCATTCCGGGAATAGTTCAGTGGACCAGACTATTAAGGAGTAGACATTTGATCCCACGAGATTTTCCGGTTCATTTAATGACCACCGGGCTGATTAATGATGGCAATGCCACTTCCCAATCACCAGCCGCTGAATTTTTTGATGAAATGCAGATTAACGCTGATGTTTTATTTGACGATGATCAGACAACAAGCCGAGAGTGGACAATAAAAATTGAAAAAACAGTAGAGCTCACGGAAAAAGTAGGATCATATATCTGGAGCTTGGCTAAAAATGAAGGTGATTTACGCAAAATTGCTGACTCTGGAGCCTTTGCCAATCAAATTTCAGCTAGGTTTTACGATCGTCTTAATCGGCCCTTTAATGAATGGCTTTCAGGTTTAACCAACGAGGATAAACCAACAGAAAAAATTGATGAGTGGAAATCAGCTCTCAGACAAATTGCTTTCTCTACGGCAGGTGAGCTGCTAAATACAGCAACTTCCAGCGAAAGACGGGGGAAGGTTGATAAAGACGGAAACTTAAAAAATATCTTTATCAATTACCGTATTTTCAAAGGGGCGGTCTGGAAAATAACGGGAGGAAAATAAATGCAGGAAAAGAATCATATAAAAAAAGTAACGTCGCGAATTATTCATGAACTTTGGCAGGATGGCAATACCGATAAGGCAGTTTTAGCTGCGCTTCGCAATTCCAACAGCATATTAAGTCAGCCGGACATTCAATTTTGGCCTTTGCTATTTCAACAAAAGCTAGAGGAAAAAGATTTAAGTCGAAACGGGGTACCCACTAACCAAGAGCAAGCAATTTTTGCGGCCTTGCACTGCTATGCAATGTATCAACAAGGGAATGATAGCTTGGTATACAAGCCGGCCAATAAAAATGAGCATCAACTTTTTAATATACTGTCTCATTTGCGACGTGACGAAAGACTTCGTGATGGTTTAGACCGCCGGGTGCAAAATGTCCTGGGTAATACTAACCCCAGTAGCATGATTAATGGGATTTATCGTCTGATTTCTATTTTGAAGGCTAATTCGAATAGAGAGCCAGTCGATTTCGGCCAACTTGGACAGGATTTATATTATTTGCAGCTTGGCCATCGATCGCTCCGGCAAGTAAGTCTCAAATGGGGTCAACAATACTATCAGGTAACAGAGGACAGTAATAATTAATTTAAGGAGAATAACTATGAAACAAGAAAATTTATATGTCGACATTAACGTCCTTCAAACAGTTCCCTCTTCAAATATCAACCGTGATGATACAGGGTCTCCAAAGACCGCAGTTTATGGAGGTGTTACTCGTTCACGGGTTTCATCGCAAAGCTGGAAGCGAGCAATGAGAATAGCCTTTGCAGAAGACAACGATGATGCTGAATGGTTGAAAGGACATCGAACAAAGCGCTCCGCAAAGCTATTGGCAGATGAATTAATGAAGCAAGATGGTTCATTATCGTTTGAGGATGCGCGCAAAAAAGCGAAAGAAATTCTTTCGGCGATGGGCGTCAAATTTGATAGGGTCAAAAAGTCAGATAAGAATGACGATAAAGACTACGAAACGAAAGTGCTGCTGTTCTTCAGTCACGGGGAATTAGAAAAGCTTGCCAAGTATGCCTTAACCAATGACGAATTCGACAAAAAAGAAGCCAAGAAGCTTTTAAATGAGAAACAGTCGATTGACATTGCGCTGTTTGGCCGGATGGTGGCTGATGACCCTGAACTGAATGTTGATGCATCATCACAAGTTGCCCACGCCATTTCAACACACGAAATTGTTCCTGAGTTTGACTACTTCACCGCTGTCGACGATGCTCAATCAAATGGTGAATCCGGGTCAGCAATGTTGGGAACAATTGAATATGATTCGTCGACCCTTTACCGGTACGCAAACGTCAATGTTAAAGAATTGATTAATAACATTGGCAATAATGACGTTGCCATTAAGGGACTGAGGGCATTTCTTAAGGCATTTGTTATGTCGATGCCAAACGGCAAGCAAAATACTTTTGCTAATAAGACTGTTCCACAATATGTAATGGTGACGGTGCGGAAGGATACACCGGTGAATCTCGTTTCTGCATTTGAAGAACCGGTAACTTCTCGGAAAGGGTATTTACAGCCCTCTATTAAAAAATTAGAAAAAGAATTTCAAAATACTCAAAAATTCGTTCAAAAGCCGCTTGCGACATTTGTTTTGACCACGGCCGCTTCCGGACTAGAAGGACAAGCCGATAATTTGGATGACCTGATGAGTAAGGTTGTTGAAACCGTTGAAACGAGGGTGAAAAATGAAGACGCTAATAATTAGGCTGGCAGCACCCCTGCAATCTTACGGGAACGAAGCGGCCTTTAACCGTCGGACTAGCTATCATTTTCCTTCCAAAAGCGCCATGGTGGGGATGATAGCTGCAGCCCTGGGATATCGCCGGGATGACAAACGGATTCCTGGATTGAATGATTTGCAAATGGCAGTTAGGATTGATCAACCTGGACAAACGCTGACGGACTTCCAGATTGTTGAATACAACCGAAAATCGGCTAAGCGCAGCCTGTCATACAGAGACTATTTGCAGGATGCTATTTTCGTGCTGGGTGTTGGCGGAGAAGATGAGGAAATTACCGAAGTTTATCGGGCACTGCGATATCCTAAGTTTCAGCTCTGTTTTGGCCGACGGGCAAATGTGCCAGCAGGACCGTTAAAAATGAAAATCTTTAATGATCAAGATCCAGTTACAGTATTAAAAACCTGCGAATGGCAAGCTTCAAAGTGGTATCAGCGACAATATAAACGCCCCATTTATTCGGCAGAAATCATAGCTGATGCGAAATTGATACCTGGGAAGCGCAGCGAGTTAGTGAAGGATAAGGTAGGCAGTTTTAGTCAGCGTCGGCGCTTGCACATATATCGATCAGTTTCGGTAATACGCGTTGAATTAAAAAATCAGGCATATCAAGGAACTGATCATGATGTTATGGGAAGTATAGGGGAATAACTATGTATTTATCTAGAGTGCAGATTGATGATCGCAATCGACAAAAAATAAGAGATTTGACCCATTTAGGCGCTTACCATAATTGGGTAGAAAGCAGTTTTCCTGAAGAAATAGCACATCACAGAAGAAGCCGTCATTTGTGGCGTATCGATATCCTTCGTGGTAAACGCTATTTGTTGATAGTAAGTGAGGAAAAACCTGATTCAACAAGGCTAGAACAATATGGCGTCCAAGGGACGGTAATAACAAAAGGATATCAGGCATTCATCGATAAAATTCGTACAGATGAAATCATGAATTTCTGTTTGGTCGCTAACCCAACATACCGGACAAATGGTAAGGTTTATCCCCACATTACGATTGAGCAGCAAAAAAATTGGCTACTTGATCGGATGACAGATGCTGGTTTTGAGATATTACCAGAAAACATGAGCAAAACTAATGAATATCAATTTGATATTGTCAATCGCGAATGGCCCACTTTATACCACAATAAACGACGTGTTCGGCTAAGTCGGGTGACGTTTGAAGGACGATTAAAAGTAACTAATGTGGATAAAATTAAAGAGACGCTTATCAATGGAGTTGGCCGTGAGAAGGCTTATGGAATGGGGATGCTAACAGTTATCCCAGTCAGGAAGTAACTATGAATAATAATTACGGAGCACCCAAGGCTGAATTAAATGAACTTGGCCGAATCCAGGATAGAATCTCATTTTTATATATTGAACATGCACGTTTGAATCGGCAGGACAGTGCAGTTACAGTTACTGACAAACAAGGAATTGTCATGATTCCTTCCGCAATGGTCAACGTGTTGATGTTGGGCCCGGGAGTAGACATAACTCACCGTGCGATGGAACTAATCGGCGATTCAGGAATGGCAGTTGTCTGGGTTGGTGAGCACGGGGTCCGTGAATATGCGCATGGCCGGCCATTAGATCACTCTTCCAAGTTTTTAGAGCAGCAAGCCAAATTGGTTTCTAATAAACGAAGGCGCGTCGCTGTAGCTCGGAAGATGTACCAGATGCGTTTTCCCAATGAAGATGTTTCTAAAATGACGATGCAACAGCTGCGTGGTAAAGAAGGAGCGCGTGTCAGAAAAGTTTACTTGACAGCTTCGAAAAAAACTGGCGTCCCATGGGAAAGAAGAGAGTATAAGGTAGATGACTTTGACTCTTCGACGCCTATTAATAAGGCGCTAACGGCGGCACATCAGGCGCTTTATGGTCTGAGTTGCAGTGCTATTGTGGCATTGGGGGCATCGCCGGGCCTGGGTTTTGTCCACACTGGACATGATTTATCGTTTGTTTATGATTTTGCCGATTTATATAAAGCACAGTATTCAATTCCAATTGCTTTTGAAATGACAGCAATACACGGTGACACAGATATTGCTGATTGGACTAGAAGGGCAATGCGTGATGCCTTTGCTAAGGGGAAATTGCTGGTGCAAATGGTTAAAGACTTGAAGGATATATTAAGCATTGATGATGATGTTACAGCAAGTACAATGCACTTATGGGATGACCGCGAAGGATTGCAAAAATTTGGGGTGCAGTACCATGAACTAGATAGTGGGGATGAGCTAAACTGATTGTTATTACCCTTAACAAAGTACCGCGATCCTTACGTGGTGATTTAACTAAATGGTGTCAAGAAATTCAGTCAGGTGTATATGTTGGAAATGTTAATGCACGTGTTCGAGAACTTTTGTGGCAGCGAATTAAGGAAAATATTGGGCGGGGTGAGGCAACCCTTGTTTACAATACAAATAATGAGTTAGGCTACACATTTCGGACTACGCGAAAAGATAAGACAATAGTAGACTCGGATGGCATTCCTTTGATGAAAACTATTTTTCAGACTAGTGAAGGAAATCGTCATGGTTTTAGTAATGCCTATAAATATCATCAAGCAAAAAAATTTAGTCGTAAAATAAAAGCTCCGTCATTTGTAGCATTAGATCTGGAGACAACAGGGCTTAATCCTAGGAACAATCAGATAATTTCTATTGGAGCAGTGAAAACGATTAATGGCCAAGTCAGTCATTTTTACCGTTTAATAAAGTTAGAAGTAGGGAAGACTGTGCCTAGTGATATTGCCCATGTTACTAAGTTAAGTGATGGGGAGCTGAATACTAAGGGCATTAATCTGAAAGAAGCTATTGTTGAACTGAAGTATTTTGCTAAAGATTTATCAATAGTTGGATACAATCTTTTATTTGATGAGCGCTTTTTACAGGTCGCGATTATTCGGAACAATATAATTCAATTTAATAACAAGATGATTGATGTTCTTCCATATATAAAGCAGGTCGAAAAATTTAGTGATGATTATCATCTTTCAACTATATTAAAAAAATATGGGATACAAAATGATAACCCACATAATTCTTTAGCTGATGCGGTGGCAACGATGAAATTAGTCAATGAACTAATCAAAAAGCAGGGGTTTAGGGTTTAAGAATGGTGTAGTGACAGGGATCTTTTAGTGTATTCCCCATATATATGGGGGTGATCCCTTCGGTATAAAGTTTGTCCGTGAGCTTGATAAGTATTCCCCATATATATGGGGGTGATCCTATGACGCAAAACCAAGCGGCTCAACGCTTAAGGTATTCCCCATATATATGGGGGTGATCCCTGACCAAGATAAGATTCTTCGACTAATTTGGCGTATTCCCCATATATATGGGGGTGATCCCGTGTACCAGCTAAGCGTGAAACTGATGTTTATGTATTCCCCATATATATGGGGGTGATCCCAGTTCCACGATGTTTGTAGTGTTTTAGATGCCGTATTCCCCATATATATGGGGGTGATCCTCGCACCATTGGGTTATTACACTGACCAGTTTAGTATTCCCCATATATATGGGGGTGATCCTAAGATGTGGATTGTTAACCAATCTGGTTTCAAGTATTCCCCATATATATGGGGGTGATCCCACAATCGCAAAGAATACAGGTGCTATCCACTTGTATTCCCCATATATATGGGGGTGATCCCGAGCAGATTTGCAAAGGGATGGGGTGGAATAAGTATTCCCCATATATATGGGGGTGATCCCGCCAATATCGTTGACCAAAAGACTGGCAATACGTATTCCCCATATATATGGGGGTGATCCTACAATGCAGGGTGGCGGCCGTGAGCCGAAAATGTATTCCCCATATATATGGGGGTGATCCTCTCAGTATCAATTTCAAGCTTCTTCAACTGAGCTATTCCCCATATATATGGGGGTGATCCTCGGTATTACCATCTGTGATTCGAAGGCGGCTTGTATTCCCCATATATATGGGGGTGATCCTTCAACTGAGTAAGTGCCCGGCTTTAATTCCGTGTATTCCCCATATATATGGGGGTGATCCCCAGTTGCCGTTGTCACCGATTGATGGAGTCAAGTATTCCCCATATATATGGGGGTGATCCCAGCCACAACCGACCCCCATTCGTCGATAGCTAGTATTCCCCATATATATGGGGGTGATCCCCAAAACGAAATGCTGGTACGCCACATCTTAGAGTATTCCCCATATATATGGGGGTGATCCCCGGATCATTTGAATCGGTCAGATCAGACTTCTGTATTCCCCATATATATGGGGGTGATCCCCAAAAAATCGCATCGCTGGAGCATGAAGTATAGTATTCCCCATATATATGGGGGTGATCCTTCTCCGATTAGATCTCCTTCGTAAAGCATCGCGTATTCCCCATATATATGGGGGTGATCCTAGCTTCAACAACACCAGTACCGGGTTCATCAAGTATTCCCCATATATATGGGGGTGATCCTATGTAATCCACTTTAGCAAGAATACTGACATTGTATTCCCCATATATATGGGGGTGATCCCTGGCTTTGATCACCGCTATCATCAATCGGAGAGTATTCCCCATATATATGGGGGTGATCCTCCTAATGCTGACGATACGACGCTGACGTGGAAGTATTCCCCATATATATGGGGGTGATCCTTAGCTGGTCAACTTGGTAAGCTTCGGGGATTGGTATTCCCCATATATATGGGGGTGATCCTTAGCAAAGCCATTGGATCTAAAAATTCCAATGGTATTCCCCATATATATGGGGGTGATCCTTTGGCTGCTGTTCCATTTGTTTCACCCCTATCGTATTCCCCATATATATGGGGGTGATCCCATTGCACGTTGGGCCTGAGCGCCTTCGACTGAGTATTCCCCATATATATGGGGGTGATCCTGTATGGTTCATCAGCAGATTGGTTAAAGTTTTGTATTCCCCATATATATGGGGGTGATCCTCCACTGTTTGAATTCGGTAGAAGCACGGTCAAGTATTCCCCATATATATGGGGGTGATCCTGTGTTGAGTACCTTCAGAAGTAAAAATACCCCGTATTCCCCATATATATGGGGGTGATCCCTTCCAAGAAGACTTCAATGCCGCTGCAATGGTGTATTCCCCATATATATGGGGGTGATCCTACCGACATTTTGACCACTGTCGTTCCACATCAGTATTCCCCATATATATGGGGGTGATCCTACTTGCATATAAGTAATAAATTAGCCCATTAGGTATTCCCCATATATATGGGGGTGATCCCTATTGCCCGATGTGCGGGCGGAAATTGGGAAGGTATTCCCCATGTATATGGGGGTGATCCCATATTGCTCATATCAGTGACATTACTCGTATCGTATTCCCCATATATGTGGGGGGTGATCGGAACTTATGCCACATCTCCAGCTAGTTAAGTGATGTGGAAACGACCAATAATGATTTGTGCCTTTGGGAACAAACGATGAATAGAATGACTATATTGAGTATTCATATCAACGACTACTGTGTTGACTAGTTGGCGTTCGGTTATGGAGTAACGATTTTTAAAGTAATTGATTTAGATAAACGATTTGATAATTTAGCAATTAATTGATGAAAAACTGCATCACAACAAATGACTGACATCGTATGTTTTACTGAGCAAAACTCATCAAAATATAAGTTTTGTGGGAACCAAGCTATTCGTCTATGAAGCTTAATGCGATCATTAATCGTCCGAAAGTGCATAAGTAAAGAAATATGTGAAACTGGTGTGCCTAAGCGAACTAAGTTCATTATTGGACTTTTTAACGATCTAGATAACGAGTTATGTCCAGCTGTAAAATTGGTTTGTGGAGCAAAGGACTGATGGCAGTGATAACAAAGCCAGCGTTGCTTCTAAGATACAGTAAACGTTGATGTTCATCTGCATTGATTAAATGAATCTTTGATTTTTGGGAACCATTACAAATCACTTGATAAGCATGACAGTATGGATAAACCGGTAGATCTTTAGCAGTTAAATAACTACAAATTGCATCAGTAATTTGATGATTGATACAAGATTTAGCGTAGACAACTCTGACATTTGGAGCCTCGATTTTCAAGCATGGTGGTTTAAAGCAATTTTGGGACATCTAGAACTCTTCTTTCACCTTGGTATTAGCGTATTCATGGGTTAGCAAGAGGACTTAAATGTTTTAACCAATTAAAGATAATAAAAACTGACATCGGCTCTCACCAATACCAGTTAATACAGATCCGTTAATTTCGACTATCGACAATGCCTAAGATCATCAGTGCAATAACAAGGCGTTAAACAGCCATTGCTCGTCATATCAGGATGCTTTTTGCATTTATCAAAATGATATAGTTTTCATTATTTTAATAAATGACTAATAAAATAATAAAGAATGCAAGTATTTCGCTTAATTTTAAATATAGACCAATGAATTGATTAATGATAATCTTGTGCACCTTCAAAATTAAATATTCATTTATTGATAATATAAAAGTGATTGTATAAACCTGATTGCCATATGAAAGCGATTGATAACACACTGAAAAGTTGCAACTTCCTTACGGAGCCACTACTATTAAGCTTGTATAGAGATTCTAATGGTTTTAGTTTTTGGGGGGGACATAAGGATGTCATCAAAAAACAATTGGAAAGAATTGCTACGGCGGCAGCAACCACAGAAACAGCGGTTTACGATTAAGAAGTTAAAGGTGGGAGTTGCTTCGGTTTTAATTGGTTTTACGTTTATGGGAATGAATGCTTCTGCGGATACAACGACAGAGGCTAATAATGCTGATAATCAACCTGCAGAGACTACTCAAAGTAATACGGATTCTACACAAAGTAATTCTGGCCAAGTGGTTTTGCATTCTACTACAGAATCGGCAACATCGGGTGCTCAGTCAACGACTGGTAAAGCAGAAAATACGCCAGCCGGTAATAAAGATGTGAATAATGGAGCTGCTACTGAAAAGGCAGCAATCCAATCAGACACTGATGATCAATCGGTTAGTGGGCAAGCGACTACAAACAAGTTGGATAAAGCAAATAATAATGCCAGCATAGTCGCTCAATCATTAGCCGTAACAACTGAAGGGCAGACAGAAGAAGCAAACGATTCTACAAGTTTCTTAAATGCCCTTCGTAATGGAAACACCAGTACAATTAATTTAACGGGTGATGTTAATTTTACTGGTTATAATGGCAGCACAGATATCAGTGGTAATTATGCGCGTCAAGTTACTATATAATCTTGGCTCGCATATTTTAAATTTAGCAAATAAACAACTTAAGCTTGGATACAATAAAAATAATTGGGGCCTTACTTTTGTAGGCGATAATACTGCAACTGCTAAGGGACAAAATGATATTAGATATGGTATCGATACACCAATCAGATTTAACAATAAGACTAATGTTACTTTCCAGAACGTAAATATTGATGGTAACGGCCAATTTGGCCAAACTGGTGGTAATTCGGCTGACTTAAAGTTATCTGGAAACAATAATATTAATATCACTCATGAAGGTGGAACTGCAGCGTTACTAGTTGAGAGTGCTGAAGTTACTGATGGTACAACTGTCATTAGTCATAGTGATAGCAAAAAAATGTTCAGTACAATGCAGCAATCTTTATTGATTCTACGAACAATGGTGGAAATATAAACATTGATAATGGTGCTAGTTTAACTATCAATGGATTAACCTCAAATGCCATGGGGATATTCTTTGATGGCGCTGATAACAACGGGACTATCGATTCAACCAGAACGGGGCTAATCAAGGTTGGCAAAGATTCTCTTTTAAAGATTAACTTACAAGACGGTAACTCAGCTGCAATCTATGCCGATGATATTGATGTACTAACAGGCGGCATAGTTGACATTACTACTGCTCAAAACACTACTAGTAATGGTGCTGGCACTATGAATGGCTTCCTTGATGGTGGTTTAGGCGGTATCCATAATGGTGTTGTTAACTTGGGGATGCATGGCATTAAGAGTAGAGCATTGAGAATTGCCCAAGATGCTACTTTCAAGATCAATCGGACAAGTGATAAGTCATCGTCAGCATTATTGTCTTTTGGTGGTACGGGTAGTGACGGTGGTTGCACATCATCTGTATTAGTTAATGGCGGTACTCTTGACTTAGAAGACCATGCGACTATCTATAGAATTTGGAACGATGGCGCAATAAAGAACATCCCATGGACTGGCTTGATTACGATGTGGGGCTCAGGAACTACAGATAATGTTGACTTTGAGGTGCCTAAGTTAATCAATCTACAAAGATATGGTAAATCCCAAAGCGAAAACGGCCATACTCAAGGCAATACGGGGGCAATGTTACGTCTTGAAGGTACGAATGTTAGTGTTGATATTAACAAGAATGTTAACAAGAAAGCATCCAATGTTGTAACGCCATTGAAGTTCTGGAATCCGCAAGCAACTAGTGCAAGTAACACATGGTACATTGTTAAAGAGCATAACCAAAATTCATGGGGCAATAAATCTTCAGGATACTTAAAGAAGGGCACAACCCAAAAGAATCTTAGTAAATTGTTTGCTCCTGATGGGGTGGCTACATTTCGAGAATCAAATGGTTCTGTTACTTTATCTGAAGATCTAAGTGGCAAGAATACTGCAACCTTTAATGATGGAACAGGTGATACTAGTAAATCTTACATGAGTGATTTCCTTAATGACTTTAACTGGTGGTCACCACAACAGATGTCATTTGGCAGTGATATCAATATGGCCAGGGATTATACACCGGCATATAAGGGGATTTCAGTAAATGTCGGTAAATCCGCAATCACCGATGCCCCAACATTTACTGAAAATGGTGTTCAAGGCACGGTGGCCACACCATCTGGTACTACATTTGCTAAGGGAACTGATGCACCAAGTTGGTCAAGTATTGGTGCAGATGGTAAAGTAACTGTTTCTCCAACTGTAGGAGTAACTCCTGGTGCTTACAATGTTCCAGTAATTGTAACTTACTCTGATGGTAGTGTTGATAACACCACTGTTCCAGTTATCGTAACCAAAGCTGGTCAAAGCGTAGTATGGGGCGATAGGGGTGCAGTTGTATTAACTACTGATACTTCTAAGTTTGGTGCACACGAAACTACTACTAACTCACAAGTTCTTTCACCAGCCGGTGCTGTAACTGCAGTAAGTTACGAATTAACAGACGGTAAGTTATCAGAAACAGCCACTCCAATTACAATTGCTCCATCAACTGTAAGGTGGACCAAAGAACCAAGCACTATTGTTGATACTGCTAGTGCTGATGGCACGCAAATCAAAGACAACACTATTCAGATTGATTTCACTAACAATAGTGCTGTTCAGAATATCTTAGGTTCAAAGAATGGCACTGTAACTACTAGTCCATTTGATATTGTTGCTAATGGTGCAGGCGCTAAGAATGTAACTAACCCAGTTGAAGTTAAGCTGGGCTCTGAATTAACTCCGGCACAATTCAAGCAATTAGTAGTCAACAAGATTCCAACTAAGCAAATTGCAAGCACTACTTGGGCAACTAAACCAGATGCACAAGGCAAGGGCGGAGTAATCAAGATTACCTTTACTGATAAAGACGCAAATGGTAATCCAACTTACTTGAACGTTGATATTCCTGCAAGTTCAATCAAGATTACTACTGATGCAGATGCTAATACACCGGCAGCTAAGAACATTTCTACGCAACAAGATCAAATTCCAAGTGCTAGTGATGCCATCACCAACAAGCCAACCGACAACGTATCGAATAAGCTGCCAGAGGGGACGACTATTAGCTGGACAGATTCATCTCAAATTGCAACTGATGTGAAGACGCCAGGTGAATACCATGAGATGATCACAGTTACTTACCCTGATGGCTCCACTGACACAGTTACATCCATGGTCACGGTGGATGCAAAGCCGACGGTTAAGACCATTGAAACCACGGTTGGTGAAATTCCAAATGCTAAGGATGGGATTAGTAACTTGAACAACGGTGGTAAGGTGTATCCATCGGATGTTGTTTGGACGACTGAGCCAGACACATCTAAGGTTGGTGACACTACGGGAAAGGCAAAGGTAACCTATCCAGATAAGACTACTCAGGATATCACTATTCCGGTTCATGTTGCGGCTAAAGTTACAGATGCCGACAAGTATGAACCGAAGGGCCAAAATATCACAGTGAACAAGGGTGCAAAAGCTCCAAGTGCTGACACAGCTATCAGCAATAAGGATGCTTTGCCAGCCGGCACGCAGTACAGTTGGCAGACGGCTCCAGACACCAACACAGTTGGTGACCAGCGTGCAGTGGTCGTGGTAACTTATCCAGACGGCTCACACGACACTGTCAACGTCACGGTTACGGTGAAGGACAACACACCAAAGCAGACCGATGCGGACAAGTACCAGCCACAGGGTCAGGACGTTAATACCCACACTGGTAAAACGCCGAACCCAGCAGATGGGATCAAGAACAAAGACGATCTGCCAAAGGGTACTAACTACACTTGGCAAACGACTCCGGACACTACAATACCAGGCAGCAAGCCAGCAACGATTGTGGTAACTTATCCAGATGGCTCACACGACACTGTCAACGTCACAGTTACGGTGAAGGACAACACACCAAAGCAGACTGACGCGGACAAGTACGAACCACAAGGTAAAAACATCACAGTGAACAAGGGTGCAAAAGCTCCAAGTGCTGACACAGCTATCAGCAATAAGGATGCTTTGCCAGCTGGCACGCAGTACAGTTGGCAGACGACACCAGACACCAACACAGTTGGTGACCAACCTGCGACGGTCGTGGTAACGTACCCAGACGGCTCACACGACACTGTCAACGTCACGGTTACGGTGAAGAATAACACGCCAAAGCAGACTGACGCGGACAAGTACCAGCCACAGGGTCAGGACGTTAATACCCACACTGGTGAAACGCCGAACCCAGCAGATGGGATCAAGAACAAAGACGATCTGCCAAAGGGTACTAACTACACTTGGCAAACGACTCCGGACACTACAACGCCAGGCAACAAGCCAGCAACGATTGTGGTAACTTATCCAGATGGCTCCACTGACAAAGTAACAGTAACGATTCATGTCACTAATCCACAGACTGATGCGGACAAGTACGAACCACAAGGTAAAAACATCACAGTGAACAAGGGTGCAGAAGTACCAGGTGCTGACACAGCCATCAGCAATAAGGGTGATTTGCCAGCTAACACGCAGTACAGCTGGCAGACGACACCAGACACCAACACAGTTGGTGATCAAGCTGCGACGGTCGTGGTAACGTACCCAGACGGCTCACACGATACTGTCAACGTCACGGTTACGGTGAAGGATAACACGCCAAAGCAGACCGACGCGGATAAGTACCAGCCACAGGGTCAGGATGTCAATACCCATACTAGAGAGACGCCGAACCCAGCAGATGGGATCAAGAACAAAGGCGATCTGCCAAAGGATACAACATACACCTGGAAAGATACGTCAGACATCACGACATCAGGTGACAAACAGGGCACGATTGTCATCAACTATCCAGATGGCTCGAAGGATGAAGTTTCGGTAACGATCCATGTTACTCCGTTTACACCGCAACAGGGTGGTCAGACCACAAATCACCCGGCTGATGATGTTAACACTGGCAGCAACATTAACAATGGTGGCCAGACTAATGGCAGTCATGGTAACGCTATGTCCGAGCAGAGCACTGGCAGTCAAACTAACAATAATCAAGTCAACACCATTGTGGACAACAATCAACACAACCAGACATTGCCACAAACTGGTAACCAACATAGTATGGCAAGTGTTATTGTTGCCGCTTTGGCCGGTGTCATTTCATTGTTAGGATTGGCAGGTCATAAAAAAGAAGACTAGTCATTAACTTCAAAAAACGTTTTCCATAGGTATCCATTAGAAAAACAGGCAATATTCGATCTTTTGGGGATCGGACGTTGTCTGTTTTTTTATTCTAAATTTCAAGAATAAGTTAGCCACTAAGCTGAAATAAATAGCACTGACCAATTAATTATTGGTTGATGAGAACG
>NZ_CANDNU010000018.1 GCF_947387495.1 Limosilactobacillus difficilis
AGCTCCATCAACCAATAATCAATTGGTCAGTATTATTTATTTGAGTCCAGTGGCTAACTTATTCTTGAAATTTAGGAACTTTTTCAAGCGTATTGATTGTTTGCTTTAAAAAAAATCACCCTCAAATTTTGAGGATGATTATACGTCTCCACCAACACCAATTGACAGAGACCCAAAAGGAACGTGTTAGAAGTTGTTGCTAACTTCTAACACGTTCCTTTTATTTGGTACTGGCTATTATTTTTTGAGTCCCAATTTATATTGGCAATCAGGACAGATGCCATGCACTTCAACATTGCTTTCGGTGACGAGATAACCAGTCTGGTCGCGAGTGATCTGCTCCAATTGTTGACTGAAATCACTAAATTTCTTGTCAAAGACATCAGTAATCTTGCCACAGTTGTCACAAACGACGTGGTAGTGGGGGTGACCAAAGTAATCGTAATGCGAACTGCCATCTCCCGTCTTTAACTCGATGACAATGTGGTAATCGACCAATACCTTTAAAGTATTATAAATTGTGGCCAATGAGATATTGTCAACTTGATCTTTCAGGTCATTATAGGTCATTTCAACGGTTGGGTGGGTATGATGACTGATTAGATACCGCAGAATGGTTTTGCGTTGGGGTGTCAAGCGCACGTGATTATGACGAAGCCGTTGCAATGCTCGATCATATTCCGAGGCAGCCATGGTTGTTCTCCTTTCGTTAAAACAATTATAAACTAGTATAATTATAGCATTATTTGAAGCCTTTTCAATGAATAAGAGTTGATCTAGCAATCGGAAAGTGATTATAATAACAGGAGGACTTAATAATGATTCTAAATAAGGGAGAGAGTACTAATGGAAAAGAGCATTGACCAAAATGGGAAATCATATAGTCGCTTTTGGTTTATTTTGACTTTACTAGTTGGCACCTTCACAATGTCAATTAGTCAGTCATCATTATCAACGGCCTACCCAACTTTGATGCGTGCCTTTGGTATTCAGGCATCAACGGTCCAATGGTTAACAACCGGTTTTATGTTAGTGATGTGTGTCAGTATGCCGATCAGTCCTTGGCTACTGAATAATATTAACTTTAAGAATCTCTACATGGGAGCGTTGCTGCTCTTTGATCTAGGTACCCTGATGATTACGCTAACGCCTAGTGGCTGGGGCAGCCGGGGTTTTGCCTTCATGATGATCGGTCGGGTTCTGGAAGCTTTTGCGGTCGGGGTTCTTTTTCCGTCCTATCAATCGGTTTTGCTGGAAATTACTCCTGAAAAGCAGCGGGGACTGACGATGGGGATTGCCGGTTTAGTTATGGGTTCTGCCTTGGCAGTCGGTCCAATTATTTCGGGAATCGTGCTGAAGTTCTTTAGCTGGAAGAGTCTCTTTATCTTCTTCATGGTAGTGATTACCGTGATCGTTCTGATGGCTTGGTCTGGCTTGATTCGAGACGTCATGGAACGTCACCAGAGCGGTCTTGACTGGCTGTCGGTGATTTTGTCACTTGGCCTGATCGGGGTGATGTACGTCATCAATCAGGTTGGCAAGACTAAGATCAACTGGGCTGTGAATCTACCCTTACTGATCATCAGTCTGCTCGCCTTAGTTTGGTTTTGCTACCGGCAGCTGCACCAATCCCAACCACTGCTCGATTTGCGGGTCCTGAAGACTTTTAACTATGATTTGGCGATCTTTCTGACCGCGATTTCATACATTGCCTTGATTGTAACCACCATTATTTTCCCGCTTTATTATCAAGGCGTTCTGAAGCTGTCACCATTTGCTTCGGGGATGTCACTGGTTCCGGGAGCGGTGTTGCTGAGTATTTTGAACCCTTTAACCGGGTCCTTGGCCGATAAAATCGGTTTCAAGCCGACGATGCTGGTCGGCATGGGGATGATTATCGCGGGTTGGGTGATCACTCTAGTAATGGTCAACCAACGCCAGTTGGGTTGGATGATCTTTTCGGCAATGATCATTGAAGGTGGCAATGCTTTCGTGATGATGCCGGCAGTTACGTTGGGTGCCAATTCGCTACCTGACGAATTAGTTCCGCACGGGACGGCGGTAATCACGACCGTCCGGCAAATCTTCGGCTCAATTGGCGTAGCGATTGCAACGATTGTTTTGACGACTGTGACGGCTGCTGGCTTGGAGCGGGGGATGCATTCCATTGATGCCTCTCTTCGTGGCTATCGCTTTGTCTTTATGATGATGGTTGTGGTTGAATTAGTTGGTTTCGTTCTTGCCCTAATGATTAAGAACGAAAAGAAGGCGGCTTAAATTTGCCGGTGTTGCCTCCTAAAATGCGTATGTTGATAGTGAACGACTTGATTTAGGAGGAACTGTATGATGCAAACCACGATACGGCCAAAATGGGCCCAGAAAAGTCAATCGATGCAGGATTATTATGATCAATACTGGGGTGTTCCAGTGCATGATGATCGACAGCTGTTTGAGATGCTCTCACTAGAGATTTTCGAGGCTGGACTCAATTGGGCGCTGGTTTGGCAACGGCGACGGGCCTTAGAAGCTGCTTTTGATCAATTTGATTGTCAACGGCTTGCGCTTCTGACCGAGCAGGGAATCACTGACCTGCTGGCTAGCCCGACGATCATCCGCAATCGTGATAAGATAATAGCAATTGTCCAAAATGCGCGGTTGGTAACGAAAATCAACAGTGCTGGCCAGTCCCTGGATGATTACCTGTGGGCATTAGTCGGTCACCAGGTATTGCCATCACCAGTCCCACTCGACGAGCCGTTACCGCTCAAGACTCGTGTGTCGACAAATGTGGCCCAACAGATGAAGGCAGACGGCTTTCGCCGGGTTGGCCCCGCAACAGCGATGAGTTTAATGGCTGCCGTGGGGATGATCGATGTCAAACATTTGCAGAAATAAAAAGGTTCAGAACCCGCTTTTTAAAGCGAATCCTGAACCTTTTTTGCTTCATCGAAAAAATCGGCAACTGCTCCAAACAATTGAGCCCGGTCTTGCAGCATTGCGGCTTTGATCTGAACATGAAACATTCCCGCTGGCAGATACTTCTTTGTGGCACTCCGTAACCGGTTGATGAAGAAAGTTCCTTGCTGGCTGACGGCACCGCCGATAAGAAAGGCCTCGGGATCGAGGATTAAGCAAATCTGTGCCATTTTTTGACCAATGGCGTCGCACCATTGATCAATTAAGTGGAGATAGTGCTGGTCGCCTTGGCGGGCCATGGTGAATGCTTCAGGTACGGATATTCCTTCAGGGGCGAGCTGCCGCTCAAAGGTGAGGGTGGAGTGATGGCTTTCAAAAGTTGACTGGTCTGCTGGGTTGTAATCGAGGTAGCCAACGGAATTGCCGAGATTGTGGGCTCCCTCTACAAGGTGATGATCCAGGTAAAAGGCACCGCCGATCCCTGTCCCAAGGGCGATGCAATAGATGGAACGGTATAGTTGACCAGCACCGCAGAAAATTTCACCGCGCAACGCAGCATCGACGTCGTTGAGGACATTGACGGGCAGCTTGGTTTCTTCTTCCAGGATTGCTTTGATGGCGGTCCCTTGATAGTGCTGGATCGTAGGCCCTGAAAAAATAATTTCTCCGTGTGGGCCAACACGGCCAGCCGTACTAACGCCGATTCCGGTCAGATCATACTTTGCTTGCATATCAGCCGAAATGCTCTTGAGATTATTGATAATAGCATGGTCATGGTTATGATTGGTTAGTCGTTTGCCTCTTTCTAAGAAATTGAGGTCACTGTCCATCAGTGCATATTTGATTGTGGTTCCACCGACGTCGAAGGCTAAGTAATGATTGTTCATGTTGACCCTCCTTTCTAAAGCGCTTACATTATAGCATAAATTAAAAATATTTTCCATTTTAGTGATATGCAATAATCATTAACATTTGACTACCTTAATGCCAGTAGGCAAGAATTATGACAATCATTTGGGTGAAATTGATGGCAGCTGGAGAATGAACAAGGGGATGGCGTGACATCAGCAACCACCAAGAAGCGCCAATGATAAGAATGCCAATGAATATTGGTAGGCCAAACGGGCGCATCGCTAACAGACAAATAATCGCTAAAATGCCAGCAATCGTGCTGTCTAAGAGCTGGTAAGGGGCGTGCTTTGTCCAGATTGGTGACTGGAAAAAGGCTACGGTCATTAGCAGCGGAAGGAGACTGATGACACTTGTCAAGCTCACGAAACCACTGATCAAACGAATCATTACGATGGGGATAGTTAGACTATAGATGCAACAAAAGCACAGCCACTGACTTTCGACTGGATGTTCAAGAATTCGCCAAAAGATAATTAGTTGGCACAAGGGCATTAATAATGAGAGGGCGGCTACGATAAGATTGCCATGCCAGAGGCCATCCAAAGCTAAGATTGCTGAGATAATCAATGAGATGAGAATCGGTGCGGAACCTGCTTTTTCATTCATTAAAGTAATCGTAAGGCCAACAAAAAACTGGTAAATAAAGAATAAGGAGAGATCGCCTTGGAAAACGGTCATTTTAACGCTGACGGCGTAACTCACAGCAACGTATGACCAACAAATCATTTGAACGACGATATTTGGAATTAAAAATTTCCAGTTAATCTTCTGAAATTGACGAAGAAATTGTGGCAAAAGATTACCCCCACTGATTACATCTTAATTAAATGGTATTTAAACTATTATTATAGCAGTTTCCGTCAACAGTATTTGCTTGCTTTCGCTAAGAAAAATGTGATAGTATTTTTGCGTTATAAAGCAAATTCCCGATAGGATTCGTACGTCGTTGCGAAGATGCCTTGTAACCAGTGACTAGCAATTTTAGCAGGGGGAATTACCAACTATGAAAGAAAGACATTTATTTACTTCTGAGTCTGTTTCCGAAGGTCACCCGGACAAAGTGGCTGATCAAATTGCCGATGCATTGCTGGATGCAATGTTAAAGCAGGATCCGGATTCACACTGTGCAATCGAAACTTCCGTGACAACGGGGCTCGTTTTAGTCTTCGGTGAAGTTTCGACAAAGGCTTATGTCGATATCCAAGGAATTGTGCGCAAGACAATTAAGCGGATCGGTTATGATAACTCCGACTACGGCTTTGATGGCAACACTTGCGGGGTTTTGACGGCGATCGACCAACAATCACCTGACATTGCTCAGGGGGTTGATGATGCCCTGGAACAACGTGACGAAGGCAAAAAGGACGAACTGGACAAGATTGGTGCCGGCGACCAGGGTTTGATGTTCGGTTACGCAACTGATGAAACACCGGAATACATGCCACTGGCCCTGATGCTTTCCCACCATTTGATGCAAAAGCAGGCTGAACTGCGTAAGAGCGGCCAGATTCCGTACCTGCGTCCTGATGCCAAGGCAGAGGTGACGGTTGAATACGACAACAATGATCAGCCAAAGCGGATTGACACCGTTGTGCTGTCAACTCAGCATGATCCAGACGTCAGCCAGGAACAAATTCATAAGGACGTCAAGGAACAGATTATCAAGCAAGTGATCCCGGCCGATCTCCTGGATGATCAAACCCGTTACTTCATCAATCCGACAGGCCGCTTTGTCCTCGGGGGGCCGAGTGCTGATGCTGGTTTGACTGGTCGGAAGATTATTGTTGATACTTATGGTGGCGCTGCCCATCATGGTGGCGGTGCTTTCTCTGGCAAGGATGCTACCAAGGTGGATCGGTCAGCTAGCTATGCTGCCCGCTACATTGCCAAAAATGTGGTTGCAGCTGGCTATGCCAAGAAATTGGAAATCCAGGTTGCTTACGCGATTGGGGTTGCGCACCCAGTTTCCATTCAAGTCAACACTTACGGGACCGGGACGCGCAGCGATGCGGAATTGATCAGCGCTATTCGTCAGGTCTTTGACTTGCGGCCGGCTGGCATTATCAAGATGCTGGATCTGAAGCGGCCAATCTACGAACAAACGGCTGCTTATGGTCATTTTGGTCGTGATGATCTTAACCTACCGTGGGAACAGCTGGACAAGGTGGATGCACTGAAGAAGATTCTGGGCTAAACTTTGCTTGACAATCTTCATCGTTCGTTCGAAAATTCTTGCAAAACTGGACGGTGATTGCTAGAATAATTAAAAATCACAGTCAAGAGTTATTAGTTGGGGCAACTACTGTTAAGCGACTACATGGTGGTGAGAATGTGGAGTAGCCCCCGATGAACTGGCTTGGCTTTACCAGAACTGAACGACTGTTAGTAAGTTCTGACGCTGGGTGCGTTAAACCCGCAAAGAGTCCCTTGCTAAAGAGGGAAAATCGGGTGGTACCGCGGAAAATTTCGTCTCGTTGATAATTCAACGGGGCGTTTTTGTTTAGGGCAGTCTTGACAACAAAGGAGAAAAAATATGGCATACGATCACAAAGTAATTGAACAAAAGTGGCAACGCTACTGGAAAAAGAATAAGACTTTTAAGGCTAAGATTAACGATGATCAGAAGAAGTATTACGCACTGGACATGTTCCCGTACCCGTCTGGACAGGGTTTGCACGTCGGCCATCCGGAAGGCTACACTGCAACTGATGTGATGGCGCGGATGAAACGGATGCAGGGCTTCAACGTTTTGCACCCGATGGGCTTTGATGCCTTTGGCCTGCCAGCAGAACAATACGCTTTGAAGACGGGGCACAACCCTAACGGATTTACAGATAAGAACATCGAGCACTTCCGGAAACAAATCCAGTCACTTGGTTTTTCCTACGACTGGGATCGGGAAGTTAAAACTTCTGATCCGCATTATTACAAGTGGACTCAGTGGATTTTTGAACAGCTTTATAAGCGTGGTCTGGCCTATGAAGACGAAATCGAAGTAAACTGGGCGCCTGACTTCATGGGTGGTACGGTTGTGGCCAACGAAGAAGTCGAAGATGGTAAGACAAAACGGGGCG
This sequence comes from Limosilactobacillus difficilis, assembly GCF_947387495.1. Taxonomy (GTDB): domain Bacteria; phylum Bacillota; class Bacilli; order Lactobacillales; family Lactobacillaceae; genus Limosilactobacillus; species Limosilactobacillus difficilis. The sequence continues at coordinate 6,903 of NZ_CANDNU010000018.1, forward strand.
GTTACCCGGTTTACCGCAAGCCGATGAAGCAGTGGGTATTAAAGATTACCGCTTATGCTGATCGTTTGATTAAGGATCTCGACCTGGTTGACTGGCCAGAAAGCGTCAAGGAAATGCAACGCAACTGGATTGGCCGTTCTGAAGGTGCCAGCGTCTTCTTCAATGTCGAAGGTCATGACGACAAGCAGGTCGAAGTGTACACTACCCGGCCGGATACTCTCTTTGGGGCTCAATACATGGTCTTAGCACCAGAACATGACTTAGTTGATGAGATCACTACTGATGAACAAAAGGCTGCTGTTGCCGAATATAAGGAACAAGCTGCTCGTCGCTCAGAACGGGAACGGACCGATGGTAGTAAAGACAAGACTGGGGTCTTCACCGGTGCTTACGGGATCAACCCGGTTAACGGTGCTAAACTGCCGATTTGGATTTCCGACTACGTCTTAGCAAGCTATGGCACGGGTGCGATCATGGCCGTTCCGGCTCATGATGAGCGGGACTGGGCCTTCGCCAAGAAGTTTGATTTACCGATCGTTCCCGTGATTGAAGGCGGCAACGTTGAAAAGGCGCCATTTACCGAAGATGGCAAGCACATTAACTCGGGCTTCTTAAACGGCCTTGATAAAAAACAAGCGATTGCCAAGATGATTGATTGGCTCGAAGAACATCACTGTGGGCACAAGAAAGTGAATTACAAGCTGCGGGACTGGATTTTCAGTCGGCAGCGTTACTGGGGTGAACCAATTCCGGTGATCCACTGGGATGACGGAACAACCTCGCTGGTTCCAGAAGACCAGCTGCCAGTTAAATTACCGGAAACGGACGACATCCAGCCATCAGGCACGGGAGAAAGCCCACTGGCCAACGTTAAGGACTGGGTTAATGTCTACGACAAAAACGGTCGCCATGGTCTGCGGGAAACCAACACGATGCCACAATGGGCTGGTTCTTCCTGGTACTGGCTTCGTTACTGTGATCCACATAATGACCAAGAATTTGCTTCCAAGAAAGCCTTAGATTACTGGTCACCGGTTGACCTTTATGTCGGCGGGGCGGAACACGCCGTCCTGCACCTGCTGTATGCTCGTTTCTGGCATAAATTCCTTTACGACCTGGGGCTGGTTCCAACGCCGGAACCATTTATGAAGTTGGTCAACCAGGGGATGATTCTTGGGGCTAACCACGAAAAGATGTCCAAATCCAAGGGTAACGTGGTCAACCCTGACGACATCGTCGACCAGTACGGGGCTGATACCCTGCGGCTTTATGAAATGTTCATGGGACCTTTGACGGAGTCTGTTCCATGGGATCCTAAGGGCCTGCATGGTGCTAACAAGTGGCTGCAGCGGGTTTGGCGATTGATGATTGATGACAACAATCACTTGCGCGACCGGGTTTCCAACTTCAACGACGGTAAACTGAAGAAGGTCTACAATCAAACGGTCAAGAAAGTTACCGATGATTTTGAACGGATGCACTTTAACACGGCGATCAGCCAGATGATGGTTTTTGTTAACGAAGCTTATAAGGTTGACGACTTGCCTGTTGAGTACATGGAAGGCTTCATCAAGATGTTAGCACCAATCGTACCGCATATGTGTGAAGAGATTTGGAGTAAATTTGGCGTATCGGACACCATTACTTTCCAGCCATGGCCAAAATACGATCCGGCTGCCCTGGTTGAAGATACTGTCCACATGATGGTTCAGGTCAACGGAAAGCTGCGGGCTAAGATTGAGATGGCCAAGGATATTGATAAGGACGAAGCCCAAAAAGTAGCTTTGGCTAATGAACGAGTTCAAAAGTTTACCGCTGGCAAAGAGATCAAGAAAGTAATCGTCGTACCAAATAAGATCGTCAATATCGTTGCTAAATAAATATGGCTAAAAAGGATTGGGATTTAATTTTCCAATCCTTTTTTTGATTAAAAATTAATAACTTTCTTAAAATTGTTTGGCCTTGTCTTAAACGGGCGTATAATATAATTTCAGTTCCAAATGCGTTAAAAATTGGAGGTATATCATGACAAAGGTTAAGTATGCCGCCTTATTAGAACATAAGGATGGCGAATACCAATTAACGTTTCCTGATGTCCTGGACGCTAGCGCGCGCGGCGAAACGAAAGACGATGCCTTAGAGAACGCCAAACTAGCACTGGCAATTACGCTCAACGACATGATTACCCATTATGAATCTCTGCCCCAAGCCCGCAGCCTGGCTGACTTACAACGCCGCTACGGAGGGAAGGAAATTATCAACGTTGAAGTCGATTTAGACGCATATTAATTACTGAAGACGGGAGCGAGGACGATTTATGGCAGAACAAGAACAGTCGGCAGAAGGAACGAATACTGCCACTGATGCGACCCAGAAAATGATTACCGGTTCGGCCTGGATGACTGCTGGTAGCATCGCATCGCGAATCTTGGGTGCAATTTATATTATCCCCTGGGTCACCTGGCTGGGAAGTTACAGTAACATTGCCAACGCCGTTTACGCCAAAGGTTACAATATTTATAATCTCTTTTTGGTCGTGGCAACTGCTGGGATTCCTTCGGCTATCTCCAAGTTGGTAGCTCATTATAACGGCTTGGATCAGGCCAATATTTCACGAAAACTTTACCATTCCGGGATGTATGTCGCGGCAGCAATGGGGATTGTTTGTGCTACGGTTATGATGCTCGGTGCCGGGATTTTAAGCGGTGGCGACGTGAATGTCGTGCCGGTCGTTCGATCTTTGGCATGGGCCGTCTTGATTATTCCCTGCATGAGCATTACCAGAGGGTATTTGCAAGGCTACGCCTGGATGGCTCCTTCCGCGGTCAGCCAGTTCGTCGAGCAGCTTTTCCGAATTATCTACATGCTTGGCGCAACTTACTTCATCATGAAGTTAGGTGACGGCAACTGGGTCCATGCGGTGACGCAGTCTACCTTTGCGGCCTTCATCGGGGCAATTGGAGCGATCGTCGTGTTAACTACGGCTTATTTGCACCACTTGAGAACGATGAACGAGATGGCGCGCAATTCAGTCGGTGGAGCGGACGTTTCAACGATGCAACTTGTGCTTAAGATTATTTACCAGTCGATTCCTTTTATTGTGATCGAATCCGGGATCACCCTTTTTCAACTGGTTGATCAGTACACCTTTAACCCGATGATGAAGATGGTAGGCCATTATACCAATTACCAATTGTCTGTTGTTTACGCTCTTTTCAGCTTCAATGCTAACAAGTTGTACATGATTGTGATTTCCCTGGCTTCGGCCTTGGCAGCGACGGTAATCCCGCTATTGGCGGAGGCCCGCGCCCAGAATGATCAACAGGGGATGCGCAAACAGATCGTCAACGTCTTGATGATGTTTTACTTTGTAATGGTACCGGCTGCGCTGGGCTTGTCGGCAGTCGCTCCTCAGATCTATACGGTTTTTTATCGTTATGATCAAGCCGGGATTACGATTCTGGAATTTGCGTCTTTTATGTCGATTCCTTTTGGTCTTTACACCGTTGCTGCGGCGATGATGCAGGGGATTTCGGAAAACAAGAAGATGATGGTCAATTTGGCAATCGGTTTGGCGGTCAAATTTGTCATACAATACCCGTGCATCTACTTCTTCCGCGGGATTGGACCGTTGCTGGCGACGGGTATTTCTATGACCGTGATCAACTATCTGATTTTGCACAGTTTTAATGACGAGTTTAATTTGCCATTTCATCAAATGACCCGGCCGACCAACCAAATTCTGGGCTATTCACTGCTAATGTTTGTGGTTACTAAAGCTGTGATGCTGTTACTGGGACATCTGGTTAGTCCTTACGGTCGCTTTACGGCTTTCTTTATTCTCATCCCCGGGGTCGTCATCGGAGCGGCAATCTATCTCTATCTTTCCTTGCGCTTCCGGTTAGCGGATCGGATTCTTGGAGAACGGGTGGCTAGCTTACGTTGGCGATTGCATATTAAATAGCCAAATCCCCCGCTGATAGATCTGGCGGGGGTTAATTTGACAGTTAGAGTTTACATGTGTAAACTAAAAATTAAAAAGGAGGAGCGATTGATGGCAAAAAAAGAAGAATTAGATATCAGTCCTGCGGAATGGCAAGTCATGCGGGTGCTTTGGACTCGGGGCAGCGCGACTAGCAGCGAACTGACAAAGCTACTGAGCAAACCCTTTGGTTGGCAGTCGGCGACAGTGAAAACATTGTTGCGGCGGCTGGTGCAGAAGAACATTTTAGCAACCAAGCGGGAAGGACGGGCCTTTCGCTACACGCCCTTGGTTGAACAGCAGACGACGATGAGCCAAGTGGCCATTCAACTTTTTGAGAATATCTGTGCTAAGCGGGTTGGTCGTACCCTTGCCGACGTCATTGACCAGGTAGAGCTCAGCCAGTCTGATATCCATAATCTTCAAGCGTTGCTACAAAAAAAGCTGCAAGACGCTCCTGAAGAAGTGGCTTGCAACTGCATTGGCTGTCCGCACAATCCAAATAATGGCGAATGCTAGTTGTGTTTTGCGGCAATTTTGGCCATGAAAGCCGGAAGGGCACGGCTAATTTGATGAGGTAAGACGATATACTGTTTTTGTGCGATTGCTTCTGCAACGGCACTGTGAGCATAAACAGCGGCTAGGACGGCTTTGTCTACGTTATCGTGAAACTGAGCAGTAAAGCCGCCAACCATCCCCGCAAGGGTGTCGCCCATGCCACCAACTGCTTGGGCAGGTGTGCCGATTGACAGTTGATAAGTGCTCCCAGTTGGCAGGTAGATTTGGGTACGGTGACTTTTTAAAACGACGGTTGCTTGTAGTTGGTCAGCCACTTGCCGGTTTTTGGCCGGCTGCTGGTCGGCAATCGGAATGCCTGATAGTCGTTGCCACTCCATTTGGTGAGGGGTGTAAATAACCCGGGCCGCAGGCTGAGAAATATGCAAATGAGCCATTACGGTAATTGCTGAGCCATCAATGACAAGTGTTTGTTGTCGGCGAACGTTTGCAAAGACCGTTTTTAAAATGGCTTGGCTCTGCTCATCTTCGCCCAGACCAGGACCGACGACGACGATCGTAGCACCTGCGACCAGAGAAGCCAGTGATTGTTGGTGATGGAAGTCGGCAAACATTGCTTCGGGGACGTTACTGTGAAGTGGTCCGGCATTGAGCGGATCGGTGCAAGTGGTGACGAGACCAGCGCCGGAGTAAACGGCGGCCGTAGAAGCCATAATAATAGCACCACCAAACTGCTGATTGCCACCAACGAGAGTGACTTTGCCGAAGGTTCCCTTATATGAGTTCACAGGACGGGGCGTGATCACCTCATCTAGGATGTTGGCAGTTAAAGTTTTCATTTTTTTACCTCCTCATCTTTTATTATGGCATGGATAAGCCTTGCTTGTTAATTGGTTACCTGATTCTCGTATTGGGTCATGGTATAATTAAAGTGTGAAGACTAAGGATGAAGATCGAGGAGGGAATTGGCATGAGTGAATACACTAATATTTTAGTTGGGATCGACGGTTCCAAACAGTCCGAGATGGCTTTTAAAAAGGCTGTTTCAATGGCCAAACAAAATCAAGCAACGCTGACCCTGCTGAGTGTTGTTAACGGGACAAAAGATTCATCGTCTGGCACGGTCACGTATGGTTTTATCGATCGGTCAATGTATGACCGGGCTACTGAGAAACTGACTAAGGACCAAGCTAAACTCAAAAAAGAGGCTGAAACAGCAGGATTGACCAAAGTAAATACCGAGGTTTTGATCGGAAACGCTAAGGTGGAGTTGACAACGGGATTTGTCAAGGACAAGAAGATTGATTTAATCGTAGTCGGCGCGAGTGGGTTGAACGTAGTTGGCCGGATGATTGTCGGTTCAACGACGGCCTATGTTGTTCGGCAGGCACCTTGCGATGTTGTTGTTGTCAAGACCGATGATGCTAACAAGCCAATTAAGATTGACACTTCGTCTTACCCAACAATTTAATAACAATTTTGAAAGTCTGGTGGAGAATATCAATTCTTGGCCAGGCTTTTTCTGTTGATTAATCATCATTTACCGTAGTTCTTAGTAGGGACTCAGGAGGTAAATGATGAAACAAATTACAAAATGCATATTATCGTTGATGATTTTCTTTGCGACTATGACTTCGGCCGCCCAAGCCACAGCTTTTTCGCCGGCAGAGCGAGATCGCTACCTAGCCGGTTATCGCCAAGGGCTGATGGATGGCCAGCAACATCTACAGCACCAATTTCAGGATCTTTTTGTTCGGGCCGGTTATGACCGGGGATGGCGGGATGGTGCCGCAAAAACCGGACAAGCAGACCAAGCGAGAAACAGTCAGAGTAATTCTAACAGTAATTGTCAGCCAGCCCAAGCTCCTGCTTTTCGTTCAGTACAGGTCCCTCCTGCTGGTCGGAATAATGACCGCTTTGAATTAGCTTGCCCGACGACTAAACAAGAGGCTTTTTTTAAGCAATTAAGTCCGGTTGCGTTGAAAGTTTGCCGGAAATATGATCTTTACCCTTCGATTTTATTAGCTCAAGCTGCTCTGGAGAGTAACTGGGGGACTAGTGAGTTGGCTAGCCATTATTTTAATCTGTTGGGCGTTAAGGCAAGTGCAGGTCTGCCGAGTGTTGTCATGGCAACCAGTGAACAAGATAAAGATGGTCATCCCTTTCAAATTGCGGCGGCTTTTCGCAAATACAAGGATTGGAATGAGTCACTAACCGATTATGCCCATGTTTTGGAAGACAAAAGATATGAGGGAATCCATCGTCACGAATCGTCTGATTATCACCGAGCTTTAAGGAGTCTGAATGGTAACTACGCGACGGACACTCACTATGATCAAAAGCTGGAAGCAGTGATCAAGGCTTTTTCGCTCAGCAAGTATGATCAGACTTTAAAGCAGCAGTTAACTGCTAAGTCAGAAAAACACGATGATCACTGGCGTGCGAATCATTCGCGACGCTGCCTTACCAAAATGCGCGTAAAAAGCGAAAAAGCTCGACCCAAGCGGCGCAATAAGCTGATGGTACTGGTTACGGCCCTGACAGGAGCGGCAAGTGCCTCTTTTTGGATTAATGTCAAAAAATTGCATCGTTAGGTCATTCATGAGAAAATTAATCGTTAATGATTGATTGGAGATGGCGGTTATACATGACCCAGAATGAGATCCGCAGCGAAATGACTATCGCGGAGCAACAGGGAACCTTAATTGAAATTTATAATTTGGACAGTACTGACAGTTTTGACGTTGGCTTCGTCATCGCGATGGATCAACTGTTTGCCTTGCTACTGGTGCTGGATTGGGACGGAAAGGTCAATTGCTTACTGGTCACGCGCTTGACTAGTATCCGGCAGGTGCGTAGTCAGACGGACTACTTGACAACGGTAACGGTGAAAGCCAAGGTTGCTCAAGATCATGGTTACTTTGATCTCTGGGGTCTTCAAAAATTTTTGCGGGAGCATGATTTCCACAATCAACCATTGCTGCAGACCTTTTTGCAAGACTCTTTTAAGCATCATCTGCCGGTTGTAATTGGCACGAACAAATATAAAGGGCAAGATGATTTTGAAGGGATCTTGACGAAAGTGGATAAGATGCAGTTGACGATGGATTACTACAATGAGCATGATTTATCGTCGCTATGGGAATACCAAGTGTTTTTAGCTAACGTTGATTATTTGCGGGTGCGTGGTTATCAGATGGCGACGACAAAAGCAATTTTTAAAGAAGTTTTCCACCAATAGCGAGGATGGTTGCGCTACCATGAAGACTAGGGTAAAATGTTTACGTAAAATGGTTTACTCTAGACCAAACAGAAACGAAGGTTGTTATTCATGGCAAAAAAAATAACGATCCGTGATCTGGCCAGTGCGGCAGGGGTTTCGGTAACGACGGTTTCCCAAATTCTGAACGGAAAGGGTGACCGCTTCAGCAAGGCAACTCAAGAAAAAGTCCTTCATTTGCGGGATGAATTGGGGTATGTTCCTGACTTTAATGCCCGTAATCTGATTTTGCGTTCGTCCAAGACAATTGGGGTCTTAGTACCCAACCTCAATAATCCATTTTTCAGCACTTTTATTCATGGCGTTGATATTACCGCTCGCAAAGAAGGCTTTATTGCCATCGTTTTTGGTGCCAACCACGAGGTAGATTTGGAGCGTTTTTATCTTCGACAGCTAATGGAACGGTCGGTGGATGGTTTTATTATTGCTAGTGCTTCAATTACTGCTAAGACGGTTGACGATTTGCTGAAACCGTGGCATACTCCCTACGTTTTATTTGATCAAAATGAAAATCGAGCGGGTGATCGGTTAGAAACCGACGACTACCAAGGTGGTCATCAGGCGGCTGCTTATCTGGCTCGTCAAGGTCATCAAAAAATTGTCGTTTTGCACCCCAAGTTACCCACCATCAATATTAATAACCGCTTAAAAGGCTTTGTTGATGGTTTGGGTGAAGCTGGTGTTACCTTTGATGCTAAGCAGTGGATTGTGCCGGCCGAACTCACTAAAGCCGGTGGTTATCAGGCGACAGCGGATGTTTTATCGAAAAAACCCACAGCAGTGTTTGCTGAAAATGATGAAATGGCCATTGGCCTTATGCGTGGTCTGCATGAACAGGGGCTCAGCGTCCCAGATGACATTTCCGTCATGGGTTACGATAATATCGATCTGGACGAGTATGTTATGCCGCAACTCACTACAATTGAACAGCCTTTACACAAGATAGGGGAAACAGCCACCAAGATGTTAATCAAGCGACTTAAAAATCCATCTATGGATTGGCAGAAGGTGAAGCTGGCTGTTAAACTAGTGGAACGTGACAGCGTAAAACATCTTTGAGAGGAATGATCTATCTGAATATTTCTGATTCACGTCCTAAACGACCGAATTTATTTGTGCGAATTTTGTTAATGGCGAGTTTAATCTTCATGATCGAATTACCGCCTATTGTGCTGGTCCCTTTGCGGCATTATCAACATCTTAACCATGCGGCAGCAACTTATTTAGGATTGTACCTGGTGACTTTTCTTCTGATTATTGTCTTTGCAGCCGGAATTTATCATCGGGTGGATCAGCGGCCTCATCGCTCGCAAAGATTTGGCCAGCGTTTGAAATGGGTTTTCGGCGGCTATGTCGCTATTATGAGCGGATCCTATATTTTATCAACGTTGAACCGAATGATTTACCACCAAACCCAAACGGCTAACAATGCTAATATTGCTCATTTAATGCATAACAATCCGCTGGGAACGGCTGCACTGGCTTTCTCAGTCGTGTTTCTAACTCCAATTGCTGAAGAATTGATTTTTCGGGGATCCGCGATGAATTTATTCTTTAAACCTTCTTGGGTTTGGGCCAAAGTGCTTTTCTCCTGTCTGATTTTTGGGGCGAGCCATGCTAACAGTACGCCAATTAGTTTTTTGATCTATGCTTACCTGGGCGCAGTGCTGGCCATTGTTTATACTTTTAGCGGTGATATTAAAAATTCAATGCTTTTACATGGCTTAAACAATGCTATTGCGTTGATTTCGTTATTGTTATAAAAGCTAGAGAAAATCATTGCAATCGCTTACAAATAATGGTATATTATTGGTGAGGAAGGAAATAAGAAACTTTCAAAGCTTGGCAACTGAAGTATTTAGTAGGTTAGAAGCAGCGTAAGTGTGACACAAAGCAACAAAAGGAATTGATGTTAAGATGTGGTCACCAGCGTGCACCAGAGCATATTAAATAACTTTGCGGAAAGATTGAATCAAAATTGACATGAGTAACGAAAAGGCTTTAGCGCAAAGTTAAAATGGTTCCTTCCCAAAGTGATCCGCCCCGACCAGGAGCGGATTTTTTGGTGTATAATTCTTGCGATATCAGTGATTAGTAGTGAAGAGAGGGATAGAGAATGTTCTTATCGACGGAAGAATTTCGGGGTAAGCACAAGATGCTGGGATTGGTCAATGCGACTGCTAAACTCATGTTGCCGAGCGATGCGATTGATGAGTTTGAGGGCTTTGACCAGCTTTTTAGTAAGGTAGAAAACGAGTTAAAGCGCAAAGCGAAAGCCCACCAGGCAGACGGTGTAGTTGGGGTACGCTTTCAACAGTCGGTAGCCAATATGCAGGTGGCACCAAAGTTTTTAGTTTTAACGGGCTATGGAACGATGATTAAACTGCCGGAATAAAAAGATCAGAAAATTTCAGAAAAGCTCTTGCCAAGTCACTGTGAATCATGTATATTATATATTGTTGTTTGAGAGAGCAACATAAAGCAAATAGAGATGCCCCAGTGGCGGAACTGGCAGACGCGCAACGTTCAGGTCGTTGTATGGGTAACCATGTACAGGTTCGAATCCTGTTTGGGGCATTTTTTCATTTTTCGTAGCCTTTATATCTTCGCAAAACGTTGATATAAAGGCATTTTTGTTTCTGTAAAAACACTGAAAAGCGTATTTTTTGCCGCAAGTGTGGAAAAAGTGCGGAAAAATATTTAACTTCTCTCCAGCGTGGGGCCGCCTGTTTGGGCGGCTTTTATTTTGCTCTGCGTAAATAAGATGGTCGATTGTATGGCTGCGGCGTTTTCGTGTTATCTGAATGGCCAATAAAATTGCGAAAAACGCTAAAACTGGCAAAGTAGCGTAGTGAATTATCATGTTAAACGCTGATTTTTCAATAATTGGCGAATGCTACCCCCCACACCCTAAACTTTCAAAAATTATCGCTTGTGTGTAAGGCAATTGGAATGTGTGCGCTCTTTTTGATAGCAAAGTAGGGCGGGGGAGTGTTTCATGCTAAAATATGTTTGCGTATGGTAATTTGTAAAGGCGGCTATGTGAGGGCTGCCTTTTCTTTTTTAAGGGGGCCGAAAGTGTCAGAAATACCTTTTAGGGTGTCTGGAATGTCAGAATTGAGCCATCCCCCAGCTAGTGCATAAGCTTGTAAGCCATCAACAAGGCTTTACGTTGTCGATGATAGAAGTTGCCCTCTGTAATCTGGTAATGGTTCGCTGCCAACTCTGCCAGTGTCGTTTTGGTGCGGCGCCGCTTGATAAATCGTTGATCTAAGATTATTCCGCTGGCCTGGTCAACCTTACCAACTGCGGTAACGATATGCTGCCTAGCCTTTAATTCAGATATGGCCCTTGTATGTTCTAACTGTTCCTGGTCGGTCGCTCTGGGGTCGCTATCGTTTACTCTAAGCGATATTAGTTGCCAGCCCTTGAATTGTCTTAGATAGTTCTTAGCGACGGTGGCAGCTGTCTTTTCTCCAGTTGTGGGGATGGTTGACATGGGACAATCACTCCAATTACAATAAATTTGGTTTCTTTTTATATCGAAGGGCGTGCCACCTGGTGCGATCTTTAGTCCGTTGTTAATTCAACGGGCTTTTTTATTGCTATCGTTCAATCAAACATACCAGAACAATAGCAATCATTATCCCAGCCGTAATCGTGTTGGTGGTCCAGTAGGCCGTTGTCATTGAAACATGAAAGATATGTGCCACTAGGCTGTAAAACATATAATCATCAAACGAATTAAGCAGCATTTATCATCATCCCCCTAATCGAATAAAGGCCACCGCTCTGTAATTCCTGTGAGTAGTGGCCTTTACTATGTAATCAGCGTCAATATAGGATTTAATGTTAAGTTTTGTCAAGTTTCCCATTGCTATAGGATTTAACACCAACATTTAACAACATTCTTTTAACTACGAATCGTTAATAATGTGAGGTTTTTGTAGGTCCTCCATGTTCAAACTTAGCAGCAATAAGGCGCTGTTTACTGCCTTTAATTGCTCCTGCTTGTTGTGGTAAAGCCTGTAACACCAGCACTTGTCAGCATTCAAGTATGAACAATGCTTGCTAACTACGAAAAGCCTAATATTCCTATCATTTCCCATCACTTTTTATCATCAATTTAACTACGATCATCCCCACAAGGCGGCAATTTTGGGTAATCTTTTAAGATGATAATTGCCGTTAAATCAACGATTGCGACAATTGCCAGTGTTTCCCATTTCATGGAATAATTTCACGCTATCACCGCCAATCTAACTACGAAACCACAAACAAGGTTTAGCATTTGTTAGCATTCAAACAACTACAAATGTCCCCGATAATGTCCAGTTTTGACCAGTCCATTTTTGAGTAGATATACCGTTATATCAACGATTATCGAATATTAGTAAATTGGACACTTAGCTAAACATTCAGTCACTCATTAGGCCAATGTTTTTGTATGCTGTCGTAACCTTGTTGCTGTAATATCCAGCATAAAAGCGATGGTGCTTCTGGTATACGAACCCTAGCAACTCCATGTTGTGCTTAAATTGTCGATTGGTTAGCGGCTCCAGTCCTTGCTGCTTGCAATATTCCTTGTAACGATCATAGACAACACGACAAGCACTATAAAAACGCCTGTCTTTCTTCACATGGTCCGAATACACGAAACTGATTACCGTTTTGTCTGCCTGGTCCTTGTTGCGAACTCTGAAATGATAGTCTGTTTTACTTTCTGCCATCATCTGTGCCAGGTTGCGGCTACTAAAAACATAACGCCCACGATACCAACCCAATATCATCAACTCCATTTCTGAATATATTCTTATTTAGCTCTGTAAGCTCTTCTAAGCGCTTTTAAGTGTTGAACGATAAATTATATTGCTTGTTGTCTATCCGTTCTAAAACTGCCCGATTTTTTAGCGAGGTTCGCTATATCGAACGCACGGTCTACTTTTTCATTCTAACTTGCTACTGAATTAACTACAATTCTGCCCCTTTACCAACGAATGTATAGACCAGTTATCCCTGTAATTACTGATTTAACAGCATTTAGGGGATGTTGGTTTTCGTCGATCAGTAATAAATAAAAAGGCGGTCCACTGTTAGGCCGCCTTTACTGTTAGTGCCATTCGTTATGGTCCAGGCTCTCTACTTGTTCCAATAGATACCGGGCGCTTTCTTGTTGTTCTGCCGTTGCTTCCGGGTCATTTAACACGGTAGTAGCAGCCTTTTTTACTGCGAAACAGTCCATCAATATCCGGCCGTTATCAACCTTGAAATGCTGGTCGGGGATGTTGGCCATAACCGGGTTTTCCGCCTTGAATTGCTTAATAGGGTTATCTCCAGCGGTTTCGACTAGGCCACTATCAATTGCCGCCTGTGTAGGGTTGCCTAGCTCATCAATCATCCCCTCTTCTACAAGCATTTTATATAACTTGTCCTTGCTTGACTTGAAACCAGTAGCAATCAGTTGGTTATATGCTTGCTCCACTAACATTGGGTATTTGATGTTAAATTTCATCCCTAAATTTCATCTATGATTATCCTCTCTTTTTATAGTCCGACTAATCTGTCATTACTTTTAAGGGTGCAAAATCTGAACATGGTACCTGGCCATTTCCTTTTATAGGGTGCCCAATGCGCCTATACCAACAGCCAACAGTTAAAAATAGCCTGTTGGTATTGCTTGTTGGTGCCGTAATCCGTTGGTACTACTGAGTTTGTAAGCCAATACCGACAAAACAACAATTTTTTATAGGAAAATCTCTTTATAAGAAAAAACACTTAATTTTAGGCATTTTCCTTTATATGCAATATATCTATGTTGGTTTGTTGGTATGTTGGTTTTTAGTGTTGTAATACTTATATATCAATATTTATAGGCACCAACAAAATCTAACTAGCTTCAATTGTCTGTTGGTTTATCGTCCTCTTTGTTGGTCTTGTTAAAAAGAGGCTGATACTTGCTAGGGTTAATCTTTACGGTGTATTTGTAGTGAATATCTAGTTCGTTCAACTTATTCATATCATTAGCTTCCCAATGAAGGCGTGGCGCTAAATTGTTCCTGGAATATTCCCATCCTTTTTCTGCCATTAATGGCTTAGCTCTACGGGTAAAGGTGTTTTGCTTTATCTTCTGTGGGTTATTCTCGTAGTCCATAGCAGCTAGGAAAAGCTTAAACAGGAATGCAACGGGAATGCGGGTACTCTCCAGCTCTGGTAAATAGTTCTCAATGAAGTGATCTACGCTGTCGTTATCCTCTTTGATGTCCTTGATGATCTCCTGGCTTTCTGCGGTGTCTTGTAACACGTCTGGGGTCATACTAAGGGCTTTTTTAAGTACGAACTCTAGCAGCCGTTGGGCTTTGATGTATTCATCCTTGATACGCTTGTTTGCTGCGGTGGCCTTGTATTGATGGTCGAATACGATTACCCGGAACCGCCTGAATAGGGCGTCGGAAGTATCACTAAAACGGGGAATACCATTCATTGACTGGACAATGAAGTTATTGAATCGGTAGTTAAATGGGGTAAGTCCTTTAGGGTTGATGAGGATGTTTTCTCCGGTTGCTACGCTCTTAAAATTCTCACTGGTCCGGTTATAGTCGTTTGGGTTATTATCATCCCCAATTAACAGGGCCTTGCCAGTGGCGCTTGCTAACTTAAAATCATCTTCAAACTCTTTTAGCTTCAATGAACCGTAATTACCAGCGCCCACTAGGTTCTCCAGTAGTCGCTCAAATGTACTTTTACCAGTTCGTCCTTGTCCGTTGTCCACTAGGAAAATGGCAACGTCGGTGGTCAGATTAGGGTTAACCACTGCCGATATGGTTTGCCATAACAGTAGCAGCTTGTCACGGTCGCCACCTGCGATCTGTTGAAACCATTCCGACAACTGCCAGCCATTGAATGATGGTTCAGTAGCATTGGCGTTGTAATTGGTCATGATCTTGTGTCTGAACACGTATTTAGACGAGAACGGCTCCAGCTTGTGGGTGTGCTGATTGTAAATACCGTTGTTAACGGGGATGAGCCATTTAGTCCGGGTTTCTGTAAGACGGTGGCTATCTAAAAACAGATAATGTCTTATTTCTGCTAGCTGCCGGGTGGTTAAGGAACGCTCAATACAAGTGGCAAGCTTTTCCAATGTTCGTTGGCTAGCCTTATATGTCCCACTGTCCAGGTCATAAAACGAAACCTGGCCCCGTTCCATTTCTTCATCATCATTGGCAATAATTCCGTAGTTTAGGTATCTCTCCAGAATATCCGCTACTGTGCGTGGTGAGGGATGAAAGATTTTAGTATTCCCGTTTTTAAGCTCTTTCTTATGCTTATCTCGCCACCGCTCACCATCTCGCTGTAACTGCGCTTTTAATTCTTTCATTGTTTTTGGTGGCGTAGTTTGTTGGCTGCGCTGCTGGTCCAGGTCATTAAATAAGGCGTTAAGCCCTAATCCCTTAACTACGGGGTTATTAGTGTCTAACGCCTGTCTTTTTTTGCTCACTTTCTCAACTCCTCTTTTAATACACTAGCAACAATCTTTCCGACTTCCCGTTCTTCTAGTGGTGGCGTATTAAATTGGTTAGCATAGTTAATCAGCGTCCAGACGGTTTCACTATCTGCCCCAGCGTAGATCATCTGTCCACATAGCCGGGTCAAATAATCGTTTCGCTGGCCCTCTGGTGCGCCCTTAACTATGTTGTCTAGCACTCTGCCCGTCCATTTCTTTCCGGGACGATAGCTGCCATGCTGCTTCCTGGTCGACTGTGGTTGATAGTTGGCTATCATTTCTAAGAGTAGGGCGCTGGGGTGTTTCATCGGTGCGTTATCGTTGAGCCACCTGTAACTGCCTTTTTCCGTTGTTGATGGTGGTACTAACACGTAATTGTTAGGGTGTGCCTTAATGTCAACACCGGGAAGTAGGCCAATCACCTGTTTTAAGTGGCTATTCTGTGGTTTGATATAGAACATTTGATAACCGCCACTAGCTGTTACCTGCGCTCTAGTCGGCAAAATAACCCCCTGCGGCAACTGCTTAATGGACTTCATCCCGTCCTTGCCATGTGCCTGTTTCGTATCAATATCCACTACAAAGAAGTTAGTGGTGCGTAAAGCAACGTTAGCGTTTGGATACTTACTCCAGCATTTCTTTATCTGATCTGTGGTAAGTGCCGGGCGGTCTGCAAACTTGATTAGGGGATGTTTACCTTTCATTGGTAACACTGAATAGCCTAATCTTGCGTATTTGAGTGCGCTCTGTAATTTATCCATTGCTGGTCATCTCCAAACTGGGGTAACTTAATTGGCCATAAGCTTATCAAAGTTATCAGTCACTGCTGGTCACCAGCTTCCATAAGTGACTTCACGGCCGTATTTACCTGGCCTTGTGCCTTTTCCGTAGCTTGAATGGTAGCAGTCGACAACGCCATCAATTTAGTTGCCAGGCGGTTGGCTTGGTATTTCTCTCCATTGCTTTTGCTTGGGTAATCAGTCAGCAAGGTGATATTGTCCGACACTAAATCATTGACCGTCTGTGCCAACCCCAGAACAGTTTCAAGGGTAATGTTTGTGTCTTCAACTTTATCAAGATTAGTTTTTTTCATTGCCGTATTCCTTTCTGTGTTGGGGATGTCCCCACTGAATCGCTTCATGATAGAATAGACAAGGCGGGCTAGTTACCGCCTTATCTAAGTTTTGAGCCTGTTAATGCTGTTTGATGTGGTAGTTATCCAGCATTAGCGGCTTTTTTATTTTCTCAAACATTATTCTTCACTCACTAACTTTGCATTGCCAATTACCTGCGCCCGCCTGCTCATCATGGCAATTTGCGATGTGAGGGGCGCTAGTGCTTGCTGTCGCTCCTTATCGTTGGTGATGATGAAATAACCATTGCCCGGACGCTGGTACACGGCGCCAATTGGCTGATGATGTACAACAATTAAACGGTAGATAGTGGCCCGAATCTTGCGGTTAGTCCAGCCGGTCAGCTTGACCAGTTCACGCAATGGACGGGGCCGGTCAATTCCTTTTGGCAGTAGGGACAATATTTTCTTTTCTTCGTTATCTAGTTGTTGCATATGCTTAACCTCCAATTAATTCACTGATGATAGAACAAGCAAGGGCGGTTAGTGGTACGAATGTTGCCAGGTACGCCCAGACCCTTTCACCGGGTGCCGTGTCCCAGAATGACAATATACGATGGTCAATAGTTGCTAACAGTTTCATGGTGTTTAACGTCCTTTCGTTGCACGCTGGGGAGTTGTGCTTAATCTTGCCGGGTTTGCTGCTTAGTCATCCACTCATCAAGGGCCGCCTTGCTGTAATGCTTACTGCCCTCAATGGTGATAGTAGGGAAACCAATGTCTGCCTTTTCCCACCTGATAACGGTAGCGGGGGATGTTCCTAGGTATTTAGCTGCCTGACGTTGGTTCATGTATTCTGGCCAGTGGTTGACCTTTTTTGTATCTGCCACTACTTGATCAATAGCGCTCTGTACCATCTCACGAGTGGCCCGCTCTAATTCTGGCGGCAATTTAACCCCAATATCCATGCGTAATCATCCCCAATCTAGGCTGAATGTTTAATTAGTCGGTCTTTTAATTCCTGGTAGCTATTAACGCCGCTTGTATATAAGCTAATCAACTTATTTTCAGTGTCGATATACGCTTCCCGTTCGTCGCTTGTAAGGACTTCTGCAAAGGCTGAAACGTCTTTGGCGAAGCCTCTGTCACGTTTGAGTTTTGAAGCGTTATGTCCTGCCGCTGCTATGTATAGCAAGTTGGTTAATTGCAAAATCTCACGCCCTAGATTATCGCCGTCGTAATATCGCTGAATGGAATCGGTTAGCTGTTTGCGTAGACGCTTTTCTAAATCGTACAAGGTACGCCGTTTAGTTAATTCCTGCTCCATGTCATTAAAGCGGGAAATGTAAGCCAATTTGAATGCTAGGGCATTGCGGCCATTGAAGCCCATTGTTAGCAAGGTGAAGCCGTCCCGGTTCATGTCGTATGAGCGAACTGTCCGCCCGTCTTTGGTGATATAGGATGCGGGGATGAAACATTCATCAAACTTCATTTTGTTAACCCGGCTCAATGTTTCTAAATCTACTGGGCTGAGTTTTGGGTTTAGTGTACTGGGCTGATTTTTCAGCCCAGTAAAATTACTCCAGTCGTTTTTTAAGCGGTCGATATTTTGTAAAACGTTCTTGTGCCGCTTATGAAAAACTTTGGCCACGTCCCGGCTGTTAACCACTGCGCTGCGGTTCTTAATAATCACATTGAATAAAATATCTGGTGTCATATCTAAACGTCCTCCGGCTCATCAATGACTAGCGTTTCATAGGGATAAGCATTTTTAATATGTTTGATGTAAAACGGTGACTTATCCCCGTCCGTTAAGCAATCGGCCAGGTATTCGCAGTATGATTTGGCCTCTTTCTTGCTGTGAAATGCTCCGTATAGTGAAACTGCTGTGTCCTTGTCGCTCTTGTCGTAAACGGCAATCACTAAATAAATATCGTTCATTAAAAATCATCCCCTTATTTGTCCTGCGTTGCTACTACACGATGGGCAGCCATGAACTTATCAATATCAGACTTGCTGATACGCTTGGACTTGCCTACTTGAATGGTGGGTAAGCCTTGCTTGATGTAGGTTCGCAAAGTGTCTTGGGTTTTGAAGCCCATGTAGTTCATTGCTTCCCGGTAGCTTAAATACTCGGTCATGAATTCCGCCTCCTTTTCTCCCATTTCGGTAATAATATTATTCTCCCGTTTTGGGAATGTCAATAATTTTATACCAAAGTGGGAGAATAAGTGCTAAAATTTGTTTGGGTGATATATATGAGTAAAAACGAAAAGCCCCACAATAGAATTGCGGAGCTAAGGAAAGAAAAGGGGCTAACCTTACAGCAAGTTGCCGACGCTATCGGTGTTGGTAACAATACGATTAGCCGGTACGAAACCGGAAAACGTGAGCCAAAACTAGAAACGTGGTTAAAATTGGCTGATTTTTTTGATGTTCCGGTTACTTATTTACAGGGATTTGATGTATCAAAGATTGTTTCTAAAAGTAATGTCTACGGTCAAAGTTTAATGAGGATATTAGATTTTGAAAACAATAAGACTAATCTTACTAATGCTGAACAGGATGAATTAACAATTGCTATTGGTAACTTGCTTGGTTTTATTACTAATATTCTGCCGTATGCTAATGCTAATTGTGATAGTGAAACACGTAAGAAGAATCTAAAAGAGTTCTATAAATTAATCGGTAATTTATCATATGTTCTTCTTGGGAAAAAACCACTTATATCATCTGGCGTTCCAACATTTTGTCCAGGAAATCAAAAAGAATTATTACAAGTACTTAATAAAATAAATGGACTATTTGTTGATTAGTGTTACGTCCAAGCGTGATTGACGTTAAAAGCTACTATTGGGGGGATGAATTATGAAAAAGATGGTTTTATTGTGCGCTGCTGTGTTGGCCTGCGGCGGCCTTGCTGGCTGTGGTCAGCATAAAGACAATAGTTCAGCGAAAATCAGCAGCTTAAAGGCCGAAAACTCTAGTCTGAAAGCTAAGAAGAGCAGCAGCCATAAGACTAAGCACCACCGGCGGAGTTCTAGTTCAAGCCAAAATCAGAATGATAATACCGGCTCTGTCGCTCAAGCTGCTAAGGCTACCGGCTCAAATAGTGCCCAGACTGCTAAGGCTAACGGCTCAAATAGTGCCCAGACTGCTAAGAGTAATAATGGTCAAACTGTTAATGGTGGACAGCAGCAGTCAATAAACGGTATTCCTGTGTCATATTATGATGAGGACGCTTATCGTGACTCTTACAAGAAAAATATGACGCCTCGCCAACGGTATGATTACGATAACTGGCAGGTCTACTATCAGAACCTAACACCGGAACAGCAAGCTAGTTATCAAAATCAAATGGCGGGAAGCAACGGAGGCAATGGACAATGAAAAAGCTAAGTTTAATCTGTGCTGCTACTCTATTGGGGATGTCATTAGCAGCTTGTGGCAATAGTTCCAGTCATAAGGCGACAAGCTCAAGCCGGGCTAGTTCTAGTAAGGTGCTCAAGCACCACAAGAAAAACAGCAGCAGTAAAAAGCAATCCAGCAGTTCTAGCAGTGAGGCAAGTCAGCAGGCAGTTAGCCAGTCCAATACTCAACAATCCAATGCTAATCAGCAAACACAAGGAAATGTGCCCGCTGATAGCTCTAATAATGATGGACAAGACCAACGTCCCGCTGATGTTCCTGCTAACTTCAAAGAATATGTTTCATACACAACTGACGGCCACCGTATGACCCAATGGAATGACGCCGGTCAGTATGAGGGTGACCCAGATGTACAGTATCAGACAATTAAGGCCCAGACTGATGCGGGCTTTTAGTTATCGATACAAGCAACCGTAACTTTTCGTATGTTTTTCTTGCGGCTTTCTTTTCATGTATGTGTTAAGCCTTGATATAACTGGCTTTAATTTGTTTTGCTTTCTGCTGATATGCCTAGTTAGATAGCTGAATATAGCAGGTATATAGCTGAGGTTTTCTGAGGTAGCAGCCGTTAATCGCTGCCAGCTTTATGTAGTAGTCCATCCCCTCAATGCTGGGGATGTTAATTGCGTTAAAAGCGTTCAATTGCGTGTGAATGCGTTAAAAAATCAAACGCTTTTATTGCTACTGTTATCACTACTCATAAATGCACCGTTAACACTACTTTATTTTCATATCATGGACTAGACCGGGTACACGTCCGGGCTGGCCCACTCATCATAAAAACGTCCTTTCAATTAGCCACGCTGGGGAGCTGTGCGGACGAAAGGAAGTATTTACATGAGTTATACGAGAAAAGGTAAAAACGGCTACTACGGCGTTGCTGAGTGGCGAGACAAGGACGGCAAGCGGCGGCAAAAATCGGCCGGTTGTTTCAAGTTGAAACGGGAAGCAAATGCAGCCGCTGTTACGTTAGAAAAGAAACTTAATGCTATTAATCAGCAATTAAAAGACGTTACCCTAGCCGACTATTATAAGCGTTGGTACGACCTTTACGAAAAGGACGGAATCAGTGATATTACCCAGAACCGTTACACGGTCATCGGCAACGTGATAGCTAACTACTGGGGTAACACCCGGCTGCGGGCCGTCAAGCGGTCAGACTACCAAGCCTTTATTAACTGGTATGGTGCTGACCATGCACGGGATAGTGTTTCTAAACTGAACAATGCTATCCGGTCAGCGGTCGGTTATGCGATTGACGATGATATTATCACTAAGGACTTCACCCATAACGTCAAGCTAGTGTATAGCAAGGCCCAGGAGCGGAAAGTTGAGTATTTGACCAATAGGGAACTGCAAACCCTTAAAGCGGGTGTCTTAACCAAGATGTCGTTCCATAATACAAGCCGTTACATGATATTAACGGCTATCTATACTGGGATGAGAAAAAGTGAAATCCAGGCGTTGACGTGGAAAGACGTGGACTTCTTGCATTCCACCATTAGGGTTAACAAGTCCTGGGACGAAAAGAAAAAGGCTTTTAAACCTACTAAGACAGAATCAAGCAACCGGACGATTAAAGTTAACCGGGAATTGCTGAACTGCTTAGCAGACTTAAAAGCCAATAACAGCGTGATGGTATTTCAAAATGTGTTGGGAACTGTTCCAACGGGCACCGCTTTAAACAAGTGCTTACGGTCTATTATGTGTGATTGCAAGATAGAAAAGCAAGGCTTCCATTTCCACTCATTACGTCATGTTCACGTGGCCTACTTGCTAGGAAA
The DNA here is from genome assembly GCF_947387495.1 of Limosilactobacillus difficilis. Taxonomy (GTDB): domain Bacteria; phylum Bacillota; class Bacilli; order Lactobacillales; family Lactobacillaceae; genus Limosilactobacillus; species Limosilactobacillus difficilis. The sequence continues at coordinate 28,467 of NZ_CANDNU010000018.1, forward strand.
AGGTGTGGATGTTTACGCTATTAGTAAGCGGCTAGGTCATTCTAACATCACCGTAACGCTTAATACGTATTCATATTTGATTGATGAGTACAAGGCAAAAAATGATACGCTAATCATCGACAAGTTGGCCCAACTGTGAGAATCTGCGGAAAAAGTGCGGAAAAACAGCCCGCAAACGTTGATATATCAAGGAATAGTATTCCTGTTTGGGGCATTATATTTTAGAACCTTGGGTGTTCTTTCTTACCCAAGGTTCTTTTATTTTGTCATAATTGCTAAAAATATAGTGATGTCTATCTGTGGGGTAATAATTATGAAACAGCCAAAAATGACCGATGTTGCTAAATTGGCAGGTGTATCACCGACAACGGTATCTCGTGTTATCAATCGGCGAGGATATTTAAGTAATAAAACTATTAACAAAGTTGAAGATGCCATGCGGCAATTAAATTATCGTCCAAACGTTATTGCAAAGCAGTTGCAATCTCAGCAGACAAAGGTGATAGGAATTCTGGTACCAAGTGTAGCTAATCCTTTTTTTGGTGAGTTAACGTATCAATTGGAGCGCGCTTTTTTTAATGCCGGTTTTAAGGTGCTTATTGGCAATGCAGAAAATGATGTTAAAAAAGAGAGATTATATCTTCAAGAACTCTTGGCAAGAGAAGTAGATGGCTTGGTAATCGCTACTCATAATCATCAAAGGCAGATACCTGAATATCAAAATGCTAATCTACCTATTGTTTCAATTGATCGTTATCTGCGTTCTTCAATCCCAAATATTAGTTCAGATAATTATACTGGTGGAAGATTAGCTACTGAAGAATTGATCAAAAGAGGAGCTAAACATATTATCCACACAGACAGTGTTCGAACTTTTAACAAATTGGATTATCTTCGTCAACAAGCCTATCGAGACGTTATGAAAGCACACGGAATGAAACCGATTACGTACAGTATTGATTTTGACAGTGAACCTCAAAAAATGCATCGTTTTTTTAAGTTGAGAATTTACAATTCAAGTGCAACATAAATTAAAAAAATAACCCATAACGGGTAGAATTAGTTTAATAACCAAAT
>NZ_CANDNU010000019.1 GCF_947387495.1 Limosilactobacillus difficilis
ATTTAATGGTATAGCGAAGCAACAAAAAACGGCACCGATAAGAATTACTCTTATCAGTACCGAATATTCTAGAATCAATTTAGTGAGTTAACGCGAGTTCATGACCATGTTTTTTACACTGACCCATATTCTCCTTGGGAACGCGGATCCAATGAGATCAATAACCGGTTTCTCCGCAAGGAGATTACCAAAGGTGAAGCTATAAATAACTATAGTAGTGCTCAGATCATAGCGACTAATGATTGGATGAATCACTATCCACGAGCCATATTTAATGGACGTTCTGCAATGGATGTTTACTGTAAAGCATTCTATCAAGAGATGTCACGTTCTCATCAACCAATAATTAATTGGTCAGTGCTATTTATTTCAGCTTAGTGGCTAACTTATTCTTGAAATTTAGATACCTGTTATTTTCGTCTATATATTAACTAAGATGAAGTTCAAAATGAAAAAGCAATCAAACACTTACTATCAATTGTAAATGCTGATTGCTTTTTTTACGCTCAATATTATAAGTTTTTGGTAGGGTTTTGGTAGGGAACAATGTTACTTTTTATAGATTTGAATTGATTTTGCACAGTTCAAATGCCGTTAAATTAGGATTCCGCTATCAAGTTAATAAGCAACATCATTCGACGAAGATCGTTGATGGCAAGGATTCAGCAACGATTCCGAGTGACGTTGATAAGAATCAATTGATTCATACGGTAACGCGGACGATCACGGATAATGTGCCGGGCCAAAACCTAATCATTACCAAGCAGACCGCGACGATCACGCGGCATGCGATCTATGATGAAGTAACTAAGCAGCTGAGCCACTTCAGCGACTGGACAACGGCCAAACTGCCAAGCTACGCTGCCAAGGGTGCGGCTGGCTATACGCCAAGCCAAGCGCGAGTAGCTGCTGAAGATGTCACTCCAGATACCCCAAGCAGCAACGTTGAGATCACCTACACGGCTAATGACCAAATGGCCCGCATTATCTACGAAGATGGTGCTGGTAACGTCATTAAGTCAGATGTGGTCAGTGGCAAGACGGGGCAAACCGTGGCGGTAAACTCCGCACTGCCGACTGGCTGGCGCTTAGTTGACGGGCAGAGCGTGCCAACAACGATCACCTTTGGACCAAATGGTCACGCCGATGTCGTTGTATTGATCGAACACGCTACAATTATCGTGCACCCAGGTGAAACGGCACCGACTGGTCCAGTACCGGGTGATCCAAGCAAGAATTACCCGCCGATGGATAGCCTGACGATTCATCCAACCCGGACCATCGTCATCACTTATCCAGATGGTCGGCAGGAAATGGTCGTGCAAAAGACCGAATTTACGCGGACGGCCACCTTTGACGAAGTAACTGGTCAGGTGACCTACAGTCCGTGGGTCGGCTCTGCTGGTCAGGACACTTGGCCGGCATATCGGCCAGCTGTCATTGACGGCTACGAACCGAGTCAGGCACTTGTGAAGGCAATTGTTGATCCGACTGCTGATGCGCTGATCAACATCACGTATCACAAGACGGCTCACGACAACGTGCCGGATCAACCAAGCACGCCAAGTCACACGGGTGGCGAACAAAACAATGAGCAGCCAGCAAATGACCATGAAAGTGAAGGCACCTTGTCGACACAATCACAGCAATTGTCTGCTGGTCATTCAAGTTCTACTGCTGCAGCTAAGCAGTTGCCGCAGACTGGGAATGCCCACAGCAAGTTAGGCCTTGTTGGCCTCGCCCTGATTGGTTTGACGACCCTGCTCGGCATGGGTAAGAAGAAACGTGATGGACGCGACTAAATAAAAAACGACTTGGCGAGATTGCCAAGCCGGCCACAGAAGGCCAAAAGGCTGACTAACTGCTCCCGAAAAGGGGGCGGCTAATCAGCCTTTTGTTTTGCTCCTAAAAACGAAACGACCCCACTGCCGTGGAGGACTGTGATGTCCTGTTTGCGGTAGTGAGGTCGTTTTTGGTTTAGATGATGCTTACCAGCTAGCCTTTCGAACGCCCGGAAGCTGTCCCTTGTGGGCGAGGTCCCGGAAATTCAGCCGGGACATGCCGAACTTGCGCATGTAGGCGTGCGGCCGTCCGTCATACTGATCACGGTTATGCAGACGGACAGGACTAGAATTACGCGGCAACTTCGATAGAGCGATATAGTCGCCGGCCGCCTTTAATGCCCGCCGTTTAGCAGCGTACTTGCTGACGAGCCGTTCTTGATGGTGTAACTTAGCGATTTTCGATTTTTTGGCCATAAAAAGACTCCTTTATTGGTGGATTAGTGATGATGATATTTAAAATTTACATTTGCGGATCAATTGCTGCCGCTATTATAACGAACTTAGGTGTGAAAAGCCAGGAAGTGCACTTACTTTCTAATAGCCGGCACTGCGACTATACTATGATTAACGTTGAACATGAAGGAGGAATTATTAATGGCTAAGATAGTTATTTTAACTGGTTCGCCTCATAACCCGGGAACTTCCAAGACTTTAGCAGATGCTTTTGAAAAGGGAGCTCGCGAAAACAATAACCAGATCTATCGCTACGATGCAGGACTGCAGGGAGCTGACAATCCACATTTCTTGCAGTTAAAAAAGACTGCAGGAATGGAAGTAGGTATTCCCGATAATGACCTTGTCGAAAAAGAAGTGCTTCCGAAGCTCCTTGATGCTGATGTTGTTGTTTTAGTTGGTTCCATGTATTATTTTGGAATCAATGCCCAACTGAAGGCCGTTATCGATCGCTTTTACGATTACAATCATGAACTAAAGGATAAACATTCAGTTATCTTGATGACGGCTTACGGGACGCAAGAAGATATGGCGGCAATCAAATTGCATATGCAGTTGTTGCAAAAATATATGCGTTGGCCGAGTCTGGGTGATGTCTATGCGGATGACTCTTGGAATTCAGACAAGTTGCAAAAACACGCCCAAGAAGCCTATGAAATTGGGCACCAAATTCATTGATGCAGTTGGATGACCTTCCTAGCAAAGACGATCAAGTTTTTGCTGGGAAGGCTGTTTTATGTTAAAAAATAGTGGACAATGTCAATTATCATGCTAAAATAGTAGACAATCTCCACTATATAAAAAGGAGGGAAGATGATGCTGGACAAGCAACAAATCGCCGAAATCCGGGATTTCAATCGCCAATACACGCGGGCCCTTGGTGTCTTTAACCGGAAAATCTTCGGGACGGACCTTTCCTGGGCGGATGCCCGGATTATCGTAGAAATCGGTATTAATCATTTGAATTCGCCGTCGCTGCTGGCGAGAAAACTCAACATCGATAAGAGTTACGTCAGTCGGATCATCAACAAGCTGGTTAAAAAGGGTTTCCTCACTAAAACCGCGTCGGTCCAGGATTCGCGCGCCGTGGAATTGCACTTCACCGCGGCGGGACAGCAGTTGTTCAAGCAGATCAACGAGCGTTCAAATGATTTGATTGACGAGATCATTAAGGGCTTAACGGACCAGGAGCAAAGAGAATTTTGGCACAGTGTTCAAACCGCTAACCGCTTATTATTCAAGAAATGAGGCTTTCAAGATGTGGCAGTTAAAAACTTTTGATGAATTGAGCAATGATGAACTGTTTGCGATCATGCAGCTGCGCAACCAGGTTTTCGTGGTGGAACAGCAACGGCTTTACCAGGAGCTGGATCAAAATGATAAGCGAGCTCTTCACCTCTTCCAAGTGGATGCCGATGGTGACATCGTCGCTTACGCGCGGATCTTTACGGAAGCCGATGGCCGGACGGTGACCTTTGGCCGGGTGGTGACCAGTAAGAAGGTCCGTGGTCAAGGGGTCGGGAAGGAATTGCTGAACCAGATCATGATCACTATTGGGCAACGTTTCCCGGAACGGCCGATTGAGATCGAGGCTCAGGCTTACGTGCGGGACTTTTATGCCCAGGCTGGCTTTCAAGCCCAGGGGAAGGAGTTTATCTATAGCCTGACCCCGCATATCAAGATGACGCATGCTCCTTTGCCGGCACAATAGTTTGTTAGAATATTCAAAAGAGTTGGATGTTTGTCATCCAAATAGAAATGAAAGGGGAGGTCTATTGATGAAAGCAGTTGTGATTTATCAGCCAGGCGGACCGGAACAATTAACCTATACTGATGTACCCACGCCGCAAGTTAAACCGGGTTGGTCATTGGTGAAGGTGAGGGGCTTTGGCATCAATCACTCCGAAATTTTCACCCGGCGGGGACTTTCGCCATCAGTAAAATTTCCGCGTATTTTGGGGATTGAGTGTGTCGGCGTCATTGCTGAAACGACGGACCCGACCCGCTTGCCAGTTGGCCAGCAGGTGGTCTCGATCATGGGCGAGATGGGCCGGGCATTTGACGGTTCATACGCGGAATATACGTTGCTGCCGAATAAGCGGATCATGCCCATTCAGAGCCAGCTCGATTGGGCTACTTTAGCGGCAATCCCGGAAACTTACTACACCGCCTGGGGTTCTTTGCATAATCTGAGAATTAAAGCGACTGACAAAGTGTTGGTTCGTGGCGGCACGAGTGGTGTCGGGGTTGCCTTTACCAAGTTGGTCAAAGCTAAGTGGCCCCAAGTGCCAGTTGCCGGGACATCCCGTAGCGCTAAAAAGCGGGAGCAGCTATTGGCCGCGGGTTATGATGAAATGGTGCTGGACCAGGACGGCCACCTGCAAACCGACCAGCATTTCGACAAGATCTTAGAGTTGATTGGCCCCAAGACGGTCAAAGATAGTTTTCGCTTTACCCGACCAGGGGGCATTGTTTGCTCAACCGGCGAACTGGGGGATGAATGGTACCTGAACAAATTTGACCCGATTATGGACATTGCGCCCGATGCTTATCTGACCAGCTTTTCTTCGGGCAATGTCGATGCTGCCCGTTTTCAGCAGTTGCTAGACTACCTGGGCAAGTATCATGTTGCCGTTCAACCTGAGAAAGTCTTTGACTTGGCTCACGTGGCGGATGCACATCGCTACCTGGAAAGTAAACGCAGTTTTGGCAAGGTCGTCGTGGTCGGGAACGACTGACGAGAGGCCATTGCTGCTAGACCGATTAAGAACAAAATAAATTATCTTTGAAAAGCGCTTGACATGGAACGCGTTCCCTAAATTACTATCATGATGAAAGCTGAAGACAGCAAGATGGAAAGGGGATTTGTTCTATGTTGAAGCGCTTATTTTTGCAAATGGATGATACCACAGTATTGAATTGGCACGGTCAGCTAGCTAGTGCGAGTGTCGACCAAGTGAAAAAGTTGGGCGTACCAGTGACCCTGATGTCATCCCGATCAGCCCAAGAGATGCTGCCGCTAGTGAAGCAGCTGGGAGCCTCAAGCGCTCAAGTCGCCTTGAATGGCGGCCTCATTTACCGGCTGGCTCATGGCCAAGTTCAGCCACTCTTAACACAGGCCCTTCTTAAAAAGAATGTTTACTACCTATTAAAATCACTGATGACGGTCTTTCCTGATTTATGCCAGTCTTACTTTACCGCCAAGCACTGGGTCGCTTATCGCGATGATGACAAGATGCAAGCAATCAGTGCCACGGCGGGGATGGAGCCGCTGCTAGTCGGTCCAGCCGCTTACCTGCATCCCCAGCTGCCGGTGATCAAGATTCAGTTGGCGCCGAGCTCGACTCAAGAGCGGGTCCGGCTCCAGCAATTTTTTGACTATTTGGCCATTCCAAACTTTAAGGTGCAACTGACGGTGCAAGGCGTTTTTGAGATTAGCAGCCAGTCACTGAACATCGCCAGCACGGTTCAGCAGGTGATGGTGTTTGACGGTTTGCACAATGACGAAATCGTTGGTTTCGGCGAGGATTGGAACCAGTTGCCATTCTTGCCACACTACAATGACCGACAGATGGCCGCTCAGGCGGCTCGCTAAAATATTGATTCGGAGAGGGAAGCTTCAATCGCTAGGCGGTTGGGGCTTTTTATCTTGTTTACAGGTGGCCGTTCTTCGCCTAAGATATTGGTTGTTCACTAATTATTTCCCGGGAAAAGCGAGGCTGGTTGTGGTGAAAAACTTTAATTTGGAATTATTGAGAAACTTCCTGGTGGTGAGCCGGATGCAGAGCTTCAGCAAAGCGAGCGCCTACCTTTACATGGACCAATCGACCATCAGCAAGCAGATCAAGCAGCTGGAAAAGCGCTTCGGAATCACCCTCTTTGTCCGTAACGCCCAGGGAGTGCAGCTGACCGTGGATGGCCGCCGTTTTGCTCAACAGTCGGAACAACTGCTGGATGATTTTCAGCATCTGGGTCAAGCGGCGGCAATTTCCTGGCGACAACTGCGCATTGGCATTTTCGACAACATCGCTGCTTCGTTCTGTCAGCATTTTTTGCTGAAGCATTTCAGTAGCTTGGGTGAGGTAAAGATCAGCAATGAGGGGCCGGCGCTCGTTCACCTATTCAACCAGGGAGAGCTGGACCTAATTGTTGTCAACGGGATGCTACAGGGAAAAATTACGGGTCGCTTCCAATCGCGAAAGCTTGCCGATGAAGAGATGATGGTGATGGGTGGTCGCCAGTCGCAAGCCATCCTGCACGTTTCTATGCGGTTGGCCGACTTGAAGGACGCTAACGTCCTGATCGCTCCCGACTACTGTCCGGTAAGCCAGGAAATCATCGGTTCGGCGGAAATATTCCATGATCTGCGCCAGATCGATTACACCGAAACGATGATTCAACTAGTGGCTACCAGCAACTATCTCACTGTTTTGCCGGCGGGGATAGTCAAGCAGCTAGTAGTCAGTCGGCGGGACCTCTTTGCCAGTCCCCTAGTCGACTTGCCCAAACGGCCAGTAACGGCAATTGCCCGGGAAAAGAGCGTGCTGGATGCTTTTTTGACGGCGTTATGACATTTTTTCAAGTCTTAGCGTGATGAGCCTTCACTTCTCTTACACTAGGCTGGAGAGTTAAGGTGGATGGGGAGGTGAAAACTGTGAATAATAACGACAATTACATTCAATTTTCACGCGCCCGGGTGGTCTTTTTAGCCACCTGTGTTGGCGTTATCGTTGCTAGTATGTTCTACATCCAACCGATCGAAAAGATGCTGGTGACTTCTTTAGCAACCAGTCCGCGGACGGTTTCAGTGATCGCCATGCTCGTCCAAGTCAGCTATGCTTTGGGCTTGCTCCTGGTGGTTCCGCTGGGGGATGCCCATAATCGTTACCATTTCCTGCAGGTCGTTGAGTTGTTGTCAGTACTGAGCCTGTTTCTGGCGGCTTTTTCACCGAATGCACTTTTGTTCGGGATTGCTTCAGTGGCGATTGGGCTGACGTCGGTAGGCGGCCAGATTATCATTCCCTACGTTGCTTATCTGACTCCCGTTAAGCGTCAAGGGCCGATTTTGGGGGCAATGATTTCCGGGATGCTGACGGGAATCCTCTTTGCCCGAACTTTCAGCGGGATCATCGCACAGCAATGAGGCTGGCAGATGGTTTACCTGTTGGCTGGGATCATCAACCTGATCTTGTTAGTATTGATCCACTACTTAGTCCCGGATGATCCCAGCAAGATCGAACACCCACAGAGTTACTTCCGCGTGATCGCCTCTTTGCCAGGATTGATTAAAAAGTACCGTTACCTGCGGGGGTCGGCCATCAACGCCTTCTGTCTCTTTGGGCTGGCCAACCTCTTCTGGGCGACCCTGTCTTTCCTTCTGGCGGACCGCTTCGGTTATGGCAGTGCCGTTGCGGGGAGCATGGGCCTGCTAGGCATCGTTGCCATTATTGCGGCCCCGACGATCGGGCGAATGGCCAGCACTTATTCACCGCGGACTAATATCAGTCTGAGTTGGTGGTTAGCCGTCATTGCCTATGTTCTCTTTACGGTGGTGACCCATAGCATGATCGTGCTGATGATTGGGATTGTGATCCTTGACCTCAGTACGCAATTCAGCCAAGTCACCAACCAAGCGATCATTCAATCGCTTAGTCGTCACACGAACAGTCGAAATAATTCTATTTTCATGTTCTCCTACTTTTTCGGCGGTTCGATTGGGACCTTGGTCGGGATTAATGCCTGGGCAGCTTTCCACTGGACGGGAGTGGTCGTCGCCGCCATCGTCCTACTGGTGGTTGCCGTCATCAATTATTACTGGCAAGGGGTTCCCAAGCAGCTGTGAACTGTGGTTAAATAACTGCAGAAATACATCATAGTTGGGCGGCAGGAATTAATGAGACAATATCGTGGGCTGACATTTGGATACGCAATGGTCCTCAGTCTGATCATCGGGATCTTGACGGGGGCTTATTTGCAGGCTGTCAACGTCATCATCGCTTTCTTTTGGCGGACGCTTCCCAATTGGCTGGGAATCGTTCCGGCATGGCGACCCTGGCTAATTTGTCTGCCGCTGGGACTGGTGATTGGTCTTTGCCAGAAATGTCTCGGCCAGTATCCCTTGACGATCGGGCAGGTCGTCGGGGAGGTGCGGATCAAGGGCCATTTCTCCTGGCACCGTTGGTGGCGTATCTTACTGTGCGGCCTCCTGATCCTGGGAGCGGGTGCTGATGTCGGGCCCGAAGCCAGCGCAAGTGGTTTGTTGGCGGGGATGATCTATTGGCTGGGTTGTCGTTACAAATCGGCTTTGGCCCGCGCCGACGAGTTGCGGGACGCTTCTTGGTGGCGGCAACTGGCGACAATCATTGGGCAGCGGACGGTCTCAACTAATACCTTGCCGCTCATCAGCAGTTACTTTGCCAGTGAAAGCGCGAAAAAACGAGCTTATGCCATCTGGATTGCCTGTGGCTGCCTTGGTTTAGTGCTGTTCTTTCGAGCCTTTCCGCAAGAAGGCGTGATTGGGTTCCACCTGCCGCCGATTGCTTGGCACTGGCAGGGAGCTCTGGTGGTCATTCCGGCCCTGGTCGGTGGCTGGGCCTTTGGCTGGCTCTTCGCTAAATTTGGCGAACTGGGTGAAAAGGTGGCGGGGCGTCCATCGTGGCCGGTATTGAAGGCCTTACTTGGTGGCCTTCTCCTGATGGCGGGTTCAACTTGGAGTACAGACATCCTCTTTTCTGGCGAATTTACCATCCAGCCCTTCGCAAAACATGCCTACTATCTGGCTCCGTTGTTTTTGATCGCCCTGGGATTGATGAAAGCTTTGATCAGCAACTTCGGCTTTGCCCTCGGTTGGCGCGGCGGAACGATTTTCCCCGCAATTTTCAGCAGCTTAGCAATGGGAGCGGCCCTGGCGCAGTTCTTGGGAGTGATGCCCCAGCTGACGGTGACTATTTTTCTGGCGGCGGCCATCACTACGATTATCCGCCGGCCGTTGCTGACAGTCATTTTGTTGGCGTTGCTCTGCCCATTGCAGTTTCTATTGTTCATCATCGCCGCAGCATACTTAGTCAACGGAGCTCTGCGGCGACTGACCTTCTTGCAGCCATAAAAATAGCGCAAAGCAGCTTTCTTTTGTGGAAGTGGCTTTGTGCTTTAATTTTGTCTCATTACATTTCTGGCTGGGGAACCTGGATTGTTAGATCGCTGAGCGGATAGGTGCAGCAGAGGTAGATATAATGAAATTCTTGGTCGGCTGCCCGGCGGTGATCCATCTGAAGCGGACAGAAGACCTTGCCGCTGACTAAGTGCGAGTGACACCAGCCGCATTCGCCTGACCGGCAGTGAGCGGGAGCGGCGATGCCGTTTTTTTCGAGGGATTGCAGGATGGTTTGCTGGCTGGAAGCAGTGATCGTTTTGTGCTCGCCATTTATATCCACATTGATGTGGACGGTCGCGGGAATGTTGGCCTGGTTCGGGTAGTCGCTGAAGGCATGCGGGTCATGGGCTTCACCCTGGACTTCCTGCCGCAGCCACTTTTTTGCCAGGTGCAGCTTTTGGAGTTCTTTGTCCATGAACTGATACATCCCCTGGGGTCCGCACATGAAAATGGAGTAATCTTCTTTTTGTGGAGCGTACTTTTTAACCAGGTCGGCTGAAATAAAACCGTGTTCGTAGCCGGGGCGCTCCTCATCACTGAGCACGTTGACTACCTGAAGGCGGTCGGATCGTTTTTCTAATTCTTGAAATTCTTGGCGGAAGAGAATGTCGTCTACCGTTCGCGAACCGTAGAGTAAGATTAAGCGGCAATCCTCATCTCCATCAGCAATTGCCTGGGCCAGGGAGTAGAAGGGCGTAATGCCGCTACCACCAGCAATGCCCACGACGGTATGGGCATCACGAATCGGCAAGTAGGTGAAATTGCCGAGCGGACCGCTGACCGTCAGCTGGGTGCCAACGGAGCAGTGGTCGAGCAGATAATTGGAAGCTAATCCCTTTGGCACCCGTTTGACTGTGATTTGGTACTGACCGGCCAGAGCTTGACGGGGACTAGAACTGAGGGAGTAGGGCCGCGTGAGGATCGTTTGGCCGACTTGCAAACGGACACTGATGTAGGCGCCAGCCTGAAAGAAGGCCAAGTTAGGAGTTGCGCGCGTCTCGTCTGGGACGAGGGTGAAGGTCTTACAGTTCTGATCCCACTCCTTAATGGCACTGATTTTAACGTGTTGAACCTGAGGGTGCAGTTTCTTGGCTAACTGGCCGACCGGGTAGCCGGGATTGACCGGCTTGGTTGACGCTTGTTCAATGGCCTTTTGGCGTTCTTGATTGAGCTTTAAGAAGCGAAAACGGTTAATGGTTTTTAATTCCGACATTATTGTGCTGCCTCCTTAATAACTTTTTGGGCGTGCAGGAATCCATTGGTATAGCAACAGTTATAGCCATCGATGTTTTCGGCCGCCGCGCCGGTGATTTCCAGGTGACTAAACATCTGCTCCTTGTCCATGTTGATTAGGCGCGGGACGATGTTATCCCACCTTTGGATTTGGTAACCGTAGGGCGAACCGTTCGGAGTGCCAAGGTAGCGAGCAAAGGTGACGTCAGAGGCAAAACTGGCCTCTTCGATATAAGGGCGAATATGGATGCCCGTGCAACGCTCATAGTGGTCAGCCCAGTCTTTCATTCGCTGATTTTTGGCCCGGAAGTATTCCTCGGGCTTCAAGTTGGCCCAGTACTTTGGATCGCCCATCGTGGTGAAGAAGAGGGTACAGGTACCCTTGGGCGAAGCGTCTGGAACAAAGCAGTTGAGACAGTTAGCGATGAACGTCCCTTTTTGGTTGTGGCTAGTGGCAGCTGCTTGCTTAACCGGATCCAGATCGTTGACGATAAATGTCGAATAATCTCGAATGCCTAATTCTTCGGCGGACTTGTTCAAGCCGATGTACATCGTCTCTAGACTGTATGCAAACTTGCGGGCGTTCGTCAACTTGATATTTTGCTTAGGAGCACTGACGCCCTTGGGCAGTAATTTGGTGATGATGGTGGTTGGGGAAACATCCGCGATTACGAAGTGGCTGTGGATTTCGTGGCCGTTGGCGATCACGCCGGTCACCTGTTGGCCATCCATTAATAACTGACTGACCTCGCAGTTGTACCAAATGTTGCCACCGTGACGGTAAAGACTGTCAACCAGGGCGAGTGACATCTCATGAGACTTATGGGCTGGCATTGCTGGCCGCTGGGTGAGGTAATTGTAAAGCATGACGATCATCGTGAAGAAATCCATCTGATCTTCAGTGCCGCCTAGGTATGACCAGTAGGTTTCCATCAGGTGGGCAGCTTTATCAGGGACGCCTACCGCTTGGAAGCCTTCGCGGGCTGAACAGGCGCACATTTTGAGAAAATCACCGTACTTGGTCAAGAGGGTTAGCTGGCTAGGGTGCTGATTGTTAATGTAGGTCAGGGCTTCCCCCCCCTTTTTTACCGCAGGCGAGAGCGCGGGCCACACTGTCCCGGCAGCCCGGGACGGCTTTTTCCATCGTGTCTAAGAAATTATCGATGCCGGTCGGCAGGGTCAGACTGACTCGGTTGGGGACGATGATGTGCATCATTTGCTGCTCGTAATACCACTTCAGATGAATCCCGTAGTGGTCGAACAGCTGCCACACTGTCCCGGGGTTCTTTTCGTTGCCGAGGTCAAACAGCTCGTGGAGTGCCGTTTCAAATTCGAAGCGGCCGCGGACAAAGCTGCTGGCTGAGCCGCCGGGTAAGTTGTGGCGTTCAATTACCAGCGTTTTCAGTCCGGCACAGGCGGCATCAGCTGCCGCGGAGAGGCCGCCGTTGCCGGCACCAATGACAATGACATCGTATTGTTTATCCATCTTTGATCCCTTCTTTGCTTATTAAACAGCTTGTGAAGCCGGTTACAATCCTTACTTTTATTGTAGGAAGCGGGGAAGTAAAAGAGAAACAGCATTTTTTTGGTGATTCATACAACAAAAGGTTGTGACTGCCAGGAGAAATAGGATAAAGTAAGAAAGAGGTGGGATCACGATGCAAATTCAGACGCTGCGGTCGTTTTTAAACCTGGCCAATAGCGGCAGCATTTCTTCATGCAGCCGGCAGATGAACATCAGCCAGCAGGGGCTCAGTCGCCAGCTCCAATCGCTGGAAAGTGAAGTGGGGGTGACGCTGATCAAGCGTAGCCACCGGGGAATTAGCTTGACTGCGGCCGGACAAGCCGCCGTGCCGATGTTTCAGCAAGTTGTCAACGATTATGACAAGAGCTTGGCACGTTTAGCTGCTTTTCGGGATGAGCAAGTGGAAACTTTGCGCTTGTTTGTTTGTCCCGGGATCAGGCAGGCCCTGGGCTTAGACTTCTTTTTCCGTTTCCAAAAAAAGCACTCGCAGATTAAGCTGGACTTGCAGTTTGGCGAAGACGCTGTTTGTGAACAGGCCTTACAAAACAACGATGCGGATGCGGCCTTTTTGGTCTGGCCTCACCACCCGGATGATTATCAGCGACATCTGGTCGTGAAAAGCAGGCTGGTTGGGGTGATGCGCCATGACGACCCCTTGGCGCAATTTCGACCGTTGAGCATGGAACGCTTAGCGGGAGTGCAGGTCTATTTCCCAGACGAGAGCAACTACATGAGTCAGCGCTTCCGCAAGCACTGGCCGCGTTATTACGCCCAGGTCCGGCGGACAGTCTCATCCAATGATTACGAAAGTTTTTACCGTTTACCCCAACAACTGGGTGGGGTGGCGTTGACCTTTGCCTTTCTCTGCCATCATCTGGAGAAAGGCTTGGTTGCGGTGCCGATCAAAGAGCCCAGTTATGTGGAGATTTTCTTCTGTCGGCGCAAATCGCACCAGCTAACAAGCGGCCTGCGGGAGTTGGAACAATACGTCCAGGACCATGTTCACCTGGTTGAAGGGCGGGATAATTGAAGTTTACTCCAAGTGAAAGCATTCATTTTCACAAAAAAACTAATGGTTAGTCCCCAAGATCTAATGATATGATTAGAACCAGATTAAATCAGTTGTCTCAAAACAAATGAGGGGATGAACATGATCGATAGCTTTGCTTTTTACGATAACCCAAAGCTGGTAAAGCGCTTGGTACGCTTTCGCCAACTGCCTTTTATTCAAGTCTTGCAGCGGACGATGCTCACGCTGTTTCCGGTGGCCCTGATCGGTGCCTTTGCCTGGCTGATCGCCAGAGTCTTCCTGTCACCCGCTGGTTTTCTCGGCAATATCTTAGCCATTAAGTCATGGTTTCCGCAGTACCGCTTTTTTTACTACGTTGTCAATGACGTTTATAATGTGACGATCGGTTTTATAGCCCCATACGCCGCACTGGCGAGTGCCCAGTTAACGCTCCGTCAGCACCAAAAAGATATTCCCATCGCCGGTATTTTCGCGATGGCTTCTTACGTTCTGATCTTTTTGCACGATGTTCGCGGACGAGATGGGATAATTGATATGCGCTATTACAGTGCCCACTGGTTTATCATCGGCGTACTGGTCGGTTACGGGATCGGACTGATCTTTGCAAAGTTCGGCCAGCAGTCGCGGGTGGATAATTTTGAGCTGAAAAGTAGGGATATCATGAGCCGGGCCTTTGATAACCTCAAGCCCTTGTTAATTGTTTTAGTCCTGACTTTTCTGATTCACGTTATTTACGCTGTGATTCGGACTTTTGAAGTGGACACGATGGTTAGCCAGGGTCTGGCAGAATTATTGAACCGTAATAGCAATTATGGGACGACGATCATCATGTCCATCGTCATCACTCTGAGCGCCTGGCTCGGTTTTCCGGAGTTGCTGAACGTCCCGAGCAGTATGTTTAGTGGCGAACTTTACGCGAACTTGAACTATGCTTTGACGCATAAAAGCAACTGGGAAATTCCTTATCCCTTCACGCCCTCGGCACTTTACAACGGCTTTGCTAATTTTGGCGGTGTGGGGGTTACCCTGGCTTTTGTTATCGCAATCCTCTGGGTGAGCCGCCAGCGCAACCTGCAGCGGGTAGCGGTTGCCAGTGCTGTGCCGGTTTTCTTCAACGTCAACTATCCCCTGCTTTATGGAGCAGTGATGATTTTGAACCCGATTTATCTCCTGCCAACTTTATTGCTGCCAGTCTTTAACATGGTCGTCGCGAGTGCTTTGATTTTGCTGCACGTCATCCCGCCGTTGGCTTACCCGATTCCGGTGAACACTCCTGGAATTCTGGGACCGTTGATGGGGTCGGGGGGCAATTGGTTAACTTTCGTGGTCTCCATCATCCTGCTGCTCATCGATATCGCAGTTTATATTCCCTTTGTTAAACTAGCAGATCGGGTCGACCAGCAGCTTGCTGATAAGCGGAAAGGTGGGGATGACCGTGAAACTAAGTAAAAAATACTGGTTAATTGTGATCTTCTTTGCCATTTTGACCCTAATACTGGCCATTTTTGGCGCATGCCGGGCCCGGCGGAATGTCCAGTTGATGGAAACGCGGCAACAGTCGCGGATGTCACCGGTGATCATGATTCCGGGAAGCAGTGCCAGCGTCAACCGTTTTGACCGCTTAGTGGCCAAGATCAACCGCCAGGACCACCGCAATCACAGCCTGATAAAGGTCAAAGTCTATAATTCTGGCAAGATCGTCTTCACTGGCCAGATGCGGCCGAATGATCGCGAACCCTTTATCGTCGTCGGTTTCCAAAATAATCACGATGGTTACAGCAACATCAAAAAGCAGGCGGCTATGTTTAACCGTGCTTTTAATCGGATTAAGCAGCGTTACAGCTTTAATAACTTCAAGGGGATTGGCCACTCCAACGGAGGACTCATCTATACGTACTTTCTCGAACACTACTTTAATGAGCGGCAAATTCGCTTAACCAAGCTGATGACCATCGGAAGTCCCTACAACTTTTCGGAACCGACGAGCCGTAAGACCCAGATGCTCAGCGATTTTGAAAAGTACCGGAGCCGGATCCCTGAGAGCCTGATCGTCTATTCAGTTGCCGGATCAGAAAACTATGTCGAAGATGGCATTGTCCAGCTCAGCAGTGTACTCGCCGGCAAGTATATTTACCAAAAGCAGGTCAAACACTACACCCAGATTACCGTAACGGGTAAACTGAGTGAGCACTCCGACTTGCCACAGAACCGGCAGGTCTTGGACTTAATCGAACGTTACATCCTGAATCAGCTGGCCCAAGACGACCCGACAGGGAATCAGCCGCAACAACCGGCTAACAATAATAATTAAAAAAATGGTCACCGCGATGGTGGCCATTTTTCTAATTATTGTTGAAGCATCTGATGGATCAGTTTGGATTGGGATTCTAACTCAGCTTGCTGGGTTAGCTGGCGGATTTGCTTAGCGCTCATCTGGGGGTTCTTAGCCATCGCCGCTTTGAGGTGGTTGCTGACGTAAGCTCGTCCCTGTTGCTGAACAGCGGCTTGTTTTTGCTGGTCGTTCTTTTTCGCTGCTTGGGCTAGTCGCTGTGCTTGCTTGGTGCTGAGCTTCATGTAAGCCTGCGGATATTCAAAGGTATTAGTTCGTTTTACCAGGTTACCATCCATCCCCGATCCGGCGAAGAGGATGCGAGCCCAGTTGCCATTGTAACGCCAGCGCGTTTCTTTGGTGATGAGCCGGGCTTGGGTGCCATTAATGTGGCGAAGCCGGTTATGGGTGTATTCATTAGCTGGGGTGTGGTGCGGTTTCTGCTGGTGCTTTTTGGTGTTGTAAATGCAAACATCATCTTGACCGTTTTTGCCTACCGGTTGGTAGATGGCCAGCGGCATCGTCGAATTAGAGGCGGAATAGATCCGCCGGGTTCTCGTCGTGGTCACTTGGTGCATGCCAAAGTGGTGACTGTAATTAACCGTCATCAGAGCGGTGGAAGCAACAAAAACAATCCCGGAGATGAGGGCGAAGGTGACGCGCGTGCTCATGCGCTTAGTAAACATTACGCTGATAAAGACACCAATAGCGCCTAGCAGCATCAAAATGATAATCATTATCGGTCACCTTCCTTTGATTGTGCTTTGGACTTGTCGATGCTGATGGTACTCTTCCGCGAATTCCGGCCGCTAGCAATAAAGAAAGCGAGAATTAAGCCGAGCACGGAGAAGCCAATAGCAAACCAGAAAGCTGAGTGGTAGCCAAGCAGGGTTGCGTCCAGCATCCTCGAGCGGTACTGAATAGGGGCCTGGACTAGCAGGGAATGGGCCGGTTGGTTGTTCTTGGTGACGTTGGTCAGTACGGAAATCATAATCGCTGTACCGACGGAAGTGGCAACTTGCCGCAGGGTGTTGTTGACGGCGGTCCCGTGGGCAATCAGCTTGAGCGGCAAGGCGTTCATCCCACTGGTCGTTACTGGCATCATAACCATGGAGATCCCGAACAAACGGACTGCGTATAGGAAGATGATGTAGATCGTCGGTGTGTCCCGGTTCAGGAAGGCAAAGGGCAGGGTTCCCACCGTCAGGATGAACATCCCGGTGATTGCCAAGCGTCGTGCGCCATAGCGGTCAAACAGCGACCCGGTAATGGGGCTCATCGCCCCCATGACCAGAGCCCCGAAGAGAAGGGTCAACCCCGAATGGAAAGCTGACATCCCGTGGATGATTTGCAGGTACATCGGGACCACTAATTCGACGCCGACCATCGCCATCATCACAATGGCGCCCAGGATAGTAGCCAGGGTAAATTCTTTGCTCTCAAAAACTTTGAATTCCAAAAATGGTTCGTCGAGCCGGTTTTGTCGGGCAACCAGGATGGCAACCAAGATGACCCCGATCAGGATCGTACTGATTACCAGCGGGCTCGTCCAACCCTTGTCACCCACGGTGGAGAAGCCGTAGAGCATACTGCCGAAACCGGCCGTGGAAATGATGACAGACAGCCAATCCAGGTGTGGTTTCTGGTTGGGAATGACGTTTTTGACAAAGAAGAAGCTGGCAATGATTGCCAGACCGGTGATCGGGGCAATCATTTCGAACAGCATCCGCCAGCTGTAGTTGTCGATGATCCACCCGGAGAGGGTTGGGCCGATCGCCGGTGCCAGTCCGATCACCAGACCGTTGATGCCCATGACAGAGCCACGTTTTTCGGGTGGATAGATTGTCAGCATCACGTTTTGCATTAGTGGCATACTGATGCCCACGCCCACGGCTTGGATCAGGCGGGCAGCCAGCAGCACGCTAAAGTGGGGCGCTAACCAGGCCATGACAGTACCGATTTCAAAGATAATCATGGCGCTAGTAAACAGAAATTTCGTACTAAAACGACTAGTCAGGTAGGCACTGATGGGGATCATAATCCCGTTAACCATCAGAAAGCCAGTGGTCAGCCATTGCACAGTTGAAGTGCTGATGTCAAAGGCTTTCATCAATGCCGGAAAGGCAGTGGCCAAAATAGTTTGGTTGAGGATGGTACAAAATGCCCCAACAAGCATGACCAGGACCATTAGGGAACGGTTGTAGGGTCGACCGTTGATGTCGACCGGTTGAACGGTATCATTCAATTGGGTAAGCCTCTTTTCTGAAAAATTACAGTGTTTCGAATATAAGACTATTTGAGCTCTTTGTCAAATAATATGATAAAAGAATTCAAGAATTTGACAATCAATATTGCTAAGATATAATCAAGATATGTTTAATTGAAAGATGAAAGAAGGTTCGACGGTGGAAGAAACGATTTTTAAAAGAATTTTTAATTCCAAGGTTAGATTGGGAATGACGGAATTATCGAAAGTGACCAGTGTTTCGCCGAGCCAGTTGCGTTATTGGGAACGCAAAGGCTTCATTAAGTCGCACCAAAATAAGGATAATCAAAACCACTACTTTGACATCTACACGATGCTCCAGGTAGTGACAATCAAGTACTTTCTCGATCAGGGCCTGACCTTGCAGGCCGCGGTGGACCACGAAAAAAAACGCCACCAAGTCAGTCGGCTTTTCCATACTTTTCTGATGAAGGGAATTCGAAAAATTGAGCTGGTCGACAAGGGCGTTATCAAAATCGACCTTGGCCCACTAGCGGATGATCCGGAGCAGAAGGTGGAAGCGACGGTGACGGCGGCCGGCCAGGTGAAATTGAACTTGTGTCGCCAACCCGCAAAAGATTAGCTGATTCTTCCTGCAGAAAGGGGATCGGTCGCTCGATGAACGGCCTTTGCGCAAAAGAATCCAAAGAAGAAAGGATAAACAGCATGACTGAAATTACACTTGATATTGTTCGCCACGGAGAAACCTTTTTGAACACGCTCAACCGGGCTCAGGGATGGATCGACTTTGATTTGAATGATCATGGCCGCCAACAGGCAGCAGCGACCGGCGAAGCCTTAAAGGAACGGGATTATCGCCTGGTGGTTTCCTCGGATTTGAAGCGGGCGGTGCAAACCCGTGACATTATCATTCAGCACCTGCTTCATCAACCCCAGCAGGTGTACCAGGATCCCAATTTTCGGGAAGTTTTCTTCGGTTATTACGAGGGCTTGCCTTCTGATATGAACTGGCGAGTGATTGCACAACAGCACGGCTACCAGGATCATGATGACATTATTCGCCACGAAAGTCTGGAAGCCGGCCGAAACATGATGCATGATATGGACCCGACCGGACAGGCAGAATCATATGAACACGTTGCGGCGCGGGCTCGGGCAGGAATGCGGCAGATTCTCAAAAAGTCGCACGATGGCGATCATGTTTTGCTGGTGACTCACGGAACCTTTATCCGGACGATAGCCGATGCTCTCGGTGCCGATACGGTGGGAAACTTTCCGACCAACGCTGGGATGACCCGGGTGGATGTGACGGAGAAGCACATCAAATTAATTGAATATAACCATAAATTTAGTGATTAATGCTTACTGAAATAGCCCCACAGTCGACTTGTGCAACTGGGGGCTATTGTTTTTGAGGATAGGGTGGTCATGACGGGCCTGACAGATCAGGGTAATTTTTCGAAATCTCGTGAAAATGAGGACAGATCGGCGCAGAGAATCACAAAAAATGTGATATAATTACACGAGTTTGATTGTCTAACCTAGGGGGATTTTATAATGAAAGACTTTTTCTGTCCTAATTGTGGGAAAAAGCTCAAAGCGGGAACAAAATTTTGTCCATATTGTGGGACTGACGTCAGCCAAGTTGCTAATGCGACAGGTTCACAGCCCGAAGAGCAAGTAGCTGCTAGTGAAAAAGACACCGCCGCTCCACAAACGGCGGCGACTGTCCATGATTCACAACGATCAATCCGACCGCAGGTACAGCGGACCGTTAGTGATGGCGGCTCCCTGTTGGACCGGTGGAAGCAGCATCAGAAGCGGAATAATAGTATCTTGGTTTTGGTGATCCTAGTGGTGATCTTCTTGATTTGGGGACACTTTTACTACAGCGAAAGCAACCAGATGTCACGTGCCGTGACGGCCATCGGCGATCCAGCTAAGAACGCTGGTAAGTATGTTACTTCTACTTCTTCGGAAGTCAAAATTAATAACAAGACCGTTAAACCGATTCAAAAGTACTTCCAAAAATATCCGGGAGATTTAGACAGCCTGAAGAGCAATTTCCAGGACGGCAGCAAGTGGCATGATTATCAGTTCGTCCAAAAGGGACGGGCTTGGTTGATCTGGCCGCGCTACAAAATTCAGGCTAACCCGACGCATATTACTGTTAACACCGACCAAAAGGGCATGAACATTACCATGGATGGGCAGGAACTAGGCACGGTCACGAGTAACAATGCGACTAGTGATAGTGATACCAGCGACGTTAACAGCAATAACAATAATAGTGGCAGCACAGCTTCATATTCGCGTTCCTTCGGGCCGTACCTGCCAGGTCTGCACCGCTTTGTCGGTACCAAGACGGCTGCGGGTCATCAAATCAAGAGCGTTGTTAACAGTTCTGATGATGAGATCACGATGAACAACGGGGTTTCCAACGATACCGCGCAATCGATCCTGTCTAACGTCTTCCAGCGAGATGTTGATGATCAGGATGAGGACTTTATCGGCGGTCAAAATAACGAAGGCTACAAGCAACTGGTGAAGATGTTTGATGGCTTCCAGGACGATGATGACATTGAATCTTACGACGCGAAGGTTAATGTCAACAGCGTTACTCCGCTGAGTGACAGCAAGTTCCGGGTTAATTATTCGGTTAAGTTCACCTTTGAGAACAAAAAGGGTGATGATGACGATTCCGGAACCAATAAGCGGATCCAGGTCTTCAAATACAGCGGTATTCTGAAGAAGACCAATGACACTAACAACTCATACAACGGCTTCAAGATTCAGTCACTAGGCCATGCCAAAAAAGTGAGTGAATCGAACGAAGACGAAAATTAATCAAACAAAAAAACGGTTCCTGTGGGGGCCGTTTTTTAATAGAGATTTTTCGGATGGGGCAAGCCCTTAATCTCGTGCTTGACGTGGTTGAGCATATCGTCGATCATTTCCAGTACGTGGGGGTCGTCCAGAATGTAGAAGACCTTGTTGCCTTCTTTGTGGTTACGGACCAACTGATAGCGCCGCAGGATGGCTAATTGCTTCGAAACTACAGGTTGGGCAAGGCCGAGGGCGTTGACGATTTCGTTAACGGCCACGTCGTTATCCTGGTAGCGCAGAAAATAGAGGATTTTAATCCGTGTCCCGTTGCTCAAAACCTTGTAGATCTTCGCTGCTTCATTAATTAAGTCATCCGAAACTTTCATTTTAAATGAAAAACTCCTCGTCTAAAGAATGCGGGAAAGGTGGCTGATCAGTCCACTGTCCCAAAAGACATATAAACCAACCCCAATGTACACGATTTTCATCAGAATTTCACTATATTTGGTCATAAAATGCTTAACCGGCGGAATCTCGCCAAAAAATTTGAGCAAAACGACGATAAAAATGGTGCAGAGGCTGATGACCAATAAGACGGCCAGGAAGCGGTTGATGCTGATTCCGGTTAGGACCGGAAGGAAAATGGAAAGATTGCAGCCGGCACAGACGGACAGGTAGGTGATGAGCACGTTGATGATGGGGCAATGCTGCCCGTCGCTTTGTCTTTCTTCGTCGTTATCATGTAGGGCCATCCAGATTGGCAGAAATCCTAGAATTCCCAGGAGCCATTCCGGCAAGAACTTGAGCAGGATCTGACCGGCTAGATAACTGGCGTTAACTAACAAGAGAACGCCAAGTAAATAACCGAGGATGACGGCCCTTAATCGATACTTTTGAAGCAGACACAATAGAATAAAGAAGAAATCTAAGTTGACCGCGATAAAAGTTGCAATGATGACCCACCAATTCATATTTGGCCTCCTAATAATATATACCATATTTGATATATATTATATATCAAATATGGTATATAACAAGGCTAAATAACATTTCCCGGGAAATGTTTGATAAAAAATCGCCAACACTGCTTAAAACAGCATTGACGATTTTCAAAAAGATTTAACTTTTGGTCGCGTCGACGTGTTGCAAGGGCCAGACAACATTAATCAAGAAGAGGACCAAGTTCAAGAAGACAAGGCCCGCAGTCCAGAGGAAGACGGCGCTAAAGCCGAATTGACCAGCAACCCAGCCGCCCATCAGCGAGCCGACAATATTACCGATGTACATAGCACTCTGATTCCAGGAGAAAACCCGACCGGTAGCTTGGACGGGACTGTTCTTGGTCAGCAGAGTTTGGACTTGCGGGAAGAGACAAGCATCACCCAGGCCGACGATAAAACGACAAATACCGAGCTGCCAGCAATTTGTTACAAAGGCCGTCGGAATGAAGACGATCGTATTAAGGATAAAACCGAAGATCAGGATGCGTTCCGTACCGATCCGATCTCCGATGGTCCCCACCCGGCTGGCAATTAAGACGGTAGCAATTCCCGGCAGTGCCGCGATAATCCCACTGACGAAGGTGGTGTGGGAGCTACCATGGAGTAGTTGTTTAACGAAAAGCGAAATGATCGGGTTGATCGAGTTGTTAGCGGACTGGATGATCAGGGTGGTTAAGACCAGGCCGATGATCAGCCGCACGGAGGGCAGGGAACGCAGGACATCCTTACTGGAGCCGACGTCCTTGGTAGCGACGGGATGAAAATTACTCTCGTCGACGAAACGCCAGCAAGCCAGGCAGATCAGCAAAAGGATGATCCCGGTCAGAAAGAAGGTGACCCGGTAGCCGAAGAAGGTGGCTAAGGTCCCGCCGAGGAAAGGCCCCAGGAGATTGCCCCCGGTGAAACAGGCCATCATGGTGCCAAGGGCGCTCCCACTATGTGTTTTAGGAACTTCGGTCGCGATCAGGGCATTGGAATTAGAGACGAAACCGGCAAAGGCCCCCTGCATCATCCGGAAAATTAGCAGCTGCCAGACATTGTGGACAAAACTGATTGCCCCGATCGCAATGCCCATCCCCAGGGAAGCCCGCAGGATCATCGGCTTACGTCCCTTCGCATCGGCAAGCTTGCCCCACCAGGGAGTCACGATCGTTGCCACCACGTATGAGGCCGAAAAGACCAGACCGGACCAATTAGTCAGCTGGCGGTGGGTAAAGTGGCCGAGCTGGGCTAGGAAAAGCGACAAAAATGGCATTACTTCGGAAAAGGCAATGCCAGCAAAAAAGACGGCAATTGAGAGGACGCGTAAGTTGCGCTGCCAGATTTGATTATCAGATTGATTGGAACTCGCCAATATGACACTTCCTTTTTGATTTACTTGATCGATTTACCAGAGAAAGTCAGCAATCCAGTTATCGACGGTTTGACTACGGTGCAGGCCCGAGTGGGTCGCTTTCGCACTACGGAAGCAGCGGTTTTTCACCGGTGTCTGCTGGTTCTTGAGCAGGTAGTTGACGGATAGGGCTGAAGCGTTGCTGACCAGGGTGTCCGAGTTGCTGCCGTCGCCGACATTTCCGTAAACGTTCAGGACTTTGACAGTTTTAGGAAAAGCAGCAGACATTTTGATGAGCTGCTGGTAACTCGGGTAGTAGCTGTTCGCCGGGTATTCGATGTTCGGCTTATAGTGGTCATGCGCATTGACCTTCACCTTGTTGGCCTGGTCATTTAACGATAAAACGCCGTCAAAGGGACCCGCGAGAATGACAAATTTCTTGACCGTGGGGATTGAATGAGGATGGGAAGTCAAAAGCTGGTAGACCGCGACATTGCCGGCTGAATGAGCGACAAAGTTTGCTTGCTCGACGCCATGGGCTTTCAGGTACCGCATTGCCTTGCCGAGCCACCGGGCGTTAGTCGTGGTGGGGGCAGAATTATTTAAGAAATTGACTTGGACGAGGGGGTGCTTCACGTTTTGGAAGTGGCCGCTAACCTGGAGGGCACCGTTATTTTGCACGTTAATGGTCATGACTTTGCGGGTTCCAGGATAACGTTGACTGAGATCAGCGATCATCGTATCGGTTGAGTGATGACTGCCCTGCAGGCCGTGGACAAAGACGGTGGCCGTATTGCTGGCACTAGCCTGACTGTTCAAATTCCAGCAGGTGAGTCCCAGAATGGTGACAGCCAGGATGGTCATAATGGAGAGCGGTAAATGACGTAATTTCATTGAAAATTTCCTTTCCTGTACTGATATAGCTCCACTTTAGCACGCTTTTTGCCAAAGGAGAAAGCGAAGAACTACTTTAGCGAAAAGTTAAGTTTAGCATTCATCTTCGTAGGCAAGCAAAGCTGTTGTATCATAGTAATGCTAAGCAAAGTTTTTGAAATGAAGCCCCGAAAAATGGGGTGGTGGGCTAAAATTGGAGGGCGCCATGAATATTGTTTGGACTTGGGATCTTATTCGACGAATTATCGAAGTTTTGTGGCTGATCAATATCGCCTTTGCGATCTGGACGGTTTTCCGGACGCGCCGGGATATTGCTTCTACTTGGGCGTGGCTCCTGGTTTTATCATTATTTCCGGTTGTCGGCTTTCTCCTTTACCTTTTTGTCGGCCGGAAAATCTCCAGTGACGATATTTTCAACATTCGCGATGAGGAGCGCCAGTTTCGCAATACCTATGTCAAAAAACAAGCGGATTTACTCCAAAAACACCGCCTGCTCCTGAAGCAGGGGCACTTAATGCTGGCCCACCAACTGGTGACTTTGGCGACCAGCCTGAATGATGCGCTAGTGACCTTTAATAACCGGGTGCGCATTTTTGTCGATGGGCGACAGCTATTTGACCAGATGATTCAGGATTTTGATCAGGCTACGGATCAGATCTGCGTTGAATTTTACACCTTTTATGCTGATCAATTGGGTCAGCAGATTTTGCACGCACTCGAGCGAGCTGCCGCCCGCGGGGTCAGTGTCAAGGTCCTCTATGACCTGAGCGGCTCCCGGGGGACCACCTACAAATCCTTCCAGAAATTAGAATCTCTCGGCGGGGATGCCCAGCCGTTCAACTCGAAGACGAGGCACTATATTAACACTCCTCGACTCAATTATCACCTGCACCGGAAAATTGTGGTGATCGATCAGCAGATCGGTTACATCGGTGGCTTTAATATCGGCGACCAGTACGTGGGCAAGATGGCCAGGTTTGGCTATTGGCGTGATACCCACGTTCGAATTGTCGGCCAAGCCGCGACGGCATTGCTTGGGCGGTTCGGAATGGACTGGAACCTGACTTGCAAAAAGACGGGAAAGGCGAAGGTCGATTTGCTCAGCCTGATGAAGGATCTGCACGTTCAGCGACCAACGGATAATCCATCAGAAGTGGCAATGCAAATCGTATCTTCTGGCCCCGACAACGATGACGTTGCGATTCGGCGTGGCTATGAGGCGATGATCTCTGCTGCCCACCACTACGTCTACATTCAGACGCCGTACCTGATCCCGGGCGAACCAATTCTGGAATCATTAATCATTGCCGCCCGGAGTGGAGTTGACGTTCGGGTAATGGTACCGTGCATGCCGGACCATCCCTTTGTCTATCGGGCAACGGAATATTATGCCCGTTACTTAGCCGAGAACGGCGTCAAAGTATATAAATATGATAATGGCTTTATTCATGCTAAGACAGTTATTAGCGATGATTACTTTGCTTCGGTCGGCTCGGCCAACCAGGACTTCCGTAGCTATCGACTAAATTGGGAAGCCAATGCTTTTATGTATAATGAACAGCTGACAAAGCAGCTCAAACAAATCTTTGAAAACGACTTGCTAAAGAGTACGGAAATGACGCCCGAATATTTTGCCCAACAGTCTAAGTGGCGGCAATTTAAACAGTATTTCTCACGGCTTCTTTCACCAATTTTATAATGGAGAGCAGATCTAATGAAAATTCAGATTAACCGCCGCCATCTTTCTCTGGCGGTTGCCGTTTTTATCCTTTATCTTGCAATCAGTTACTGGCCGAGCGTAGCTAAACTGCTGAGCCGTGTGTTTTCAGCAGCGATGCCGTTGTTGATCGGTTGTGTACTGGCTTACATCGTCAACCTGCTGCTCAAGCAGTACGAGCATCTCTTTGCCCGCATCTTTAAAATGGCGCGGGCCCGCAAATTTCAGCGGGCCTTCGGAATTGTGGCGTCATATGTGACGATCGTTTTAATTATTGTGCTAGTTATTCACCTGGTGATCCCGGAATTGATCCGTTGTATTCGGCTGCTGGTAGCTAACCACAGCCACGTGGTTAACCATTTTGTCGCCTATTTTCAGCAAAACAGTCAGTTTAAAGATTTATGGCGGAATTTTGATCCCCGTCACTTGAACTGGAGCAAGTATGGGAAGTACCTTACTTCTGGCTTTGGGGGAACCTTTAAAACTGTGATGTCGACGGCTTCGTCGATTGTGTCAGGGGTGACGACGGCGGTGATCGCCATCTTCTTTTCGATTTACCTTTTGGTGTATAAAGAAAAGTTAGCTGGCCAGGCCATGAAGCTGTTGGATGCCTATCTGGGTAAGGTCAAGATGCCATTGATGCACGTACTCAAAACCTTTGACCGCTGTTACAGCAGCTACATCGTCGGTCAGTGTAAGGATGCCGCCATTCTCGGATTTGCTTGTTTTGTGGGAATGACAATTCTGTGCTTGCCTTACGCGGCGATGATCGGAGCGGTGACTTGTTTTACCGCCTTGATTCCGATCATTGGGGCCATCCTGGGGGCCAGTGTCGGCGTGGTCTTGATCTTTGCGGTTTCACCGGTCAAAGCCTTGATCTTTCTAGTGTTCATCATCGTCCTGCAGCAATTTGACAATCGCATTACCTATCCGTTGGTCGTCGGCTCGAGTCTCGGTTTGCCGAGCGTCTGGGTCTTTGCGGCGGTAATCACTGGTGGCGGTTTTTCCGGAATCCTGGGGATGATGCTAACGGTACCGCTCTTTGCTGCTGTTTACCAGCTTGTTGGGGAAAATATTCGCCACCGTCAAACTAAACAGAAAAGGGAGCGACAAAATGACTAAATTACCAACCAAGATTGAGGTGCGCGGCGCTAAAGTCCACAACCTCAAAAATATTGATGTCGATATTCCTCTTCACCAGTTTGTCGCGATTTCAGGACTGTCGGGTTCAGGAAAGAGCTCGCTAGCGATGGGGATTTTATACGAAGAAGGTTCCCGACGCTATCTGGAAGCCCTCTCGACTTACACCCGGCGTCGCATCAAATTGGGTGCCCAGGCAGACGTGCAGAGTGTCAAACATATTCCGTCAGCCTTGGCTTTGAAACAGCGGCCGGCAATTCCGTCCGAACGGGCGACCGTCGGCACGATGAGTGAGATCTTAAATATTATTCGACTGATCTTTTCCCGTTTGGGATCACCAGTCTGCCCAAATGGTCATCGTTTGTCGCCCAGTTTGGCGATTGCCAAAGTGATGAGTCAATCGGGAGCTTCGATGGGGCAGTTGACCTGTCCCGTTTGTGGGGCCAAATTTCAGGCCTTCAGTGCCGAAGATTTTGCTTTTAACGCGGATGGGGCCTGCACTAACTGCCAGGGAACTGGCCAGGTGCGTTCGATTGATGAAAGCAAGTTGATCGGCGATGAAAACTTGAGCCTGGCAGAAGGGGCGGTCGCTTCTTGGCATCTGCCAGGACGCAATTTCATGCCGAACGTGGCGGAACAGGCCGGGGTCCGGATTAACGTTCCCTATCGTGATTTGTCGGCTAAGGAAAAAGATTTTGTCTTGAACGGTCCTAAAACCAAGTACAAGATGGATTTTCGTTCGGGGACGGGACGGGTCTTTCATGACTTCAACGCACTTTACGAAAACGCCCACGAAGCTGTCTATGAATCTGCTCGCACCAGCAAGAGTGCTCGGGCTCAGAAGCGGATCAGCGAATTTTTCCATTATTCGACGTGCCCGGTCTGCCATGGGACCCGCTTCAAGCCGGAATTGCTGAAGCAGCTGGCTGGTCAGCTCAACATTGCCCAGGTTAGTGACTTGACGCTTGGTGAGTTGCCGGCTTGGAAGCAGCAGGTGCTGGCTGGTCTGCCTGCAGAAATGAATAAGATGGCCACGAGCCTTTTTCATGAGTTTGATGATAATTTACGGCCGCTGCTGGAGCTTGGTCTCGATTATCTGACTCTTTCCCGAAACGGTAACACCTTATCGACGGGGGAACTACAACGGATTCAGCTGGCACGTACCTTGCGGACGCAGACAACGGGCGTCTTGTACATTTTGGATGAACCATCGATTGGTCTGCATCCGGACAACATCAGTGGCCTCTTGCACGTTTTCCGCAAATTAGTCGACCAGGGTAATTCCCTGGTGGTCGTTGATCACAACGTGGATATCATCAGGGCGGCTGACTGGATTATTGAAATTGGCCCCGGCTCCGGGGAGGAAGGTGGTCGGGTGCTGGACCAGGGGACGCCGGCGCAAATCGCCCGGGATCCTCATTCGAAGATCGGACCGTACCTAAACGGTCAGGCCAAACTGCTGGCCCGATCTATCAACGACCAACCGGCTGATAAGAAGATTGAATTTGAAGTTGCGGACTACTTTAACCTCAAGGATGTCGCGGCTGCCTTGCCGGTCAATCGTTTGAGCGCCATTACCGGTTTCTCGGGTGCTGGGAAGACCAGCTTGATTTTAGACAGTCTGGTGCCGGCCATCCAAGCCCAGGCTGCGGGGGAAGCCCTGCCGACACAGGTGAAGAAGCTAACAGCACCGCTCAAGGAGGTGGTTAGCGTCGACGCCGCGCCGATCGGTAAGACGCAGCGGTCGACCGTGGCCACTTATACCAGCATCATGGACAATCTGCGCAAGCTCTTTGCCGCCCAGCCACTTGCCAAGCAGCAGCACTACACGCCGAGTTATTTCTCCTACAACAATAAGCAGGGGGCCTGTCCAAACTGTGGCGGGGCTGGCGTGGTGACCCTTGATATCCAATTTTTGCCGGATATGCAGCAGACCTGTCCCGTTTGCCATGGCGACCGCTACAACCAAGCGGTACAAGCGGTCAAGTGGCACGGTTATTCGATCGTCGACTTGCTGAAACTGGACGTTCGCCAGGCACTGGCTGTTTTTAAAGGGGTATCAAAGATTGAACGTGAACTGCAGCTTTTGCAAGAAGTGGGGCTTGATTACCTCCACCTGGGCGAAAGCACCCCGACTCTATCTGGCGGGGAAGCCCAACGTTTGAAATTGGTTAAACATCTCAACCGCAATCAGCGGACAACTCTCTTTGTTTTTGATGAACCAACGATCGGCTTGCATCCCCTGGATGTGAAGACATTGGTACACGTCATGCAGCAGTTGTTGGATCGGGGAGCGACGCTGGTGACCATCACTCACGATCTGAACCTGATTGCCAATGCGGATTATATGCTGGATTTGGGACCCCGCGGCGGAAATAACGGGGGACAAATTGTGGCAGCAGGACGACCGTTGCAATTAGCTGACGATCCCCAGAGTCTAACCACCCAGTATTTAGCTGATTATTGGCACCGTTTCAATAAGTTGAGAATTTACAATTCAAGTGCAACATAAATTAAAAAAATAACCCATAACGGGTAGAATTAGTTTAATAACC
>NZ_CANDNU010000020.1 GCF_947387495.1 Limosilactobacillus difficilis
TTTATTTAATGGTATAGCGAAGCAACAAAAAACGGCACCGATAAGAATTACTCTTATCAGTACCGAATATTCTAGAACCTAAAGAAAAGCTGCCCCTGCCACCGGGAATCCCGACAGCAGAGGCGGCTTTTTGATTCGTATTAGTGGTCGCTGATGATATCCTTGGTAAGGGCATTGATCTTAACCTCAATGGTGTGAGTCTTGTTGACCACGTCAACTTCCCAGACCTGCTGGCCATCGTCGTTTTCGAGTTTCCACTCCCGGGCGTGCCCGTTTTTGGCCGTCTGTTCGGCTAATGTGGTGGCCACCTGACGACTGATCGTCTTGTCCAGGTTGAGGGCATAAAATTCTTCGTCGTGGTCAAGCTTGGTGGAGTGGCTCCAGGCGATCTTATCCGTTTTGGCGTTGATGATGGCGGTGTACTCCTGGTCCTTATCGAAGCCGTCGATCTGGCAGCGGTAGTCCTTGCCCTTTGGCTTCAGGGTAATCTCCGTTATCTTGGCATCCTTGAACTGCTGGTTAAACTTCTTGACAGCTTGCTTCTGGCTGAGCTTGATATCTGTGGTGTCAGCCTGCGCTGCGTTGATAATGGTGGGGGCAATGGCGAAACTAGCTCCGGCAATGGCACTAGTGGTCAATATGGTAACGGCCATCATGCGCACGAGACGTGACTTCAGTGAACTTGGTTTCGTCATGAACAATCCTCCTGTAAAATCAGTGTTTCGTTAGTATTAATTATATCAAGTTTATAATCAAAATAATGCTGGAAAGTGATTAAGAATAACGTAAGAATGGGCATATATAAAAAAGGACTTAAGTCACTGTCCGATTTTGTGTTAATAGTCATTGCATCAACAACATCATTAGGCATACTTGTGTGCGACTTTAGCACAAGTTGCGGCAACAATCGCCCCCAAGAGGTCATCAATAAAGGTATTGACATGGTTGGGATCTTCATCAAATTGCTTGATAATGCCATATTTGACCCGGTCGAGATATCCAAAATTAGTGACGCCAATCGTTCCATAAATATCCGCAATTTGCAGCGCCAGCGACTCATCCACCCCGAAGACTCCTGCATCGTTTCGAATAATCGATAAAAGAGGTTCCTTTAATTTGTTTTCTTCCGCAAGCCGATCAAGTTCCAGGCCGACCATCACGTTATTTAGCAGCTCACGTTTGTGGAGAACGCTGTTCAACTCTTCATAACATTCCTGCTCATTTAGTTGGGGTAAAAACTGTTTTTGCAGATGGTAGGCAATTTTGCTCAAGGCATGAAGATCGACGTTGCGCTTCTTTAACTCCGCAACCACAAAATTATAAGCTTTAGTGTCTGGGTATTTAAAATTCTTACTTTCCAAATTGAATTCCTACCTTTCTGTTTGAGTGTGTAAAATAGTCATTGTATAATAAACGACATTAATTAGGAGTAGAGTCGGAGAAGAAATCTTAACGCTTCCAACCGGCATTGAAAGGAGTCCAGCTTTTATGTTATATAATGCCGCACTCGTACTCGAGGGTGGTGCAATGCGTGGCCAGTACACGGCTGGCGTTCTCGACACCTTCTTAAAAAATGACATTGAGCTTAGTTCTGTCATCGGCGTTTCGGCAGGTGCATTATGTGGTGCCAACTTTGTTTCCAAGCAGTACGGTCGTGCTTCAGGGGTCAACATCAAATACCGTCATGATCGGGATTACATCTCCCTCACCCACCTCTTTAAGCGAGAAAACATCATCAATTTTGACTTTATCTTTACTGACCATGGCTATCGCTGGCATCAGTTTGATGAACGGGCATACCGCCGTTCTGCTTCAGACTTTACCATTGTTGCAACGTCTTTAGCAGACGGTAAAACCGTGACTTTTGATAAACCGGTAGGCCGTGATCTCGTCAAAGCCCTCAAAGCCTCTTGCTCGATTCCTTTTATTTGCGATCCGCAAGCAACTACTCAGGGACCCTGCTTAGATGGCGGGGTGGCCGACTCAGTTCCCTACGATCTGGCATTTGACCAGGGCTACAACAAAGTAGTCGTCATTCGGACCCGCAATCGTGAGTACCGCAAAAAACCATCTGGCAAGCTGATGGAACAAATAACTAATCACAGCTTTGAAGATCATCCGCAATTTGCCAAAGCACTAATTAAGCGACCGATCATGTATAATCAGCAAATCGAGCAGATCGATTCTCTCGTCGATGAAGGCCGGATGTTCTGCATCGCTCCCAAAAAGCCAGTAAAGATCGGTCGTCTCGAACACAGTACGAAAAAAATTCGCGGGCTCTACGAAACCGGGCTACGTGAAGGTGCGGCTGCGGTACCGGCATTAACCCGTTTCTTAATGGATACCGCATATTAACATTAATATCCCCAAAGATCGTGAGCAACATCGTTAATGATGTTGCTTTTTTGGTGCAGCATTGGATGACTGGTCCGCGGATAAACGTGTTCGAAGTAACGAGCACTAGTATCTTTTACCAAATTACGCAACATTTCTGATTGGACATGCGGAACGGAGCCATCAGTGCGCTGCTGGTCTTTGCTCCCCATCAGATTGAATACTTGGTCGTTGTGGTGAGTATGAACCGCTTTAGCTTCTTTTTCAAGTTTTTTGAAATTATCATCCGTCGACCGTTTGGCCAGTGTCCAACGATAACGGGTTTTGGTGCCAAAACTTTCGTCGACCGGTACTCCTAAGAAAACAATCTTCCGAAAGTCGATCATCCGCTGAATATACTTCGATCCCAAATAAGCGTGGATGAATTCAGTTCCACCGTATGAATGCGCAACGATATTCAGCTTCGTGATGTGGTAACGCTGGTGTAAGTCTTTCAGAACGGCTGAAAGTTCGCGCACTTGGGGATGGTAGCTGGCACTACAATTCCAAACGTAGAGCAGCTGAATCAAGACGTTTTTTTGTCCTGGCTGATAGTGGCCATGCACAATTGTCTTGCCATTTGGGAAAACCCAAATTGTCATAAGCTTTTGCCCGATATTTTTTCTTTGAAAGGTTTGAATCATCTTGTCAGTACTCCATGTTCCCCCTCCCCAGCCTGGAATCATCAAAGTAGGGGTTGAAGAGTATTGGTAGTTGTTGGCGAGTTGATTCCTTCTTAACATGCGCCCGTGACTACCTCGCAGCATCCAAATTTGAAATAGCAATACACCGACGAAAAGTATTAACAGAACTCTTTTTATCCATGTCCAAGCAATTTTCATTGAAACTCACCAACCCCAACGTTTCTTTACTTATCTAGTATAATCCTACCTAGTAAAACTGCCGGTCATAATTTTTGACGATGGCTGACAATAAAATGAATTTTTTTAAGAGTGATTTTCCGCGCCATAGCAAGGCTTTCGTGAATCCGTTTTCAAAAATTTTGTGCAAGCGATTGCATTATTGATCTCATCGTATTATAGTGATAATTGTAAATTGATAGTTTGTTAGTTATTCATTGCAATTATTTATTGGAGGTTCTTCATTATGGAGAAAAGTAAAGGTAAAAAGCAGCTGCCAACGCTTGCGTTTGCTACTTTAATGTTAATGACTTTTGGTAACCTCGGGACTTCGATGGCTTTCGCCCTGCAAAGTGCTAACATGGGGCGGATTTTTCAGACCTTAGGTGCCGACCCAACGAAGCTCGGTTTCTTCTTTATTTTGCCACCACTAGCAGGGATGATCGTTCAACCGTTAGTCGGCTACTTCTCAGACCGGACTTGGGTGCCGAAGATCGGTCGGCGGCTTCCTTACCTGATTGTCGGGACTGTCGTTGCCTTGATCGTGATGTGCCTATTACCAAACTCCGGTTCATTCGGTTTTAAGACATCCACTGCGCTGTGGTTCGGTGCCATTGCTATCCTATTCATGGACCTGTCTTCTAACATGTCAATGCAGCCATTCAAGATGATGATTTCTGACATGGTCAACGACGAACAAAAGGATATGGCTTGGTCCTGGCAAACAATCTGGGGCAACATCGGTTCTGTTGCGGCCGACCTCTTCCCGTTCTTCCTGACCTTCATCGGTGTTTCTAACGTTGCTGCTAAGGGTGATTTGCCAGCATCAGTTAAGCTTTCCTTCTACATTGGTGCCGCCATCCTGGTCGTTTCCTCTGCCTTTACTATTTGGAAAGTTGATGAATACGACCCGGAAACCTACGCTAAGTACCACGGTTTCAGCAAAGATGAACAGATCAGCGAAAACTTCTTTACGATTGTCAAAAAAGCACCAAAAGTTTTCTGGACTTTGGGGATTGTTGAATTCTTCTGCTGGTCAGCCTTCCAATACCTCTGGACTTACGGTACCGGGACGGTTGCACAAAATATTTGGCACACTAGCAACCCTGCAAGTGCAGCATACCAAGCAGCCGGGAACTGGTTCGGTGTTCTGTCTGCCATTGAAGTGGGTGTTGCCATTGTCTGGGGATTGGTCCTCTCAAAGTTAAACAACAAACTGCGTAAACCAGCTTACTCCTTCGGCTTGATCCTCGGTTTCTTAGGATTCTGGGGTCTGTCAGTTGCACCAACCAAGCTGATGTCATTCATCGCCTTCATCGGGATCGGAATTTGCTGGGTAACGATGAACTCAATTCCATTCACCATCCTGACGAACGCTCTTGACGGTAAGCACGATGGTACCTACATGGGTCTTTTCAACTGCTGGATCTGCTTCCCGCAAATCGTTGCTTCGATTGTTTCCTTTGGTCTTTACCCACTGCTTGGCAACTACATGCCACACATGATCCTCACTTCCGGGATCTTGGCGTTGATCGGTGCCTTCTCCGTTTGGATTGTTAAAGAAACTTCAGTTGAAAAAGGTGACATTGACTAATCTCAATGTGAGCACATAAAAAACCGCGTCACATTTGGCGCGGCTTTTTTTGATGCACTTATTAACCAAACAGCCGAGCAAAAAAGCCCTTATGTTTCGGTGACTCAGATTCTTCGGATTCATGATTGTCATTTTGCTCGCTTGTATGGGGATTTGGCTCCCCAATCCACCGAAAGAAATCGGGGCATTTGATCTCTACAAACTTCCCAGTCTTACCGTTAACTCCATCGACACAAATCTCAACGGGCAAGGCATTGCGATACTCTTCCATACTATTTTCCCCACCAAAGCCGTTGAATGTATTAAGCTTTGCCATGTCGAACAGCAGACTGTCCTTTTCCTTGCGATAGAGGAAGTCATTGGGCTGAGTGATATAAAGTTTGGCCCACTTGCTGCGAGCACTTTCCCGAAAATCATCACAAACCGCATCGGCAAAGTAATCTGGAACCGCCATACCGGCCATTTGATAGTAATCTTTGAAAATCAAACGGGTATTAGCTAAGAAATCCAGGCGTCCAGTCTGATTGTTGAAAATCCGCCATGGCGTTTGATCATTTTCTAGTTTCTCCGCCATCCGTACAACAAAATCCTTGAACAGACGATTGTTGAGTGTCTGCCGGACATTAAAGATGTACTTGTTAGCTTCACCCTTCTTTTTCTCGTCAATTACCTTGTCAATTTGC
The DNA here is from genome assembly GCF_947387495.1 of Limosilactobacillus difficilis. Taxonomy (GTDB): domain Bacteria; phylum Bacillota; class Bacilli; order Lactobacillales; family Lactobacillaceae; genus Limosilactobacillus; species Limosilactobacillus difficilis. Next base: position 5,511 of record NZ_CANDNU010000020.1, read on the forward strand.
AAATAATAAGTCCGACGTGCAGTTTCACGCAACATCGTAAAGCCAGAACTGTAATTGGTCGTTCCGATCATCGGTGCAATTGGCCGGGGATGGTTAACGACTTCATTCATCGTATCGACAACCAGGTGCCGACTGTACTGGGCCTGTTGGAAGAAGTACGGTTCGATTTCATCAACTAATACGGGATAGGTACTTCCCTTCTTCATATAACTTTCCAAAGCCTGCACCGTCTTAGCTTTTCGTTGATTAGTCCCGTTCGGATAAATCGTTCCAAAGTCAATTAGCGACTGATCGGAATTCCAGGTTAGTTGGTTAATCACGCGCAGAAGGGTTGACTTGCCGGACCCTGCCGTAGCCCCAAGAACCAAGAAATTAGGGACATCGTTACCATCTTCGGGATTGAGACTCGTTTTTTGACGAATTTCCCACATGAAGGGTGCAGTAAAACTGTAAAGGATAGCCTCAAAGAAACGCTTACCATATTCGGGCGTATAATCGACAACAAATTGCTGGTACCCCTTCATGACCGAATCGATGCTGTGAAGGGAATCCCGAATTTCGGTGGTCGTTGCTAGCTTGCCAAAGGGTAGCGGATAAGAGCTAGTATCGTTTGGGACAAACAAGCCCGTCGTCTTGCGAGCTAAATTCCGTTCCAATGGTCGATCATAAAGGAAAGTCTTGTATTTCTTTTCAACGGCCTGCTCTTCTGCTGTTAACGGCGATTTTAGCGCATTATGGACATTTTTCATAATCTGCTGCCGATTCTTTAGCTTCGGATGCGCAGCTCGCGGTGAGACACTCTCCTTTTGCAACTGCATCAATAAGTCATCCTGTTGAATGCGACGCCGTTCTCTATCTTTGGAGGCCGTACGGTTCATCGTAACGTCCCGCATATCACGAGTGAAATTCGGCGTAACAATGTGCTCACTAAGCTGTTCCTGAAGCTGCTTGCTAAGCAAATCAGTCAAACCGTCTTCTGCGATCGCATCCGTCGTCTGGTTATCCAGAATGACCAGGCTATCCTTGCCAGCATTGTCTTTATGCATTGCAGTCAATTGTTTCTGAGCCGCCTTGAGCAATTCTTCACTGAAGAAAGGTACCAAGACCGGTTTAAGGTCCACTTTAAAATGAACCATCATATTGTCATAAAGCGACTGGTTATCAAAGACCAGCACTTCTTCAAAACGGTTCTGGTTGTCGGTGAATGATTGCTTAGTCAAATTTGCAGATGTAACAATTAACCGATGTTCATTACTAGTAGGGTTATTCAGGAGATAAAAGCGTGAATTGATCACTTGGGTTGGCGCCATTTCTATTTTCAAAACCCCACCCAAAACAGCTAATTGCAACTGACTAGTTAAACTCTCAAATACTTTGGCAGGTTGCTTGTCAGCAATTTTCCTCATCGCTTCAACTAAGGCAACTTTGGTTGACAGCTCTGCTTTGCTGTTACCCTGCTCGGGTGCCTGGTTGGCAATCACCAGATCTAATTGCACAAAATCAGCCAAGTATTTATTAATAAAATCAGGATCAATTGTTCCGCAAACAGCAATCAACTGGCTATAACGATTGCTATCAAATAGCTCGCTGATGGACATCATTTCATCCTGGCTATTATGAATGATGTGCAAACGCGAAAGATTATCACCAATTTTGTGCTCTGGATTCTGCTGTTTTTTTTCTGCTGCGGCCATGATAACCCCCTACTATCTATCGCGGACTGCCTGAATATGGGCAAATGTCTATTAAAAACCTTAAGAATGGAAAAGGCCCCGTTGTTACGGGGCTTTGACACTTTATTTCAATGTTGCGCACTTTGCAATACAACAGGTCTTCCGTCCGATTTGTCAAAAATAATTATATCACATTTCCAAAGGGGACATTATTTATAAACCACGTGGTAACGAGCGTGACGATCATCGTTTGATCCTGACTCTGCAGCTCTGCCAACAGGAACCATCACTGTGGCCTGATACCCTTGCTCTAATCCTAGTGAAGATAATAACTGTGAATCGCTGTTAATCTTTAAAGCGCCACTCATGACGTATACCGATCCCAACCCTAATGCTGTTGCCTGAATCATTACGTTTTCGGCAGCAGCAGAAGCGTCACGCTCACCAAACTTGCTATCATTCTTGGTCGCAATCAAGAAAAGTAAAGGAGCACCATAAGCTGCGTTATCAGTTGTTTTTGCAATACGGGATAGCAAAGTAGGGTCAGTCACAACAACAGCCTGCATCACATCTGTTTCGTGCATTCCGCACGGACTAGCTTGAAAAGCATCGACTAATTGCTGGATAGCAGATTCGTCAATTGCTTTATTACTAAATTTACGAATTGAACGGCGTTTTTGGATAATGTTTTCCATGTTGGTTTCCTTTCTTTTGTATTAAGTTAAGGTAAATATTTATTAATTATAATAATTAATCATGTTCATTTAGCCACTGCATCAACACCCGCTCGTAATCATCATGGCGCTCAACAAAGGACATGTGACAACAATATTCAAACAGCTCCCATCGTGAGTGCGGAAGTCGGTCCGCCATTGTTTTTGCAACGTAAGGCGTACATAAATCATCAGTCCCACTAGTAACAAGAACCGGACTGGTAATCTTTTGAAGCTGATCTAAGTAGTCAAAATCATGGAGGTTCCCTTGCGGATTGTACTCATTTGGCCCCCATCCGGTTAAGTAAGCAGTCTGCCCTGTCCGCTTGGGTCTTCGTAAAGGCTCTGGATCATCCGGACGCGGGGCCGAGTTACAGTGTAATTCCATGAAACGATCATTGGCTGCTTGATAGGCTGGACTCTGAAAGTTTCCACTGGCTTCTGCCTGGGTAATGGCCTGCTGATCTTTAGGGCTCATCAACTTGATCAGACGGTGCAGTTCCTTAGCCCACAACCAAGATGCTGGCAAGGTACTGGCAAAAATTCCCGATTTGATACCGGCCGGTTGCTCATCACAAAGGTAGATGATTTCCAGCATCCCGCCCCAGGACTGCCCCAGCAAGTGAAGACGATCGAGTTCTAAATACTCACGTAGGGCCATCAATTCCTTTAACCACGTTTTGGCATTATAAAATTTATTTGCCCGGTCATCAGGCATCGATGATTTACCACAACCTAATTGATCATACATGATCAATTGCCGATGATCCTTTTCGGCTAAATCATCCAATGTTTCAAAATAGTTGTGGGTCGACCCTGGGCCCCCATGTAGCAGTAATAAGGGAGCCTTGGAACTTTTTTCCCCTACAATACGGTAATAGGTTTGAAACTCGCCAAATGGCATGTAGCCTTCACGAACTTTTGTCATGATGAAACTCCTTTTAAGTGGTGATGATGCCCCGCTTGTTCAAAGTGGGGAGGCAAACTAATCTTAACAGTTTGCTTATTGCCGGCAACCTTTCCCAGTTTAAGATCCAATTCATATGCCTGATCACAGATGGAAGGAATCCGTAACAAGTCACCAGACAACTGCGCACCCTGGCTAACGATCAACGGTATCTGCGTCGTTAAATGGGAAAGCTTCTGAACCAACTCGGCCGCAACGTCATCATTGGTGGCCAAGATGCAATCGAAACGCCCCGCCACTAATTGCGGCATTATCTTGCTGGCATCCCCAAAATTAGCCACCCCATGAAAGGTCTGAAAATGGACGCCGGGCAAATAATGGCGGACATTGCTTAAAGTTTGCTGATAAGTCGGACTATTGGGACTATCGCGATAGAACAAGATTGCCATTTTCTGCAAGTGGCGCGGTTGCAAAAAACGAAACATTTCCCGGTATCCCGGATGGCGGTCAACATAAACACTGGAAAGCCCATAAGCACTGGCGTCTTCCAAGCAAATAATCTGACCATAGTGGCGATATTGGGCAATCTCGTGCAGCGATATCTCGTGTGAAGTAAAGATCAAGGCGTCGAAGTCATGACCGCGCAATTGGCGCAGATATTGACGCTCACGATCCAGCTGGTACTGAGAAGGCAAGAAGAGCAGCTCATAGTGAGCTTTCATCGCATAATCCAATAAGCCCCGCATAATTTGATTGATATATGGATGTTTCGCGTAGGAAACCACCACCCCGATGCGGTGCGTTTCCCCCATGCTCAATTCACGCGCAATTTGGTTAGGGTGATAATCCAAGTCATCAATTGCCTTCTGAATTGCAACCCCAGTCTGTTGGGCAACATAACCCGAAGAATTAATATAGCGTGAAACAGTAGACTTAGCATAACCCGCTCGATCCGCGACATCTTTAATTGTAATCACAATCCACTTACCTCCTATTTTGGAAACGGCTATCTATATTCCACCTATTACCATAATGGATGGAACGCGTTCCACATCAAGGAAATAAGTAGCTAATCCTCGTCATCTGCCAATAAAAATGCTGGCCGACAGTTTTATTGTAGCAATATTTGCTACCGCCGTCGAGAAAACGCTACCACTTTCATCGATTCGCTCAGCTTTCCTGACTCAACCGTCCATCGACGATCTGATACAGATGATCCGCAAAGTCCTTTAAGCGCTCATCATGAGTGACAACGACGACCGCTTGCTGCTTTTCGTGCGCCAAACGGGCGAGTAGTTGCCCCACAATTTGGACACGATTCGAATCCAATGCAGCCGTTGGCTCGTCTGCTAGCAAGATTGCCGGTTGCTGATAAAGAGCCCGGGCAATCGCAACTCGTTGCTTCTGTCCCCCGGAAAGCTCACCAGGATATTGGTCAAGAAGGTGGCCGATCCCGAGTTCGTCAAGCAGGTGTTTCAGTTCCGTTTCAGATAAAGTTTGGTCATTTGCGCGGTCGACAAGCTTAAACTGATCGCGAACCGTCAAGTAAGGTAGCATTTCATAATTCTGCAAAACAAATCCAATTTTGGTTAACCGGAGCCGATCACGCTGTCGGTTGGATAATTTGCTGATATCCTCCCCTTCAACTAAAACGCGGCCACTGCTTGGCACTTGCAAGCCGGCAGCAATCGTTAAAAAGGTGCTTTTCCCCGAACCAGAGGGTCCGAGAACGAGACTGAGCTCTCCACTAACGGCTTTAAAATTAGCATCTGTTAGGGCGTGAACGATCCCAACCCCACTACCAAAAACTTTGCTGACGTGTTGTAATTCAAGCTGTACTGACATTTTTCCACCTCATTTCAATGCATCGAGCGGATCAATCCGCATAATCATGATTGCCGGCAGGCTAGCGCCTAGAAGGCCAATCCCTAAAATAGCCAAAGTCATCCAGGCCATTTCGCGGCTCTCCAGCAGAATTGGCATCCCACTCGGCAACAGCCGAACTGTCAGCAGGGTCAAAACAATTGCGAACACGAGCCCAGTGATAATCAAAATCAGCGACTGAGCAATGATGGCGCCCATCAACTGCTCAGCAGAGATTCCTTGCGCCCGCAATAGGGCATACTGTTTGGTCTTCTGCATCGTCAGAATATACAGAAAGACCGCAATAACCACTAGCGAAATAACTAACAGAAAGGCAATCATCATCTCGAAGGTGGCATTTTGTGCCGTATACCCCGGCAGTTTGTTGATAAAGTTGTCAATGGTGTAACGCTGTAAACCTACGTAATGATGGGTACTGGTCTGATCGCTGACAATCCCACTAGCAGTAGCGTGATTACCTTGAATTTGTTGCCACTGTCCCAAACTACAGTAAGCAATCGGCGCAATATTCAACTTCGCATTTCTTGCAAAACCGACAACCTGGTAATGACCGCTGCCGTTAAAAGTAACTTTCGACCCCAAATGATAACCCTGATTTTGGAGTGACTCATCAAGGATTATTTGACCGGGATGCTGGATACGGTGACCACTTATCACTTGGATTTTCTTTTTAGCGATAAAATCGCCACTTTTTAAACCCACCAGTTGAACGTTCGCTTTATGCTTGGCGCCGTGGCACCGTGCGAGTTGCCCTGGCAAGTCACCGATGACGGCCACATGTTGCGGATTATAACGACCTATCTGCTGTTGACTAATAATCGACTGGCTTAGACGATCATTGGCATTTTTATTCAGCCAAACCGTCTGAGCGTTCCAGGATTTCAGTGCAGCCGTGTTTTCGTTGCTCAGTCCATTCATTAAGGCGAGGAGCATGAAAAGCAGATAAGTGATCAATACGATCATGGCAATGATCAGACCGTAACGCATTTTTTCTTTTCTAATCTCTCTTAAAGCTAAAAACATCTTCTTAAAGCTTCCCTTCCAACTGGTGCAGAACAGTTCCTAAACGGTGCAAAATTTGATCCTGTTGTACCGGACTAACAATGGCCTCGTTGATGGATTGGTGAATTAACGTCTGGACCGCCCACTGATAATCGCTCGTCTTTGCCGTGGTGGACCGCTCCAACTGATGACCATGCGCGTGAAGCAACCCTTCGTTAATCTGAATATGGAAAATCATCCATTGTCGAAGGTCCTGCTGATCGACATCATTTAAGAACTGCCGAATCGCCGTTAAAAAATCGTCGACCGTTGGCAAATGTCCTCCCGTCAAATGCAAAGGTTGATGTAATTGTTTCATTGCTTGCTGGTAAGCGTAGAGGTAGGCGTCATCAACGTCTGCAAAGTAAACATAAAACGAGCCCCGCGCAATCTCAGCTGATTTGACAATTCGCGCCACCTGCACACTGGCTAGGGAATGTCTAGCAAACTCTTTCTTCAGTGCAGTCAAAATCCGTTCCTTTTTGGTAGCCTTTAAGTCTTCAAACTTTTTACTGGGCATTTGGAAGCCTCCTTTTTCGATAATGACACCGTGTCATTAGAATGCAAATCCTATAGTAGTAGTAAAATGACATCGTGTCAATAATGGCTGTAAAAAAAACGACCAGGTCAATTAACCCAGTCGCTTGATCGCATCCCCCACTAGCTGAGATCCGGATCAATCAGGATTGACTCAGCGAGCAAGGTGTCGTTGTAAAGACGAAAGACGTATTCTTCCATATTTTCCCGTTGTGAAACCATGTCCAGGTACTCACGCTCGGCCCGAAAAGCCCAGCGCAAAGCGCGTTGCTCGAGTTCGCGTTCTTGCGCATTAAACTGCGGATGCTGGTTAGAGCGCAACCACTGCTGCCAAAAGTCCCCCACTGAGTTGGCCGTCCGTTGATCCTGAAGATCGAACAAAACCCGTTCTCTGACCTTTTTAGGCAAGTAAATCTTTTCAACGACCTCCAGCCCTTCTGCCACCATTTCATTGCGAAGAACGGCCAGCTGTCGTTTGGCTTTTTTGGGAGAAATTTTGTGCGGCAGAATAAAAGGAAAGATAAACGACGGCATCAACATACTCAAAACAATGACAATCGTTTCTACCAGCACGACCTGACGGAACTGTTGACTTGTCAGATGATCCGCAATCAAGAACACCAACGCGAGGGTAACTGCTCCACGCACCCCGCCGATTGAAAAAATCAAACTCCCCCGGTTTGACATTCGGCTCAGCTTCCCGTAAACAAAACGAATCAGGAGGTTAACTAAATAGATGCTTACAGCAACGATGAGCCAGGACCAGCTAACAATCTTGCTGGCAATATCAATTTTGATGATCCGGACGAACATAATCCCTAGAATCACAAAGACCATGTTATTGAGGATCTCCTGAACAAGGTTGTTGATCGCAATCCAATTGTAGAAGTGGTGGGGATGCAGGAAACGGCTGTTAGTGCTTTCGCTATTCTGCATCAGACCGGCACATACTACCGCCAGGATTCCTGAAACGTGGACTTCTTCGGCAATCAAATAGGTAAAAAAGGGTGTGGTAATAAACAGAATCACTTGCGCGTTGGCGGCAATCACGTTATTGCCTTCCATCAATCGCCGAAAAGTGATCATAATCAGAGCAATAGCAATGCCGATCAAGACTCCGCCAAATGCTGATTTCAGAAAGTCTAGCATCGCCGAACGGTAGTGAAAATTACCGCTTTCTACCCAAATGGCAGTGGCCCCGACGAGAATGATCGACGTCGCATCGTTAAAGAGCGATTCCATTTTTAGAGGTAATTTTTGTTCTCCCGGCATTTTCAGTCCCTCAGAAACCGTTTCCGTTGCCGTGGCATCCGTCGGTGTGCTAATTGCCGCTACCAGAAAAGCAATTGCAGTTGGGATACCGAGTACAGCAACCAGTGAACCGGTAATAACCATTGAAACGACAACAAGGATAATGCATAGACTAACAATTTGCACTAACGAATTGCGAACCAAGTTAACCTGTGTAGCTTGTCCCTCAAAATAAATCAGCGGAGCCACGATGTACATAAAGAATTCGGCCGAAAATGGGACCACCAAATGATTTAATGGTGCAATCAAGGCAATTGTAATCCCCACCGCAATGTTGACATAGTTAATCGATATTTTCGGGATAAAAGCCGCGATGAAACTGCTAAACATCGCGGCCATGATCACCGTAATCAAAGATAGCAAAACGGTCATTTCTCTATCCTCCAAGGTAAATAATCTGTCCTATCTTACCATAGTTAGGCCACAACACTGAACTCTCAAGACGAACAGCTAAAATTTAAAAACACCGATGATTCTCAACATCGATGCTCTTGATTTAATTGTCTTTACCGTTGCGTCACTGCACCGGTTGCATAATTGATGGATATATTACGTTGGACGTTCGGCACGAAGCAATTAAATTGCAAACTACCATCTGACGACTTGGCTTCGATATGTGCCCCGGCTGGTACGAGGTTGTTTCCATCATAAATATCGGTAACCCGATAGCGCACATTTTTACCTCGATCTAAGGCCTGACGAACTAGCCCTTCATAATAATTTTGACCTGTCGAAGCAGCACTCCCTGCTTCATTGGCCCACGCAGTTTGAGCCGCAATATTATTGGGATTAGATTCCGACGCGTTAAAACCCCGCAAGCCCCCGACCAAGGCATAACCAAGCAAATGCCCCCGATCGTATGCGTGCGAGTAACCACCAGTTAAATTAGTTGCCTGCAAAAAGCCAGCCGGCTTCCAAGAACTAGCACCATTACCGGTTACCGCTCGATTTTGGTACTGACGGGTCGTTTTGTTGAGCCAGGCATCCCCCTGCCAAGGCCGTCCCTGGGCATCTAAGTGGTTAACCGCCCACGGGGCCGCATTTGTATTGGCATTGAGCTTTGTCCGGTTATTATTCACGATAAAAGCGCCAGCGTTATTCCACTGGATGGAACTACCAAGCTGTTTCTTGACGGTAGGCGTCAAAACAGCATCTGCTTGCTGCTGGGTTGGTGGCTGACGGACCGCTCGTTGAGTCGTTTGGTGCCAATAACCAGAACGTGTCCACGCCAAGGCCTGACTGAGCCGTGATTGGCCGCCCAGATTCAAAAAAGCAAACAATAAAACAACAAGTGGGATCAACCAATGACGACTTAGCCAACCGCGTCGCCGAAATTTTCTCATCCTGCTGTCCCTCCTTAAAACTTTTCTTTGATTATACATCCATACGAACATCTGTTCATATTTTCTTCTAATAAACAACGGTGAATCCAAATTTAGTGCATATTAATTGCATAAATACGCAAATTAGCTGGACATTTTGTATCTAAAGCGTATAATTTGCATTATATTAGATCAATCTCATTTAGTTTTAATTAAAGAGGAAGATAAAATGGACAAATCAATACTAAATAAACAAGTTCAACAGCCGAATCAAAACATTTTAGCCAACGTGTGTGCGATGGCCGCATCAATGGATGATGTGATTGACCTGTCAGTTGGTGATCCGAATTTTAAAACTCCACAGCCCATCATTGACTTCGCTTTTAAAAAGACAAGTGCCGGCATGACCCATTACACCGCGGCTAACGGCTTGCCAGAATTAAGGCAGGCCCTTTGTGATTATTACCAGCAACAATATTCTTTAGTTTACAATTCCGATCAAGTTCTCATTACAGTTGGTGCCCAACACGGGATGTTTTTAGCACTAGAAACCATTCTAGATCCGGGCGACGAGGTAATCATTCCCCAGCCGAGCTACTCGCCTTATGTCAACCAGGTCAAACTAGCCGGTGGCAAAGCAGTCATTGTTAACTGCCAAGCAACAAACAATTTTTCCATCAACACTGACGATATCGCTGCCAAAATAACTGACCGGACCAAGGCAATTATTATCAATACCCCGAACAATCCAACGGGACACTTAATGACCGAAAGCGAAATGAAGGGTCTCGCCCAATTGGCAATCCAGCATAATCTTTTGATTTTAAGTGATGAAATCTATTCCGACTACGTGATGCCGGGTAAACATTTCATGACAATGGCTAAATATGCGCCAAATAACGTTGTCATCAACAGTGGAATGTCCAAATGCTTTGCGATGACCGGCTGGCGGCTCGGTTACCTCATCGGTCCGGACTGGCTGATCGACGCAGCTAACGAAATCAACGACGCTATCTGCTACGTTGCACCGACGATGTCCCAGGAAGCAGCCTTCTATGGACTTCAACACCATGATGAGATGACTAATCCAATCGTCAACGCCTTTTGCAAGCGACTTGCTTATCTCAAAGATAGTCTTGACCACATTGACTGGCTAACCGCGATGCCGGTTGACGGCAGCATTTACCTTTTCGTCGACATTAGAAAAACGGGCTTAAATTCCGTCGACTTTGCGAATTACTTGCTCCAAAAAGCTGGCATCCTCGTCGTGCCTGGTCTTGCCTTTGGACCGGCTGGCGAAGGTTTCATTAGAATCGCGGCAACCCAGCCACTTGCAACCATACAAAAGGCGGTCCAAAAGCTCAACACGCTTGATTTGAAGGAGGCCTAAAATAAAATGAAAATTATCATGTACGCTACCCTGGCACCAGAACAAAAGTACATCAAAGAATGGGCAATAAAAAACGATGTCGAGGTCAAATGTGTTACAGAGAGACTCAACGCGCAAACTGTAGACTGGGCAAAAGGTTTTGACGGCATTGATTTTCAACAAACCCAGTCGCTCGAGCCGATCGTATACCAAAAGCTCCACCAATACGGGATTAAACAATTAACGGCGCGAATGGTTGGTTACGATATGATCGATTTTAATCTCGCCAAGAAATACCAGCTGACCGTTACTAATGTCCCGGCTTATTCGCCTCGCGCCATCGCGGAAATGGGTTTAAGTCAGGCTCTCCAACTTGTGCGAAAAATGGGCTATTACTATCAGCGAATGGACCAGCTTGACTTTCGCTGGGCCGGTCTCGAGAGTACTGAAATATACAACTTAACGGTTGGAATCATTGGTGCTGGCCATATCGGCGGGGCAACAGCGCAGCTCTATTCCCTGTTGGGCGCTAATGTTATCGCGACAGATCCGGTTCATCATCCAGAATTAGAGGCTTATCTGAACTACACGGACCTTGACACGGTCCTCAGCCAATCTGATATCGTCACTATTCACACCCCACTCAACAAGCAAACAGCTAACCTCTTTAACAGCCAGGCCTTTCAGAAAATGAAGAATACTGCCTACCTGATCAACATGGCCCGCGGTGGTCTCGTCAAAACCGATGACCTGATTCAAGCACTCCAAGAAGGACAAATTGCTGGAGCGGCGCTGGACACTTTGGCAGATGAAGGACAATTCTTCGAAAAGAAAGCGCAGCCCGAAGAGATTCCTGAAGACTACCGAATTCTGCGCTCAATGCCGAATGTACTGATCTCACCCCATTGTGCCTTCTATACTGATACCGCTATGAAAAATATGGTCGAGATGGGACTGGATGATGTTGTAGCCATCATCAACGGCAAACATCCCCAGTATCCCGTTATTCCGCAATAACAAATACCCCCAGAGCTGATTGCCAACTCTGGGGGTTATCAATCGGCTGGCCAAAAACCAGCCTCTTTTTATTTAACTGTTTTTACTGCCTTATGCCGAGAACGAACCCAGTAAATCAAAGATAAGAGGATGAGGACCACAGCGCCAACGCTGACGGAAATTCGTGTGTCAGGGTTAATGAACATGAAGACCAAAATCACCAACAGTGAGATGATCGCAAAGTAGTTGAACCACGGGTATAACGGCATCTTAAAAGGATGATTAACAAGCTCTTGTTGATTGTCATGACGGAAACGTAATTCGGACAGCAAGATCACAAACCATGGTACCATCCCCGGCAAAACACTAGAGGAATAAACAACCACGAAGATGTTATTAAAGGACGGACTAACGATCCGCAAAATTTCATTCAAAATAAAACCGATGAAAATCCCGGCAGCGATTGCCATAATTGCAACGTTCGGCACAACCCGTTTGGACAATCGCTTGAACAACCGCGGAGCCTGGTGATCAACTGACAGCTTGTATAGCATCCGACTAGCACTATAAATTCCTGAGTTACATCCAGACAGGGCAGCCGTCAAAACGACAAAGTTGATGATGCTGGCTGCTCCGGTAATCCCCACTTTTGTAAAGGTTTCAACAAATGGTGAACCCACGGAATTCAACTGGTTCCATGGATAAATAGCGACAATCACAAAAATTGCTCCAATGTAGAAGATCAAAATCCGCCAGATAATTGAGCGAACTGCCTTCACAATAGCATCTTGAGGATGTGAAGCTTCACCAGCAGTAATCCCTAATAACTCAATCCCTTGGTAAGAACCGACAATGATTGAAAGGGAGAACATGAAGCCTTTGAAGCCGCCAGTAAAGAAGCCGCCATGCTTCCACAAGTTACTGATTCCCATCGGTTGCCAGTGATTGCCCAAGCCAACGCAAATCACCAACAAGCCTAAAATAATCATGAAAACGATCGTTGCGACCTTGATCATCGCAAACCAAAATTCTAGCCTACCATAGGCCTTAGCACTGGCCAGGTTTGCAAGAGTTAAGGTAACAATCGCTACAACCCCGGCGATCCAGTTTGGCATGTGCGGCCACCAGAAATTGAGATACTGAGTGGCGGCAATCACTTCTGAAATTCCGACCACAATAAACTGAAAGACATTGCTCCACTTGGTTAAGTAGCCTGCCAGTGGATTAATATAATGAGTAGCATAATCAGCAAACGAACCAGTACCAGGCCGCAAGTAAATCATTTCGCCAAGCGCCCTCATTACGGAATATAAAACAATCCCCACAAAAGCGTAGGCTAACAAAACAGACGGTCCTGTCCACTTGATTGTCGACTGCGACCCCATAAAGAGTCCAACACCAATCGTTCCACCCAGGGCAATCATTTCCATTTGAGCTGACGTCAACGTCCGTTTCAGCTCAGTGCCATTCGAATGTTTTTCGCTCATGATTTCATCCTCCCAAGACAAGATAAGCTTCAACAAAAGCTTAGGCAATTATTAGAATACCATTAAAATATAATAATTCGCAAGTATATTCAGGAGGTTTATTATCTGTTCATTCATTCATCCGACGCGTTGTTTTGGTAAATCCCAGCATCGATGCCATGACCATCAGAACACCCAAGAGACTGAAAAGCTTCTCAGAATGATCACCAAGCTGCGGCAGTTTGTCGTTATTGTTCGTTGTGGCAGCTGATAGGGGCATCTGGTTGAGCTCGTTTAGTTTTTCCTGGTCGCTAGCGATCCGATCATCAACGGTAGAAGCATTGCCTGCCTGATTTGGAGATGCTTGGTTCGACTGATTTTGATCAGGAATTGAAACTGCTGCTTGTTTGCTAGCAGACGAGTCCAAGGTAGATGTTTGCCGGTTTGACTGACCCAATTGGTTAGTACTCTGCTTGTTACCTTTAGCTGGCACTTCAGTATCTGTTGCTTGTCCGATATCAATCACCTTTGCAGGTGTTGTTGCTTGGGCTGTCTCCTTATCGGTGACATGGTTATCCTTTTTTTGGGAATCAGTACCCTTAGTGCCATCTTTACCGGTTGATTCGTCCGTCTGGCTGCCATCATCAACCTTTCTGCTTGGCTCAGTTTGAGTCGTCTCATCTTTCGCACTGCCCTTTGCAATCTCTGAATCAGTTTGCGTCGCTTCATCCCTGCCTGGAGCGGTCTGTGTACCACCATCTTTAGTGGATGGATCATCAGTCTGCGTCACATCATCCTTGCTTGCTGGTTCATCCGTCTGGTTGCCATCATCAACTGGCTTATCTGAATTGGTTTGCGTTGCATCATTCCCAGTGTCTGGATGGCCATCATCTTTGGATTGATCTTCTCCTGTCGACTCATCATGTCCTTGAGCCGGTTTTCCAAAACTGCTAGAATCATCCTTTTTCCCCGGGTTAACTGGTTGATCCTGCCCAGCACTGCCATTGTTGTTAATAAAGAACAAATCTAGCGGTTCCAAGGAAAGGGATTTGGTCGGGTGATCATAATCACTCACCCGCGTCATCATCTTAGTTAACGAAACCTCCTGCACCGACTTAGGAGCGAGCTGGTAATTCGTAAATGATGGGATAACGATATGATCACCATTAACGCTGGAGCCCAAAAACTTGCGATTAATTATTTTGTCCTCACGTGTTAAGTGATTGAAATATTCTTCTGCACGGCAAATAACGTTCACAATTTTTTGTTCCGTTGGCCGATCAGCAAAGTGGCAATTGAAAACGAATTTAAGATTTTTAGCTAGCTTATTACGAGTCACCCGCGGGTATACTTTTATGTCATAATGGTCCTGCCCTGTCGGCGGAGTCCAAAAAGACAGGACAGAGGTGCCATCCGCTTTATCCGTGTAAGCCGTCAGCGCATCCCTAACCACCGCCGGTAAATTAGCAGGCTTTCCTGGCAAAGCCGCAACATCAGTTTGGTAAATGACCTTTCCCTCTTCGTTGACGAAACGAAGGTGATAGCTGCGTTGCTCTGTGCTTACTAAGGGAGTCCTCACCACTCCGTTATCAGCATGAGCAAACTGCGGTTTGAGCGTTCCAACCGACAAGAACACCAAAGACAGACTCACACTACTAACAATCATCCTATTTACGACAGCGTTCTGCTTTGCAAATCCATACTTATTCATGAATTAAACTCCTTCTTTGTTTCTCACTAAATAAGTACGGCAAAAAAGTGAAACACCCCTACAAAAAAATCTCCGCCAGCTGACGGAGATTTTTTTGTTACATCGCTGAAAACAACACCCGTTCAATATCATCAACAATCTGTTCAGGCGTAAGATGATACCACTTGTATAAAACGTCTTGAGGAACGTTATCAGCAAATTCACGTGGTGCCCCGAAGCTCAAAACTTTCATATCGCTTGCTCCATAATAACGCGCCAGCGTTTCACCAAAGCCGCCATCTAGACTGCCATCTTCCAAGGTAACGACCAGATCATGATTTTCCTGAAGATAGTGTAGATCTCGCTGATCAATTCCCGTGACTGAAACAGGGTCAATTAAGGAAGCGTCAATGTTGAGCTTCTGCTTTAGCTCCTTTTGTACTTCCTGACCCAGCTGCCAAAAGTCACCAACAGCCATAATAGCCACCTGACTACCCTTGTGAGCAACCGTGTAGTCAATATGTGTGTAATTATCATGAGGCGCAACACTATGGAGAACCGGTTTTTCCGGTTGCCGAATCAAAACTGGCACGTCGCGCTGTTTGATTCCCCAGCGAAGCATTGAAAGCATTTCTTCAAGTGTTGTTGGAGTGAAATATTCCAAATTCGGAAGGTTACTGATAAATGAAATATCAAACGATCCCTGGTGAGTAGCTGAATCACCACTAATCGTGCCACCACGCACGATCATCACGATCGGTGCATCATTCAAAGCAACATCATGAATGAGCTGATCAAAAGCCCGTTGTAAGAAAGTACTATTCATAAAGACCACTGGCCGACTGCCCCCCTGGGCAACAGCGGCAGCACTCGAAACGCATTCCTGTTCGGCAATGCCGGCGTCCCAGTAATTATCGGGGTATTTCTTGGCGAAGCGCTCCAAATCAAAGAGGCCAGGAGTGGCAGCATTCATCGCCATGACTGGCACCCCATTCTTGATCTGCCGTTCCAGTTCATCAATCACCGCTGAACTGTAGCTCTCTTTCGGGGCCGCCTGCAATGCTTTGCCTGTTTTCGGGTCAAATGGCGGACGCCAGTGGAATTCACTCTTGTGTTCTTCAGCTAGCTTATACCCCTTTCCCTTCGTGGTATGAATGTGGAGAACAATCGGGTGATCAATATCCTTTAGCTCTTTAAAGGTCTGGATCATCGTTGCCAAGTCGTTACCATCCGCAACGTAGCGGTAGTCTAACCCCATAAACTTAAAGATGTTATTCGGCGACTTGCCATTGGTATCCCGCAACTCTTTTAAGCCGCTATAAAAACCACCTTGGTTTTCATCAATGGAAATGCCATTATCATTGACGACAATGATCAGATTGGAATGAAGCTTAGCTGCATTATTCAGTCCCTCAAAGGCAAGACCGCCCGATAAGGAACCATCCCCGATGACGGCAACAATGTTTTCATGCTTGCCGAGCTGGTCACGTGCAATCGCCATTCCATTGGCCAGGGCAATTGAAGTCGAGGTATGGCCAATTTCGAAGAAGTCGTGGTCACTTTCTTCGGGTGAAGAATAGCCGCTAACATCCTTATAGTGTTCAGGATCCAAAAAGGCCTGTTTCCGTCCCGTTAACATCTTGTGAGCATAGCTCTGGTGTGAAACGTCCCAAATGATCTTGTCATGGGGCGAATCAAAAACATAGTGATAGGCCAGCGTCAGTTCGACAACCCCGAGGTTTGGCCCCACATGACCCCCAATTTTTTCATCACGTTCCAGAATCAATTGCCGAATTTCACCAGCCAGCTGTTCTAGCTGGTCTAGTGTCATCGGCTTCAGATCCTCGGGTTCATCTACCTGGTTTAATAGGTAATCCGGATGCATATTCATCAAATCCACCTCTTCAGAATCATAAGTGTCATTTACCCGTTCGCTATCATACTCTTTTATTTTACATCAAAAGACCACTGCTGAGAAGCCACTGACTTTTTAGAAGTAAGCTCTTTTACAATGGTCCTGATAATGGTAGGCTAAAAAGCGTCAAGGAGGAACTTTTTAAATGGACAACACTTTGAAAAATGCCGCAGTTAATAAGCTGGCACCCACAATCAAATTAACCAGCGAACAAGAGCAATTGGTGGAGCGCATTCTCCATTTTTGCCAGCTGCATTTGCAGCAAGATTACCCGGCCCTTTTCACGATTTATGGCGATGCCGGAACGGGGAAGAGCGTCGTCTTGTCCCACCTCTTCACCCACCTACAGACGGCTGCACGGACTGAGAGCCATAGCCCCTTTTACCAAACCGAAAATTGCTTTACTGTCAATCACCCAGAAATCCTAAAGGTCTATCGTGAGTTGGCCGGCCAGCAAGCCCACCAGTTTAAGAAAGACTACCAACGGCCAACATCGCTGATCAATAAGTTAAATAAGGATGATAAAAAAATTGACATCGTCATCGTTGACGAAGCTCACCTCCTCTTATCTCAACCAGACCACTATAACAATTTTTACCAAAAAAACCAGTTACTGGAATTGCTCCGTCACGCCAAGGTGGTTGTTCTCGTCTTTGATCAATTTCAGGTCTTGCGGATGAAATCTCTCTGGACACCACAGCGCCTCCAGCAGATCGTCCAGCACTATCCTCATGCCGACTATCATCTACATCATCAATTCCGCATGACGGCAAGTGATGACCTCGTCGACTGGTTCAACCATCTGACAGAGCAGCAGTGCATTGAAGAACTGCCAGTTACTGCCCGCGATCATTACGATTTTCGAGTCTATGACGATGCCGAAGCGATGCGCCAAGCGATAGTTCGCCGCAACCATGAAGTTGGCCTGAGCCGAATCCTCTCCACTTCGGGTTATCCGTCAACCCTCGATGGCGGCAAGCACTACATCAATGAAGGTCGCTTCCATCTTCCATGGGACCAGTACAACTTCACCAGCACGCCTTGGGCTGAGAAGGCAGAAACGATTGACGAAGTCGGCTCGATTTATACTTGTCAAGGTTTTGACCTGAATTACGCCGGTATCATTATCGGCCCGATCTTTTATCAGGTGCCGCAAAGCCGTAAAATCGACATTGATTTTGCTAAATATACCGACACCGAATCTCTCAAACGCCGCCAAGATCTAACAGACCCTGCACTGATTAAGGAAGAAAAATACCGTTTGATTTTAAATGCCCTCAACGTCATTCTCAAACGGGGTGTCTATGGTACCTACCTTTACGCTCACGATCCACTTTTGCGTGCCACCCTTAGTAAAATGTTTGTCAGCCGCGGATGGGACGACGTTCTCAATCAATAATTATGCTATTATTAGGATGGTAATTTGGGTAAACGGGGGAAACTAATGGAAAACAACAAACGACTAGACAAATGGCCACTGATTGGGCTTGCGGTCTTCGTCTCGATATTTATTATCTATTTTATTTACCGTGACTTTAAACCTGAGCTCGTTCTGCTGTTTCATTTAAACCACCACAATCGCATCATTTTAGCGCGCCTAATGCGCAGTCATGGTCTGAGAGATATGGTCCTGCTGACCATCCTGATTGCTATTTTCAACGCCATCCCAGGAATGTCTAATTCGATTTTCTGCGTTTTTGCTGGGATCTGCTTTGGCCCCTGGATCGGCCTCGCAATCAACTGGCTGGGGGACGTCTTGGGCAACTGTTGTGTTTACGCCCTCCTGAAACAAGTTAAATTGTCCCAGAACTTCAAACACAGCCAAACGCTTGAAAACCTGCTCAATCATCCCCACCAGCGAATTCGGCTGACACTGGGCTTTATGATCCCCATTATCCCTAGTGTTGTCGTCAACTACGCCTGCTCCCGGCACCGGTATCCGGCACGTCAGTATCTGTCAATGGTTGCCGTAGCAATGCTACCAACAGCTTTTGTCTACGCCTTCGGTGGTGATGCACTGTTTAAGGGCAATATCAAAAGAATCATTATCGCAATCGTTTTGATTGTAATCATCATCGCCTGTGCCAAAGTAGTAATGCAACGGCGGGCGGTCAAAAAACAAGCATAAGTTACGAAAGGGTGTCTTATTATGAAAATGCGTCGCTTAGATCATATTGTCTTATACGTTAATGACATCGAGGCATCACGCCGCTTCTACCACGAGGTTTTTGACATGCCGATTATCGAGAACCAGAGTAGTGAAACAGTCGTCACCCTACGCTGTGGTCACCAGCTGATTCGTCTTCGGCAAGCCAATTCAAATACCGGTCTCGTCGTCGCCAAAGCAGACGCGGGAACTGCCGACTTCTGTATGGTGGCCCGGGACTCAATGGATGACATTATTCGCCATTTCAAGAGTTACGAGGTACCTGTAGTCAAAGGGCCATTAAAAAAGCAGGGTTCAGAAGGCGAAATGGAATCAATTTACGTCAACGACCCGGATCAAAACCTGGTCGAAGTCGCTGTTTATCAAGACAAGTAAGGAGTTATTATCATGGCAAAACAATTACAACAAGCAGTTTACATCAAACTCGCCCACAAGGATGATCTGGCGACGATCATGCAGTTTATTGAAGATGGCCGCTCACAGCTCAAGGCCAGTGGAATTCCCCAATGGGATAACGGCTATCCGAGCAGCCTGACCATGCAACAAGATATTGAAGCTGGTAATTGTTATATGTTAATGGTTGGTGATCAGCCGGCCGGTTGTGCGACCCTTATGTTGCAAGGCGATACATATTACACCCACATCGTGAGCGGAAAATGGAAGGAGCCTGGCCACCCCTTTGCCACGATTCACCGGGTCACCGTTTCTAATAAATTCCGGGGAATGCGTCTCTCCAGTTACCTCTTCTCATCGATCATCAGCATTGCTTACGAGAAAGGAGCCCGCAACTTCCGGGTCTCTACTCACGAACAAAACAAAGCCATGCAGGCGCTCCTGGCCAAGTTTGGCTTCACCGAACAAGGGACAGTCTACACTGGCCCGAATCCCGATGATTTGCGCAACGCCTTCGAACTTAATTTAGAGTAATATTTCAATCCGCCACCATTTTGGGGGCGGTTCTTTTAGCAAAGGGAGATTTTACGATGAAGCAAGCCAGCATTGATCGTTCAAAGCGTCTAAAAGAGATCATCCGCATCGTGCGCCGCTATCAGCTTGTCAGCAATTTTTACCACCAGACAAACCCGCAAGCAGTTCGGCAAGCGCTCGAAGAATTAGGGCCAACTTTTATCAAGGCCGGCCAAATGCTCTCCACCCGCCCAGATTTGGTCAGTCCCGCCTACATCAAGGAATTGCAGAATCTGCAGGACCACGTCCAGATCGATGACTTTCAGACAGTACAGCAATCCGTTCAAGATGCCCTTCACAAGCCGCTAAAAGATGTTTTTCAATCATTCGCTTCTCAGCCCTTTGCCAGTGCTTCGATCGGCCAAACCCACCACGCGATTCTGTATGACGGTACCGAGGTTGTGGTTAAGGTGCAACATCCTCATGTCCAAGAACTCGTTAAAACCGACCTGGCGCTCTTCGATCAGGCCCTAAAAATCCTGAAGATTGTCCCCACTGGCAAGATGGCCATCAATCCCGAACGGGTCTATCACCAGCTCAAAACTTCTCTCCTCAACGAAATTGATACTGAAAAGGAAATCCGCAACGGAATTGAATTTTACCGACTAAATAATGGTGATGATATCATCCAAGCCCCAAAAGTTTATGCCAAAGAGTCGGCACAGGGGCTGCTCGTCAACCAAGCAATGCCGGGTAAAAGCATCAAACACCTAATCCATACGCCCTTGAGCCAAACTCCCGAGCAACGAGAACAGCAAATTAACGAACGCCGCTACTTGGCCCAGGTCCTTATCCGCAATTTCATCAAGCAGGTCTTCGTTGATCATTATTTTCACGCCGATCCGCACCCTGGCAACATTATGTTTTACCGTCTGCAAAACCCAGAAAGCGCAGGGCCGAATTCATCTACCAATAAATCCTGGTCCGCCCAATGGGGCAAAACTGACTTGACCGTCGAACAAACACAGCCCCTGCCGCCTTTCCGGCTAGTTTACCTGGACTTCGGCATGATGGGCCGACTGACTGCCAACTTAGCTGACGGGATTGCCGACGTCGTGATTGCGTTAAACTCCAAAGACAGCCACTTCATCGGCCAAGCGATCCTTGCCATCTGCAACCAAACGGGGACTGTGGACCAAGTCCAGTTTGAAAATAGTCTTGCGGCCTTCCTGCGCCCCTACTTCAGCGCTGGTTTAGGAGACATTGACTTCACCAAACTGACCTTTGAGATCATCAATCTCTGCGAACAAAATCACCTGCAAATGAAGCCGGAAGTCACCTTGCTAATCAAGGCTTTTGCCCTGTTAGAGAGTACCGTCGCCGCTCTGGATCCAAACATTTCAATGATGGACGTTGCCCGGCCTTTTGCGCGACGATTAATGATAAAGCGATTTAACTGGCGCGAGATGATGGATGAACAGCTGACCACCCTCTCCCGCGGGATAAAGGCCGGCAGCCAACTCCCGCTCAAAGTTAACGAATTATTGGATAACATCAGCAAGGGACAGGCCCGCATCAACCTGCATTATCAAAACGAAAACCGTGTTCTTCAGGCCTTGGATCGCATTATCAACCGCCTTTTAATCGCCATCATCCTGGCAGCGACCATTCTCGGTTCGTCGATCCTCGTTGAAGGCAGCGTCAACCACCCTGCCATTAACCAGCTGGGCGTGGCCGGCTACTGCATCGCCATTGCTGTCATTATCGTCTTAGTCCTCACCGACCTGTTCAACCACTGGCGGCATCGTCAGCGATAAAGTAAGTGTCAGCGTAATTGCTGCTTGTTCACGTTGGAATTTGCTATAATGTGGTTAGCAATAATATTAATGTTGAAAGGAAACCGGTCTTCATGAATTACGATCCTACCAGTCCAGTTGTCTTATTGATTATTATTGGTATTTTACTTTTTGCTGCTTTGTTTACGCTCCTCGAGTACTCGGTGGTGAAAGTGCGGCCAACCGAATTGGCGGAACTCAAACAAAACCGTAAAACAAAACGAGCAATGTACATGGTCAACCACCTCTCTGAGTACCTGTCTACTGCCCAAGTCGGCGTCACCATCACTTCTCTGGTCTTAGGGTGGCTCGGTGAGTCATATGCTACTGACATGCTCTTAAAGCTCAACCTCTTGCCTAAGAGCATCGCAACCGACGTTTCTGGCATTTTGGGAATTTTAATTTTTACTTTCCTGCATGCCGTTTTCACTGACTTAGTCCCGAAAAACATGGCCATTGACCAGCCCGTTAAGATTTTGATGAAAATTGTGACACCAATTCACTTCTTTCACATTATCTTTTACCCCTTTGTCTGGCTATTCAATGTCACTGCGGCAGCAATCACGAAGCTGCTCGGTTACAACCCGCACCCAAACGAAGATATTTATTCTCAAAAAGAAATTATCACGCTCTCCCAGGAATCGGAAAAAGCCGGTGAACTGGACAAAGATGACGTTATCTTCATGAAACGTTCTTTTGAAATGAACGACAAGGTTGCTTCTGACGTGATGATCGACCGGACCCAGTTGACGGTCATCAATAGCAAGGCGACTGTGGCGGATGCTGCCAAACTCTACTTCAACAAAAAATTCAGTCGTTACCCGGTGGTTCGTAATAACGATAAGGACCATATTCTGGGTTACGTCTTCAGTTACGACATTATGAGTCAAAATCGTAATAATCCAAAGGAAAAGGTTACTGAAATCATGCGCCAGATTCCGATGGCCTACGAAAACGACTCTTTAAACACGATCATGAAGACGATGGTCAAGAACCGGGTCCCAATCGTTGTCATTCAGGACGAATACGGTGGTACTTCTGGCATCATCACTGATAAAGACATCTACGAAGAACTCTTCGGCAACATCCGTGAGGAAATCAACCACGATGGCGATGAAATGATTCAAAAAGATGGTAAAGACGCAAAAGGCAACCAAACCTACAAGGTTTCCGGCAAAGTCAACCTTGATGATTTCCAACGCTACTTTAACGAGAGTATCGATCAATTCGAAAATTCCGATGCAACAACTTTAACAGGTTTCTTCCTCGAAGAAAAATACGAACTCAAGGTTGGCCGGCCCCTTCGCGTCGACGGCTTCTCCTTCACCCCCTTGGACTACAATAATGCGTACGTCAACAATTTCCACGTGATTAAGATCAAGGTAAAGTCAACATCAAAAACTGATGCACAAGATGATGAAACACCAGCTGACGAGCAGACAGAATCACAAGATGAATAAGCAAAGCGGTCTCTACAACTAAAATGGGTCTCTGTCAATTGGTGTTGGTGGAGACGTATAATCATCCTCAAAATTTGAGGGTGATTTTTTTTAAAGCAAAC
>NZ_CANDNU010000021.1 GCF_947387495.1 Limosilactobacillus difficilis
TCTTCGACAGCCTTAAGCTTAGTGTTTATGCTAATTTTAGTCATAAAAAAATACCCCCAAAGTCGATTTCCAACTTTTGGGGTACGCATCAGTGCTTAATATATAGCAAACACTATCTTCTTTTTTGTTGAAAAAATTTTAAGACTAGCAAATGACATCAACATAGCTACTGTTCTTTGCTTTTACTAAACAGGGCCTGCGCCTGTTTCAAAATTGGTGCATGGAAAACATACAGTCCAAAGACATAGATAGCTATCCCAACCAGAACTTGAACTATTAGATTCATGATGTTCATTCGCATTATCATATTTAAGCGAAAAACAACACAGAACATAATTAAGCCGCTAACGAAATAACGCCACAATTGTTGGAATAATTGCCGGCGGCTAATTGTGGACCGGACATACCATAATTGAGTTGCAGTAACTGCCAGTTCAGAAATATCCGTAGCAATAGCTGCACCCTGTGCCCCCCATAAATAAATCAGACACAGATTGGCAATAATATTCACGACTGCCCCAACAGTAACAGAAAGTGTGTATTCCCTTACTCGATTAATAGGCAGTAAATACTGGGTACCCGTAACACTGCTCCAAGCAATAAACACAACAATTGGAGATTCCAGAAAAATAATCCTCCCTGCGGGAACATATTCACCGCCTAAAAACCATGGTGCCATTTTGAGTGACACTGCCATTAGGCCAAACATAATCGGAATAGAAAGTGAAGACACAAAATCAAAAGTACTATAAAGACTCTTACGAATTCCCTTAACGTCCCCTATTGCAAATTTGTTTGCAATATGAGGAAGCATCACGGTACCAGTGGCTGTCACTACAGCCAACACAACTTTGACAATTTTATCAGAATAATCGAACTGCCCCAACGCTGACTGAGTTGACATTCGCCCCAACATTAACCGGTTAACGACAACATATATTTGCGTTGTAATTGTTGGAATAAACAGCAATAAAGCAGGATATAGATGCCTATATGGTCGCCAAGTCCTAATAGATACCCATTTAATACTATGACGAAGATATGGCCATAAGGTGACATTGCCGGCTAATTGCGCAAACCCCAGCAAGAAAATATATTGTCCCAGATCATTTGGCGACTTGATAAGTATGAAAATCAGGGCAATCGTCACTAATTTAACGATGGTATTTCTAGAGACAGTTTTTTTAAAATCTTCTAACCCCATAAAGTACCAAGAAATATCAAATCCGGCTGCAATAATCCAAAAGGATTGCAAGAGAAAATACACCCGAAAAGTTGTACTAAAGAGAAAAACAATTAAGATGTATGCAATTAAAGTAAGGGTAACGTTAATTGCTTGTAAAGACTCAATTTCAAAAAAGGTTTTTGACCGTTTAACCAGGTCGTTTCGACAATACGCG
Source organism: Limosilactobacillus difficilis (assembly GCF_947387495.1). Taxonomy (GTDB): domain Bacteria; phylum Bacillota; class Bacilli; order Lactobacillales; family Lactobacillaceae; genus Limosilactobacillus; species Limosilactobacillus difficilis. The sequence goes on from NZ_CANDNU010000021.1 coordinate 1,401, forward strand.
ATCTCCCGATTTCCGTAAGTAGCAATTCCCATCTGGCCGATTAAATAAAAGAAGGTTACCCAACTATTGGTATAAGCATTAATACCACTGCCATGAGCACCAATTACTCGAGAAATATATGGTGTTGTGATCAATGGTGCGAAAATTAATAGGATTTGGTATCCAGCATTATACAAATAGTTCTTAATAACCTTCATAATGTATTTGATAACTCCCTCATCATTTAAACATAGTTTAAATATGTATTGGATCCAAACAATACCATCAAAATGCTAAAAGGTCATCAACTGACCTGTTTTTCAGCGAAACTTAATTGCTTACCCACTTTTTATGCTTTGTCAAATGTAAATAATCTGCCATTCGCCTTAAAATAACCTTCCGATTCAAATTGGCAACATTATATACACTTAAATACTTCACTTTAAGGCCTTTTTGACTAGCCAACCAGACATTGAACAGTCGTTCTGATAAAAAACCGTAAACACGTTGTTGATAAGCATCATAAGCAGATAGATCAATATGCTTTTGCACATCAAACAGAATATCAAAAAGCCACTGACAATATGCATCTAATTGCGAACGGCTTGTGTAAAACATATTAAATGCACTCATAGACGATTGCCCATTCATTACTTGATAAAAAGAAGACAATGATTGCGGGTATAGCCTTTTGATTGCTTGCTCTGTTAAGACCAAGTCATGCTTATTATGCCCCGCTGCATATTGATCAGCTAGAGAATTCCCTTCCACCTCTTCTGGATGAGGAACTACCCAGTCATAATCAACTAGCAAGTCCGATAATGCGTCTTCGGAAATAGGCCTAATACCTTTTCCCTTGACTAAGGACAACAATAGAAGCTGGTGCCTGTTTAGGTCTTTGGAGTAAAAGTAACGACGATAGTGCACCAAACCAATTTGATTACTTTGTGAATGCTTCCAGATCCAGTACAACCCTGTTAGTTCACTAAATTGTTTATTCTGAGCCGAAATGTTTTCCCCAGTATCATCGGCTAAATAATGGTCAGGGTTATCGTGCAGAGCTGCACCAACTAATAACGGCTGATAGTGTCGGGGTAATGCATAGTCGAATTTTTTATGAGTAATCACATAAACTACCATTCTATCTCTTCCTATCTGAGCAAGTGCTTCCAGCTAGTCATAACAAAGCTAATGACCATTCCTAACAGAGCCCCAAAAGCAAAACCTAAGATTCCATACTTTTTTGCTGAAACAGACTTTTTCATCTGGGCGTTCTTAACTTTAGCACTAGATAGTAATTTCACTGAACCGACATCAGAAGTGATTTTTGGCAATTCTTTTTTCGTTGCCTGGGCCGTTGCATTAGCAATCGCGGTAGCATCTTTTGCAGTCTTAGCGTGTGTTTTGATCGTTAAAACCAGTGATTGCGGATGATTTTCGACATGAACGTCATCCTTGACATCATCCTTCGTGACATGTTTCTTAACATTATGCGCCAATAAAGAATACGCCTGATCAGTGATTACCCGATCCTGAATAATATCAGAGTAAGTTTGCGTTTTGGATAAGTCCGCGTTCACCTGAGAATTCTTGTAGTGAATTTGATTATTAGGACTATTATGGCCAACTAAGATATTACGTTCAGACGTATAAGAAATAGTCTGCTTGTGCTTAGCATACCCCCATAGCAGGGCGCCAAAGGTAAACGCTAAAATTACAATGATGAGTAAATCTTTGATGATAATTTTGAAAATGTCATGGACACTATAACTTTGCATGATAATCCTCCAATGGATAAACAGTTGCTAAAAGAGCTATCAAAAATGGATTAAACGATACTTCCAGTAGGTGTTGCTCCACCATACAACTACAACTAACAACAAGTATAATGGCCGCAAAAATGTAATTGGCATGGCTTGTTGCTTTGATGGCAATCACCATCATTATAGCAATGACAATGATTGCCATTACGATTCCGTACATAACAAACAAACGAATATAGGAAGAATCAACATAAAAATATGGCATATTTAACTTCCCATTGAATAAATGGGCTCCCTTAACCCCACCATAGCCATGTTCGGCAATTTTATTACCCAGCCAAGCAAAGCTATATCGGCTAAACGCCTCATGACTATAAAACAAGCGCCCGGACAAAAGGCGGTCAACATGAGAAAAAATATGATTATTCATGTCAAAATAGATAGAGCTCATTACAGCAATAAATGCTTCAATTGGAATAACAATCCAGTAAATCGACGCTATCAATTTGGCTGCTCGATTACCTTTTTGGGCCCACTGGGCAATAGCCAAGACAACAATCATCAGGAGTGAAGCAAAGAAGCTTAACCGGCCATCAGTAATTTTCATTGTCACACAGGCAATGATTAAGTAAGCAAAATATCTCAACCCAGTCAGTGACTTACGATGTAAAAAAGCATCCGCTAATAACAAATACAAGACATGGGCTGCTAAATCAGTTGGGTAAACTACCCCTAACGAATACCTAGTCGCCCGATTAACAGCATGAAATTGTAAATTATTAATCACCCCGAACAAAGAATAGACGATGATTAAGGATAACATGATCAACCCAATGTAATAATACCAACGGATTAATTGGTTAAAATCAACATTTCTGGCTGCCAAAATCATTAACATCATTAACAGAATTAAATTCGAATGCGATTTTATTTCCGATATAACTGTTAAGCCGAGAATAATGGTTATTAATAATATCTGCCACGGCAAATAGTCATCAAATAAGTATATTTTAAAAATAAACAGTACAATTCCTATCGCTAAAAGCATATTAAGCGGTAAATAGGAAAAATACTGCATAAACATAGATGAAATTATCCATGATACAAATAGGCAGATTGTAAATGCAACAAAATAAATTTGTTCGCCTGTAATTTTATAATGAAATCCCTGTTTAATTGAGGATAATAATTTCATAATTTTACCTGCATTACTCTTTCTTCTTAACAACATAAATTGGCCGGTGCTTGCTTTGCATATAGATTTTGCCAACGTATTTGGCAACAATCCCAATCCCAAGCAATTGGATACCACCCATGAAAAGAATGATACAAATCATAGATGACCACCCGAAAGCACTGGCGTTTGGCGAAATAAAGTGACGCACAATGACAAGTAACAAAGCCACAAAGCCAATAAAGGCAATGAATGTTCCTAGCCAAATAGCTAGTGATAATGGCGCATCCGAAAAATCCATAATCCCATCCATCGCATATTTAAAAAGCTTCCACATCGACCAGTCTGTCGTTCCTGCTACCCGTTCTACATTGTGATATGCCAAGTACTTAGTCTTAAAGCCAACCCAGGAAAAGATCCCTTTTGAAAAGCGATTATACTCCGTTACGGATAAAACTGCATTAACCATTTGCCGAGTCATCATCCGGTAGTCACGGGCTCCAGGAACGATCCTAGTTGACGAAATATGATTAATAAGGTGGTAGAACTGGGAAGAGAAAAAAGACTTGATCTTGCCTTCTCCTGTTCGATCCATTCGCCGCGTGCCGACGCAGTCATATTCGCCAGACTGAAGATATTTGAACATTTCAGGTAACATTGCCGGTGGATCCTGCAAGTCGACATCCATCACAACAACATAATCACCCGTAGAAGCCTGCAAACCAGCATAGAGGCCTGCTTCCTTCCCAAAATTGCGCGAGAAAGAAATATAATGCACTTCTGGATGATGCTGGTGAAGCTTTGCCATTTCCATCAATGAATGGTCATGTGATCCATCATCGATAAACCAATATTCGACATCAACCATCATTTTACCTATAACTTTAGCCACAGTTGAATAGAATAACGGAATACTCTCTTCTTCGTTATAGCAAGGCACTACGATGGAAAGTTTAGTCAAATCCAATCACCCCTAGGCATGGCCGGTGAACTTGCGCAGGACGAATTTGCCACCTTTCTTCAGCCAATCTGTATGCTCCATAAAGACATAGTTGACTTCTTTAGTTTGATATTGAGGATGAACTTCCAACCAGACATCCAACAACAGTTCACTCAAGAAACCATAAACCCGTTTTTCATAAGTCGAATAAGAAGAGATATCAGTCTGCACCTCCACGTCGGCCAGAACAGCAAACATCCATGTCAAATATTCATTCAGGGGCTCTTTTTTCATAATGAACATATTAAACATATGAGCCCAAGTGCGTTTCATCACTGTATCAAAGGCATCAGCGTATACAGCATACTTTTGATGAATAATCCGATCCATCACTTCAAACGGTTCGTGGTGATGGGCATGCAGATAATGAGATTTATTGCTTTCAATATAGTAACGACGTTTTGGCGGCAAGATAATATCGTTCTCCTTGAGAAGTTCCATTACCTGCTGGCTGCTTAATACCTTATCCAAATCTTTTTGGTGATTCAGGCTCAAGTAGCGCCGATAGTGTACTAATCCCATCGCATCGAGGTCCAAATTCTTCCAACCCCAGTACATGGCCGTCAATTCATTATAAGTCGCATTTTTCTTCGAAATATTATCTCCGGTATTATCACCATGAAAAGTATGGTTAACATCCGGGTGCAGATCTTTACCAACAAACACCGGTAAATAAATGTCGTCTTTCGGCATTGCATAGTTTTTATGCGTCGCCACTAGAATTTTCGCTTTCATACTAAATTCTCCATTAATAAGCCGCATTTGGTTTAATCATTACTTTAACCGTTTCAAACATAATTTTTAAATCCAAAAAAAGACTTCGCTCGTTGATGTAAGTTAGGTCTAATTCGACCATTTGGTCAAAATCAAGATCATTTCGACCTCCAACCTGCCACATGCCCGTTGCACCCGGTCGAACCATTAAGCGTTGTTTATCATAATCGCTATACTGTTCTACCTCACTTGTTAGCGGTGGACGCGGCCCGACAATGCTCATCGAACCTTCAACCACGTTTAATAATTGTGGAAGTTCATCCAAACTGTACTTGCGAATAATCTTCCCCACCCGGGTAATGCGCGGATCATTCTTCATTTTAAACATGGCACCATTGACTTCATTTTGGCTTTTTAATTTTGCCAGTAATTCATCAGCATTAGTAACCATTGACCGAAATTTATACATTTTAAACAGTTTGCCATCCTTACCGACACGGGTTTGGGTGTAAAAAACCGGACCCTTCGGATCATCGACTTTAATACAAATCGCAATGATCAATAAAATGGGACTGATCAACACTAAGGCAACCGCAGAAGCACAAATATCAAATAAGCGCTTAATGAAACGGTACGCATACTGATGATTTAATTTTTGTTCATCAACATGAATAATTTTCTTAACCATAAAGCATTTCCCAAAAAAATTTCAAAATCACTATCTTACATATCATACAGCGTTGGCCGGCAACAGACAATCTCTTTTATCAATCGTCCACATTCTCCTCCAGCCAACGCTCAACATCATCCAACGAGTAACCTTTGCGAAATAACCGCTGTTTAACCCGCTGTTTGCGTTCGTAGGTGTCGTACTTAGCATAATGATGCCAAGCCTTAGCTGCCTCGCGGGCCAGCAGTTCATGTTCGTGTTCCTCATCTGGTACTGGCCGGGCTGCCGTGACGGCTTGTTGAACAATCTCATTATTATAGCCGTTCTTCATTAAGGTCTGCCGCACCCGTTCTTCAGCCTGACGTGCTGAACGGCGACGTTGACGCTTAAATGCCTTCTGAGCCATTTTAGTAGCGTTGGCCAATTGTGCTTCCGGTGTAAAGAGTGCTAGGGCATCCTCAATCGTATTCGTATCAACCTGCTTCTGCCGCAGATGCTGACGCAAAAAGCCGGGTCCCTTGAGATCCAACCGCATTTCCGTCCGCACATAGGCGGCCGCGTAATGCCGATCATCGACGTATCCCTGTTGTTTCAGGCGCTCCATCACCGGAGAAATCATTTCGAGCGGAAATTCCAAATCGCGCAACTTTTTTTCTACTTCAGCGGCCGTTCGCAAACCATAGTTCAAATAGTCCAGCGCCCGCAAATAGGCAGTGTTCTGCTGGTCAAACTGCGTGATTGCCTTGACCTGCTCAGTGTCAATCTCGGCTCCCTTGAGGAGGTGAAACTTCACCAGCACCGCCTCGTCAACACCAAAAGCAAATTTACCATCGAGAAAGATGTTGAAGCGGTGATACTTGCGGTTTTTTTGCGTCGTCACCTTGGTAATTTTAGCCAATCAAAAATTCCTCCTTTACATTTGCCCTGCTCGTTCGTTTCTATTAGTGTAAGCAGCGGCCGCTTCTTACAGCAAAAAACAAAGGAGTTTTGACCATGAAGAAAACATTTCAAAATGCTAAGCTGCAACTCAAGATGAAGGGCATCGACCATCCCAATGGTGTCTACCGAACGTTAAACAACGTCGTGGAAGAACCAACGGATGAACAAATCGCAATCATCAAGACTTTCATGCATACCATTAGCGATGACCAACTAGATGGTATCAAACTGACAATTGCTGACGCACTGACCGATTAATTAAGCACCTCAAGAAAGGACCGATGAACACATGAAGACTTTAAGTTTAACTTTTAAGGGTAGCCTCGGCAAAAGCCACGTCCTCAAGCTAAATTATGCTAAGGACGGTCTCGACAAGGACACGCTGATCACGCAAATGGTCGCTTTGGCCAAATCAAATGCCTTCCAAAAAGACGGTGAAAACATCTACGCCGTCCCCGTATCGGCCAAGTACATCAAGACGACTGAAGAAGTCATTGTGTCCAAGGATGATACTAAGGCTCTCAAGTCCGTTCAGGCATAAATAAATCTCTTCGCAAAGAGGCTGGGTTTTGAACTCAGCCTCTCTTTTTTGTTTCTCGCAACCGGGAAAGAAGGGCTTTGTACCAGTCGCGGATGAGTTCCCACATATAACGACGCTGAACCGCGTCTCCTTCATGAGCGTCCTGCAGAGTGGCATTAACCACCGCACCAATCATAACCACCATCCCGGACACGTCCAGCCAGATCATCAGCATGATGAAGGCTCCGATGGTCTTATAGGAAGTAATACTGTTGGAAAAGACAACCGTGTAGTAGGAAAAAATCCGGGATAAGCCCATCCAGCTCAGAGCAACGAGGACGGCCCCCACGATCACGTACCGCAAGCGCACCCGCGCGTTGGGAACGAAGTAATACAGCATCGTCAGCGCAATAAACAGACCAAAGAAGGTCACCGGCCATTTCAGCGAGGTAAAGAGGTGGATGTAGTGCATACTGAAACCGAAAATCGGTTGCAACGCCTTCAAGACCTGCTCGCCCAACCCGTAGAGAAGAATCAAAGCAAACAAGATCACGATCACGACGATCATCCAGAGAAAGGAAACCACCCGGTTAATGATCGGATTCTGGTTTTCGGCTACCCCATACGCATGATTGACGCTCCGTTGAAAGGCCGCGATCCCCGTACTGGTTGAGAAGAGGGCAATCAACAATCCCGTCGTCAGGGCGCCACTGCTCCCCCGCTGCAAAAAAGCAAAGATGAAGGGCTTAATAAAGTGGTAAATCGAAGTCGGGATCGCCGTCTGTAAATAAGAAGCAATCGTATCAGCATCCAATCCTAGCATCGGCATCAAGTTGCCGACGATCATAATCGCTGGAAAAATCGAGAGAAGGCTGTAGTAAGCCAGCACCGCTGCGGACGCCGACACCTGGGCCATCATGAAATGCTTCATAAAAAGCCCGCTAAATTGTTTCAATTTATTGGGTTGCCGCTGCACCCTTCTTCACCTCGCTTTAGATATTCTCATTTTAGCAGGAAGCATCACTCCTTAAAAGGTGGAAATATCTATCTGCCCGGCACCCCGACTTCAACACAACAAGAGCGCCAGCCCCTTATCACGCGGATAAGGAGTCGGCGCCCTTTTCTTAATAATCTTTTACTTCTTAAATTCAGCCGTTGCCGCTGCTAGATACTTGGCGTAGTTGTCGTCATACATGTACTTCGCATCGTATTCTGGATCTTGAGAAGTCAGGATCTTCGGACCGTCATCTGTGATGACCAGGGTGTGTTCATACTGACAGCTGAGGCCACCATCAGCGGTCTTAGCCAGCCAGCCACTCGGGTCGGAAGTATCCGCTTCCCAGGTGCCAGTGTTGATCATCGGTTCAACCGTGATCGTCATCCCTTTGCGCAGACGCAGGCCCTGTCCGTGTTGACCGTAGTGCGGTACCATCGGGTCTTCGTGCATCGTTGGTTGGATCCCGTGACCGACAAATTCACGGACGTCCCCGTAGCCGTTTTCGTCTTCAGTGTAGTGCTGGATTACCGCCCCAATGTCACCGACCCGGTTGCCTGGAACACACTGGTCAATGCCCATGTAGAGAGCCTTGTGGGTAACTTCCATCAACTTCTTAACCTCGGGACTTGGCGTGCCAACGACGTAGCTCCAGCAAGAATCAGAGAAGGCCCCATCGAGGTTAACAACCGTGTCGACTTTAACAAGGTCGCCGTCCTTTAAAATCAACTTTTTCCGCGGAAAACCGTGACAAATTTCGTCGTTGACACTGACACAAGTGGCATACTTGTAACCTTCAAAACCGATCTGGGCAGCGATGGCGTTGTGCCGCTTGAAGTAGGCCCGGGCGAATTCTTCGATTTCCCAACTAGAAATCCCTGGTTTGATAATCGGGCGAAGGCCAATGTGCATCCCGGCCAAAACCGCACCGGACTTCTCCATGGCTTCAATTTCACGTGGTGACTTTAAACTAATCATAATTCTAAATACTCCCTATTCATTAGTCTTCTTTAGTATACCACTCCCCGGCACTAAGCGGTGAAATGTGCTATACTGAGTCAAGCAAAACCTATCGGGAGGTATTAACATGGCAAGTGCACTAGTAGTTTACGCCACGATTACCGGAAACAACGAAGACGTGGCTGACATTATCGTTGAAGCCCTCAAAAAGCAGGGCGTCGACACCGAGGAGACCGAGATTACGATGGCTGACCCGGCCGACTTCGAAGACGTCGACATCTGCGTTGTTTGCCCGTACACATACGGTGAAGGAACGCTGCCTGACGAAGGGCTCGACTTCTTCGACGACTTAAAAGAAGAAAAACTGGACGGCAAGGTCTTTGGTGTTGCTGGTTCTGGTGACAAGGCTTACGGTGAATACTACTGCAAGGCCGTCGACAGTTTTGACGACGCCTTTGCGCAAACTGGTGCCACCCGTGGCGGCGGTCCCGTTCACATCAACCTCAACCCTGACCAGGATGACATCCAAACACTGGACAAGTTCGCCCAACAGTTGATTGACAAGGCTAAGTAATAGGAATAGACTGTGATTGCCAAACTGTGGAAAAAATATAAGCAAATGGTGGCTTACCTCTTTTGGGGGGTAGTCACCACTGTTGTTAATATTGGAGTTTTTCAATGGCTCAGTTCGGGTGCTCACCTCAACTACCAAGTAGCCAACGTAATCGCCTGGTTCCTGTCAGTGCTGGTTGCCTATTTGACTAACAAAGTCTGGGTCTTCAATTCCCACTACACGACCGTCAAGGCCTTTCTCGCGGAATTTGCGAAGTTCTACTTTTACCGGGCCCTCACCTTGCTGATCGATGTTCTCTTCATGTACGTCGGAGTGACATTATTGAAGCTGAATTCTCCCCTTCAACAATTACTGGTCAAAACAGTAGATAATGTCGTCGTGATCATCGCCAACTTCATCTTTTCTAAGTTCCTGATCTTTACGACTAATAAACACTTAATCGAACGAATGAAATAATAAAATGAGCTTGGCAGCAGATGTCGCCAAGCTCTTATTTTTTAGTGAAATAGTGGCTGATCAAATTTATAATTCGGTCCGCTGCAAAGCCATCCCCGAATGGATTAGGAGCAGCCGCCATCTTCTTATAGGAACGCTTATTGTGGAGTAGGTCAAAGGCCGCCTGCTGAATCGTGGTGGGGTCCGTTCCAACAACCTGTGCACAGCCGGCGATTATTGCTTCGGGACGTTCCGTCTTTTCCCTCAATAGCAAAACTGGTTTGTGCAAGGCTGGCGCCTCCTCAACAACTCCAGCTGAATCGGTCACCAATAGGTAGGAACGTGCTGCGGTATTCAAGTACTCACCAAGATTCATCGGTGAAACGACGTGGACCCGCGCACAACCGGTAAAGACCTGATCTGCCAAGCTCATAACGTCATCTGCTGGATAAAGGGGACAGAGCAGTTCGACGTCTGGATTAGTTTCCACAATATCGCGCATCGTCCTGAAAACCCGCTCCATCGGCTCGCCACGGTTTTCAAGCCGCTGCATCGTCAATAGGATCAGTCGGTGATCTGCCGGGAGCGAATCCAGCAAGGGGCTGCGGTAATCATCACGCAAATTGAGCCGCACCGAATCCACTACCGGATTTCCAGTCACAAAGACTTGCTCGGCCTGGTGATGCTCCTGCAACAGATTGTGGGCTGCGTGCTGAGTTGGCGCAAAATAGAGATCGGCCAGGACATCAGTCAGCTGCCGTTGCATCTCATCCGGAAAGGGATGTGCTTTGTCATGAGTCCGCAACCCAGCCTCAACGTGGGCCAATGGCAAGCGATGGTAAAAGGCGCAGAGACTCCCGGCCAGGGTAATCGTGGTGTCGCCGATGACCACCATCATGTCGGGCTGAGCCGCGTTGATTACATTGTTAAAATTATGCATCATGTTGCCGAGGGCTTCTAGGTCCCCACCGTCACCCATCACTGGTGCTTGCAGGTCAAAATCCGGCTGCAACCGCAGAAAGCGCAAGGCTTGCTGCAATAATGGTGAGTGGGTCGAACTGACGATTAAAACAGGCTTGAAAGTCTCAGGGCGGTGCCGCATCGCCGAAATGATCGGCGCTAGTTTGATTGCTTCCGCACGCGTCCCGAGAAAGAACATAATCTTCAGTGGTCCTAGCAACACCACCCCTCCTTTCGATAACAATCTTAATTTTACCGCTTTCGTGTGATTTAGGCGAGACGAAATCATGACGCTATTATTAAAATGCTAAAGAATTGTAATGTTATTATTACCGTGGTTGTAGTATAATCACTGTGTTGAATTTAGATTAAAAATACAAGGAGGACTCGTTAATGAAATTACAGCGTAAATTACCTTTGGTTGTAATTACCCTGTTGAGTTCGTTGATGCTGGCAGCTTGTGGTAATTCCACTTCTAGTAAAAAGGCTTCAAGCAGCCAAGTAAGTTCCAGCAAAGTCGTTAAACACAAGAAATCAGCAAGCAAGGTTAAGAAGAACAAGGCCAAAAACAACAGCGCCAGTGCTAAGTCTTCCAGTAGCTCACAATCAAGCAGCTCTAGTAGCAGTGTTGATTCCGAAAGTGATTCTTCTACTAGTTCCAAGTCATCAAGCTCGAGCTCTAAGCAACAACAGAGCCAACAATTAGGGCTTGGCGACACTGCCGTCTGGACTGATTCCAAGGGTGTTACCCACCACGTCGACAGTGACGGGATGGACCGCCAGACTGTGCCAGGACAAAGTCAAACCCAGTACAGTGACTGGTCAGGTCCACTACCGAATGGCGCTACAATCCAACATTCTAACAACTAAGATACTAAAAAGCTCAGCGCTTCAAAACGCTGAGCTTTTTTAATGGTCCCACCCAGGTTCGAACCGGGATCGACCGCTTAGGAGGCGGATGTACTATCCAGTTATACTATGGGACCGCGACGATATTATTATCTCATCGTTGTCGACCCCTGTAAAGACTGAAGTGTTATCACCAGCTGTCAATGCTTGGCTGCTTGCTCTTGTTGTTTGCGCCGCTTAAAACGAATTCCCTTGTTCTTGTGATGGCGGTTCTTTTTGTGCCGCCGCGACTTAGTCGGCAAAGCGTCAGCCACCTTCTTGCGGCTACCCCACAAGCTCCAACCACTCTTGGGGCGTTTCTGGTCCCGTTGATGTTGGTCTAAGGCAGCCGTTGCCTTTTCGCCGTCGTTATCCAAGTGGAGGTCGTGCTTTGTCTCCGGGACTGCCGGAAGCACTTCCAGTTGGTAATCAGTGTCAGCCAGTAGTTTTTTCAACCGCCGAAAGTCATGATCATCACCGAGATTGTAGACCGTGCCGGGTTCACCCTGCCGACCAGTACGCCCCGCACGGTGGACATACTGGTTGGTTTCTTTAGGCAAGTCGTAGTTGATCACCGCGGGCAATTTGGCGATATCCAGCCCCCTGGCCGCGACGTCCGTCGTCAGCAGGAGCTGAATCTGCCGCTTACGAATCATCCGCAAAGCCTGGGCCCGCTTGGTTCCCCGCTCTTTGCCACCGAGGATCGCAATCTTAACGTGTTCGTGCCGCATCCGCGCAGCTACATAGCTGATCGTCCGCTGGCTATTGATGAAAACCAGTGCCCGAAAATCACGCTGCCGGCAAAGTTTCCGCAATACTTCTGACTTCTGAGGGTTGCTCCGGGCGTGCAGTAAGTAGTGGTGGACTTCTCCCCGACTCCGGTCCGTTTTCCGGACATCGTAGAGCCGGATCTTTTGACCGAACATGTCATCGAGCTGTTTAAAGACCGGCGCCCAGGTCGCTGAGAAAAAGCCAAGCTGGGAATCGATCGGAATCCGGCGTTCAATGTCCTCCACCACAGCCTCGGTATCATCCTGGAGAAGGTCGTCGGCTTCGTCAATGATGAGGGTTCGCACCGTCTTCAATTCCAAGCGTCCCTGGTTGGTCAGATCGAGGATCCGTCCTGGTGTGCCAACAATAATTTCGGGATGCTCTCGCAACTGAACGATTTGGCGTCGGATATTAGCGCCCCCGGTTAATGGCTGAACCCGCAAATGAACGATTGCTGCCCATTCCCGCAAAACTCGCGTCGTCTGCATAGCGAGTTCCTGCGAAGGTTCCAGCACCAGCAGCTGAACGCCCCCGCTCTTGGCAATGCGGGGTAAAAGCGGCCAAGCAAAGGCCAAGGTCTTCCCTGATCCCGTCGGTGCAATCCCCAAAACCGACTGTCCCGCGCTTAGCGGCTCTTCCACCGCTGTCTGGATCGCTGTCGGTTGGTGAAAGCCTTTCTCGTCAAAATGAATTTTAAACTGTTCAATCAATTCTCTTCTTATCCTTCCTAGTAATTTTCGTCCGCTGGAAAGACCAAGTCAGCCGACTGCCGCAAGTCATACATCACTTGGTTCACTTCCTGACTCAGTTTCAACCAGCGCTGATACTTAGTTTCTTCAACGGCATCGTTTGGGTTGTTAAAGAGCTTAGCAAAGTCGATCAGCTCATCATAAAGAGGATTGCGGTGTACGTCAGCCGACAATTCATGAGCCTTTTTTTCTTCATCAAAATAGGTTGCCTGGTGGAAGTCTGCAGCATTATCTAACCAGAGAGTATCCCGCTGACCATGGATTTCTGAACCGATGTAGGTATTGGTAGTCTTGCTGAAATTCAGCACAACCGTAAAATCGTGATACTGAAGGATCGCGGTACCTTTGCCATCGACTCCGGTCTTGATCAAAGTTGGATAATAAACGCTGCTGTCTGGCATTCCAAACAGGGTCACAGCATCGTAAACACAGTAAACCCCGAGGTCTTGCAAGGCGCCGCCAGCAAATTCTTTCGTAAAAATGTTGGGCAACGGGTCCGCATTGTTAAGCACCTGGTCGTAGCGCGATGAGTACTGCATCATCGTAAAACTGGCACCCTGCACCTGTTTCATCTTTTTGAGCTGCTTTGCGGCCGCCACAAACAAGGGGGTGTGGATCTGGCGCGCTCCTTCGACCAGCCGTGCCCGAGGGTGGTCTTTAAGCAGTTTGACAATTTCGTGGTACTCATGTGGATTAACAAAGGCCGGCTTTTCAACAATGATGTCCTTGTCATTTTCAATTGCCAGCCGAGCCTGGGGATAATGCAAGCTATTCGGTGAGGCGATGTAAACAACGGAAAAATCCCCTTGGTCAAAAAAGTCTTCGAGCGAGTCGTAAAATTCAGTAGCCCCGTATTGTTGGCCAAAATCCCGAGCTCGGCTCAAATGACGCGAATAAACACTCGTCAGCTGATATTGACCCGTTTCCTGGGCGGCCTTCAACATCCGATCAGTGATGAAATTAGTCCCGATGATTCCGAGTTTCAGCATAATTAAGATCTCCTTTACAACCTGTCTAAACTGTTACTTTAATTTTAACAATTGTTGTCGGCTTTTAACAGAATTGAAATCTAATGAAAATAAAAAGCTGTGTATAATAGAGGCAACCAAACGAACAAAGATGAAAAAGACTGGGATTATGAAATTACTAAGGAGACTTAATTTAATGAAGAAAAAAGGAACGTTACTTTTCGGCGCGGGACTGATGGCTGGACTCAGCAGCACTTTTGGGTTCAGTCATCAGAAAAAGAAACATCCTGCCCAGTCGCTCCCGATTTTTTACACTGGCACCTGGCGCTACTATGATGTTCAGCGTGACCGTTCTCATCTGATCACCATTACCCCGGACCTGAAGCTCGATATTGACCACCAAATCATCCCCGCCACGGTCCAGCACATCGATGCCGACAAGCTGATTTACCTCGACAAATTTGGCTACCATATCACCATCAAAGCGGCCAATCACCAGCCAGCCGAGCTCATCGACGAGGCTGATGACCAAATTTACAACATTCAACCGATGAAATAGGCACTCGCGATTGCTTCTTGCAATCGTTTTTTTATGGCTTCTCTTTGCGGAGTGCTATACTAGTCGTATTAGCATTTCGTTAAATATTAAGGAGCGTGAACTAAATTGACAGCAAGCATTCATCGCATTGCCGTTTACTGCGGAGCTAATGCCGGCAATGATCCACACTTTATTCGGGAAGCCAAACGCTTTGGTGAACAGATGGCCCAGCACCATATTGAATTAGTCTATGGTGGTGGCAAGTACGGGATGATGGGCGCAGTTGCCAACGCCGTGCTCGACAACGGTGGCCAAGTTCACGGTGTCATCACCCAGGAGCTCGCGGACCGCGGTACCGCTCTAGAACGCCTGTCCGATCTGCAAATCGTACCAAACATGGACATCCGAAAACAAAAGATGATGAATTTAGCAGACGGGATGGTCGCCCTCCCGGGTGGCTACGGAACACTGGAAGAGATCAGCGAAGCAATCTCCTGGACCACCATCGGCGACAACCACAAACCAGCCGCCTTCTACAATTACGAAGGTTTCTACGATCCATTGCACAACATGCTACGACGCATGTATTACAAGGGTTTTGCCGAAAAGAGCTTCCTGGACGCGATCTATTTTGCCAACCATTTCGACGAATTAATTGATTTCATGACCCACTACCAAGCACCGGCGCACCGCCAATACAAAAAGATGCACTAATTCAAAGACCCCCGTCACGGCTTACGTCGTGACGGAGGTCTTTTTTAGATCATTCGTTGCTGCTGAGTTCTTTTTCGACTTCGGGAAAGAGAGCGATCACGTACTGCCGCGCCCCTTCCGGCATATCCAATTTGACGTCCGGCGCGAAGGTTTCTTTATGATTGCCAACCTTCAATACGATTTGGTCGCCGACATCAAACTCAATGCCCAGTTTGATCGCCGCCATGACCAAGCGGTGAGCCGTGCTGGAAAAACGCTCGTCTTGTTCAGCCAAGGGGTGCCCCAGCCGCAAAAAGTCGCTGTAACGGTCGTTGGCGATCTTCAGACCAAAGGAGAGGATACTATCCTCCTTGAGCTGCGAAGCAACCTGTCCACCGATCGTCAATGACGGATCATCCAGACGCCGCCGGACAAATTTCAACGCCATTTTGTATTTGAGAGGGGCCTGATAATCCGTGATGAACTTTTCTAGCTGGGTCATCAGTTGGTCAGCCGCATCCTGTAACCAATCGGGCTCTTTCAAGGGGTCTTCGAGAGCCACCTCGTTGTTGCGTTTCTTGGCTTCGGCTAACCGCTCTGGCAGGTTATCCGGTAAGGGCATCAGCAGGCCATACAGCATTAATACTTCCAAAAAGTCCAAGGTGTCGGCACTGATCCCCGACAGTGCAAAGGGGTCGAGGTCAAAGATCCGGAACTGGAGGTACTTAACTCCCTGCTTGATCATTGTCGGCAGGTTGTCATTTTCACCCATCAGTTCGGCATCTCCGTGGAGACGCACCGGCCCGAAGAATTCATCATAATCGGCATAGGTGCCATCATCAATCAGCTTCTCCAACTGCTCAATGTGGGACTCCAGCGAATCATAGGTCACCTGCTCATCAGGGCGGTTGGTGTAGCCGTACTGCGAGCAACGCAAACTGCGGATCGGGTGCTTAATGTCATCCGGAATGTCATGTTTGACCGTCGGGCTGACCGGACTAGCACCATAAAGATAAGTAAAGAGCCAGCGATGGAGGTAGAAGAACTGGGCCATCTTAAAGTAAAGGTGGTTGCGAAAATCGGCCATCGACTTGCTGTGTTGGTTAGCGCTGAGTTCATAAATCCGCCGCAACAGTGTTTCGTTTAAACTGTAATTCACGCGCACCCCAGCGATCAGCTGACGTTTGATCCCGTATTTGTTGATCAGGTAGGAATTATGACCACTGATCCAGTAACGGGTCGAGTGATGTTTCAAAAAATCCAGGTCGTGCTTGTAAACCGGCTCTGGAGGCAGACTGAGCGGCCACAGCCGCTCGTCAGACTGTAACTCACTGTAGAGTGTCTGCTGCAAGAGATCCAGTTGTCGCACCACATTGTCACTACCTTGCTGCGGTGAACTCTTCAGTTCCATCATGTTGTCACTGATCACCGTCGTTAGGTAACGGTTAGTCCGCCGTGAACTTAGGTTGTTAGGGTATGGGTAACGGCTGGCCCGCCCATCGGTCAAAATCCGGTGAGTTTCCATCCGTACCGCAAAGCGCCCCTTGTACATCAGCTTGTTCAGTTCTGGTGTGCGCAGCGCGTCACTGATTTTTTTCAGCTCGTCTGCCATAATCATAGCCTCCCTAGCGCCAAGTCCTCGTGGCGCGCATCTTCTTCATTCCGATTGTACACCATTATGAACGGAAATGCCTAGCCCAATTGCTCAGAACTGTTTTCGCGACGAAGCATTACTGGCCGGCACTTTGACTGCTAGCAGTGTTTTGACCGTTATTGGTTTTATTATTCTTATTTTGATCAGTTTTCGGTTTGACCTGGCGGCCGAGAACGTCACTGATCATCGCCAGTGACTGGGTAAACATGTTATTGTAGGTCCCCGGGACATTCAAAACAACGAAGATCAAGCGTCGTTTGCCGAAGACCCCGGTCCCGGCAAAGCAATCACCCGCCTTGTCGGTTTTGCCAGTCTTTAGTCCGTCGACCTGGCCATAATCAGGCTCCATTCCGCACTTCGAAATCAGGTAGTTGATGTTCAACATATCATACTGCTGGTGGTCATTGGACCGGAAGTTGACGTGATTGCCACTCGTGATTTTGAGGGCCGATGGATAATGATCGACAAGATAACGTGAAATCTTGGCGACGTCCAGCGCCGAAAACTGGTTTTCTGCCGACTTCTTGACACTCTTCAATTTGAGGGCTCCCAGCGACCCGTTATCCAAACCGATCATGTTATAAATCTTCGCGTCCCGGACTCCGGCCTTATGGGCAATTCGTTGCATCTTCTTATTGAAAGCTGCGGTGCTGCCGGCATCCTTGATGGCCAGGGCGGCCGCACTACCGTCAGCTGAAACAATCATCATCGAATTGACGAGGTCGCGCACGGTGTAGGTCCGCCCCTCATCGAGTTCGACGTTCGAAAAGTGCCAGTCATTGGCTATCTTGCTGATCGGTTTGGAAATCGTCACTTTGGTGTTCCAGCGCAGCTTGCCCTTGTTGATATCTTCTTCGATGACAGCAAGGGTCAGAATCTTGACGACTGAAGCAATTGGCATTTTCTGGTTGGCATTTTGGGCGTAGAGCACTTGACCGGTTTTAGCATCAATCGTCACCGCCGCCTTGGCCTGGACATGCTGGCCTTTCTTGGCCCGGGTAGAAGTATTCGTCACCGTATTGCCGGATTGCTTGGCCGCTAGAGCTGTCGCCGGCGCAACAGTCGAAGTGAATGACAAGGCGACCATCATAATCGTGGCCGCCTTAATAAATGAATGATGTAATCGCACGCTTATATTCTCCCTTAATTTACTAAGGACGATTATAAACAATTCTGGTTCAGAGTAACATTAAGTTTCCCTTACGAGTTCGTGAAAACTATGTGAACAGTGCCGACTTAGAGCTTGCCGCCGTATACGGGGAACATATTAGCTTGGCCATAGTCGGTGAGCTTCTTGACGTTTTCCAGCGTCTTCATATCGTCATCACTAATCTGGAAGTCCAAGTCCGCATTCTGCTTCATGTGTTCAGGATTGGCCGTCTTCGGCAGGATAACCATTCCCAGCTGCAGATCGTACTTCAGGCACAGTTGTGCTGGTGAAACCCGGTACTTAGCTGCCACTTTCTTGACATCTGCCTGGTCCAAGACGGCACCGTGACCAATTGGCGAGTAGGCTTCCACCTGGATGTCATTGTCCTGGCAAAACTTAATCAGGTCCTTCGGCGTGTTAGCGATGTGTGCCAGAATTTGGTCCACGGCTGGCTTAACATCGCTGTTGTCCAGAATGTTCTGCAAGTCTCCCTGGTTGAAGTTGGAAACCCCAATTGACTTGACCTTGCCGGCTTTCATGGCATCGCTCATCGCATGCCATGCTGCCAAGTTGCCCTGGTAGTAACGATCATCAGATTGGTTGACCTCTTTCCACGGTTGAGGACTGTGAATAATCAGCAGGTCTAAGTAATCCAGCTCCATCGTTGCCAGTGACTTGTCAATCGACTCCGCAACACTGTCGTAGTCCTTCAGTTCAGCCGCCACCTTGTCGGTCACAAAAATTTGATCACGAGCGACACCGGATTCGCGAATGCCCTTGCCAACGCCCTGTTCGTTGCCATAGGCCTGGGCCGTATCGATGTGACGGTACCCCAGCTTGATGGCGTTCTTCACAGCATCGGCGACATCATCATTATCGATCAGCCACGTGCCGAGTGCTATCTTCGGGATTGCAATACCGTTATTGAGCTGGTAATTTTCTGCTAAAATAGTCATTGTCTAAACTCCCCTTTTCCTTAATAACTACTATTAAGTCTATGGGAAGTCTGCAGCAATGTAAAATAGTTATTCCGCATTCTTAACTATGCAAATTAATTATCATAGTGGGGTCCTATTATGCAAATCATTATCGCTCCGGCACGGAAAATGCAAGTTGACACCGACAGTCTCCCCGTCGAGCAGCTTCCCGCCATGCTGGACAAAACCGAAGAAATCCTCAAGCAGTTTCGCCGCCTTTCCTATGAAGAAGCCCACCGGGTGTGGTGGAATTGCTCAACTAAAATTGCTGAGCCCAACTACCGCTGGCTCTTTCAAATGAATCTCCGCCGTCAGCTCACTCCCGCCTTACTGGCCTTTACCGGCTTGCAATACCAATACATGGCACCGGACGTCTTTTCTGAGCGGGCACTAAACTATGTCCGCAATCATCTCCGCATCCTATCTGGTTTCTACGGGGTACTTCGGCCCTTCGACGGAGTCGTTCCCTACCGCCTCGGCCTGGGCGATCGCCTGCAGGTGAACGGTTACCACAATCTCTACCAATTCTGGGGTAGCTCCATCGCCAAGCAATTAGCAAGTGAGGATACGCTTTGCCTCAATCTCGCCTCGCACGAGTACGCGAAGGCCGTCTTTGATCACCAACAAGAGTCCCAGCGGATCGTTACTTGTATCTTTGACCAGGTCAAAGACGGCAAGCTAAAACAGGCAACGACACGGGCGAAGATGGCGCGTGGCCGGATGGTACGTTTCTTGGCCGAAAATTCAGTGACGTCCTTGGCAGCGGTCAAAGAATTCCACGACGACGGCTTTGTTTACTCAGCCCAACATTCCAGCCCCGACCAACTGGTCTTTATTCGGCAAAAGATTCAAAATTAAATTTCCATTAGATCTTGACGAGAAGTTATCGATGCGGTTTAATAATAAACATATTGAAAGAGAAATTGAAAGAAGGTCGTTCTCAATGAAGTCCCAGACACCAGTGCAAAGTTATTATTTCGGGCAATTAGCATTTTAATTGCCCGGGTGCATTGGCGTGTTCCCGGCTCCGATCTGGGATCAGGCTTTTTTGATAGCGTAAAAAGATAGCCAGCCGTGGTCCTGGAGAATACTCCGCCCGGCTGGCTTTTTCTATATAATTAACTTTGGGGAGGAATCAACATATGGATGAGTTAACAGTAATCCGCCAACAAATCAACGGTCTCAACGATCAATTGGCTGGGCTTTTGCTCCAGCGTCTTCATCTGGTCCAAGAAGTGGCCAAAATCAAACAGCAAAAGGATCTGCCAATCCTGGACAAGCAACGGGAAAGTGAGATTCTCAACGAACTCGGCGCCAAGAGCAGCGACCCCACCACGTCTCGCTACCTCCGAACTATCTTTGAAGCCATCATGAGCGCCAGCCGCGACGCAGAAGCAAGCATCAAAAAATAGAAAGAAGGATTAACGATGATCAACTACTTAACCGCGGGCGAATCACACGGTCCCCAACTCACTGCGATTATCACCGGTGTTCCGGCTGGTTTGCCAATCAACCCCGACCAAATCAACGCCGCCCTCGCCGCCCGTCAAGTTGGCTACGGCCGGGGACTGCGCCAGCAAATCGAGCACGATACGGTAGAAATCCTCAGCGGTATCCGCCACGGTCAAACCCTCGGCTCGCCGATCACCCTAGCCATCCAAAATCGCGACCATGCAAACTGGGGCACGGTGATGGATCCGTTCGGCCAAGCGGGACGGGAAGATGCTAAACGCGCTCTGACCGACCCTCGTCCCGGCCACGCCGATCTGGTCGGGGGCATGAAGTACGGGCAAACCGATCTTCGTAATATTCTAGAACGCTCCTCCGCCCGGGAAACGGCGATCCGAGTCGCAGTCGGCAACGTTTGTGAACAGCTATTGGCCACGCTCGGCATTCAGCTCTGCGGTTACGTACGCCAGCTTGGTCTGGCCCTAGCCCAGGGTGATGAACCGCTGGACGTCAGTCAATTGGCTCAAGGAATCGACAATGATGTCCGCTGCTTTGATCCAGCGATGATCCCAGCAGCCCATGACGCCATCGACACTGCCAAGCAAAAGGGTGACACCCTCGGCGGACTAATCCGGGTCGTGGCTAATGGCGTTCCTGCTGGTCTCGGCAGCCATACCGAATGGAACACCAAGCTCGACGGTCAGCTGGCCGGCGCAGTAATGGCAGTCAACGCTGTCAAAGGCGTCAGTTTTGGGATCGGCTTCGACGTAGCCAGTGTTCCCGGCAGTCAAGTCATGGACGAGATCAACTGGACCCCAGAGGCCGGGTACACACGAGCATCAGATCAACTCGGCGGCTTTGAAGGCGGCATGACCAACGGAATGCCAATTGTGCTGAACGCGGCTGTCAAACCGATTCCAACCTTGACGCGGCCCCTGAAGACCGTCAACATCACTAACCACCAGGCGGCTAAGGCCAGTCGCGAACGTTCTGATACCAGCGCCGTGGTCCCCGCTTCTCTGGTGATCGAAAACGTCGTTGCCATCACCCTGGCCCAGGCGATCACGGATACCTTCGACAGTAATAGCCTGCCACGCCTACAAAAGCAGCTGTCGGCTTACCGTCAAGAATTGCGGAACTTCTAAGGAGGAGCTTATGACAAGAATCCAGTTAAGCCCCGCCCCAGCAGGTCTTCACGGCCAGCTCCGGGTGCCAGGCGATAAGAGTATTTCCCACCGTGCCGTGATGCTAGGCGCTTTGAGTAAGGGCCGCACGACGATCGACCACTTTTTACTTGGTCAGGATTGTCAACACACCATCGAGGCTTTCCGCCAGTTGGGCGTGCCGATCAATATGGTCGGCGATACGGTCACCATTCATGGTGTCGGGCTGACCGGCCTTCGCCAGCCTGCCCAGGCGTTGCAAATGGGCAATTCCGGAACTACGACGCGACTGATGATGGGCATTCTGGCCGGCCAGGATTTCGACACCGAATTAGTTGGTGACCCCTCCCTTTCGAAGCGGCCGATGAAACGGGTCAGCCAGCCGTTAAGCCAATTTGGTGCTCGCGTCCTGACCAGCGAGGGTGGGACCCTTCCCTCAACGGTGGTTGGCCAGCCGCTTCACGCCGCTGACGTTCAACTAGCCGTCGCCAGTGCCCAAGTCAAAAGCGCCCTCATCTTTGCGGCTTTGCAAGCAAACGGGGAATCGACGATCCGCGAAAAATTGCCGACGCGCGATCATACCGAGCTGATGCTTCGCCAATTCGGCGCCGATATTCAAAGCAGTGCCGACCGCCTAACAATCACCGTCCAACCGCATCCTGTCCTACGGGGGCAGCACGTCCTCGTTCCTGGTGACATCTCCAGTGCTGCCTTCTTCCTGGCAGGAGCCGCCATCACCCCTCATTCATCCCTAACCTTGCAAAAAGTCAACCTCAACCCAACCCGAACCGGGATTATCCATGTTCTGCAAAAGATGGGCGCCCAAATCGACATCCAGCCCCTAGCTAGTGATGGCGAACCGTTGGGTGACATCACGATCCAAAGCAGCCAACTGCGGTCAATTGATATTACAGCAACCGACGTCCCGGCAATGGTCGATGAACTACCGCTGGTTGCGCTGCTCGCTGCCCGGGCCCACGGCACCAGCACCATTACCGGTGCCAGTGAATTGCGAGTCAAAGAAACGGACCGCATTCAGACCGTCACCACAACCCTGCGGCAACTGGGAGTCCAAGTCAAAGAGTTGCCGGACGGCTGGCAAATTACCGGTCGTGATGCCTGGAAGCTGCAGGATCCGGTCTTCAGCTCATTTGGTGATCATCGGCTGGGAATGCTCGTGGCTATCGCGGCACTGACCAGTCCCACCGCCCTCAGCCTGGATGGTGCCGAGGCCATCGATGTCTCTTACCCGGGCTTCTTAGCGGACCTCCGACAAATCAGCGGAGGCGATCAGCAATGAAAATCATCCTAACGGGTTTCATGGCGAGTGGCAAAAGCTCAGTTGGGCAAATGTTGGCCCAGCGACTATCCTGTCCTTACACCGACCTTGACCAAGTTGTCACTATAACCGCCGGCAAATCCATTCCCCAAATCTTTCACGAAGATGGTGAAGCTGCTTTTCGAAAACTTGAACATGACCAGCTCGCCGCCGTCATCGATCAAGGGGGAATTCTCGCCACTGGTGGTGGTACACCTGTCCGGGCGGATAACCAGGAAATCTTGATTCAGTCGCCTGCACTGGTGGTTTTGCTAGAAACTTCGCCGGAAATCATCGCCCAACGTCTGCAGCAACAATCCGGCCGACCCCTAGGCGACCAGCTAAACGCGGCGGGCATCGCGGCTCTGCAAAAGCAGCGGGCTAGTACTTACCACCGTGTCGCCGACTTGGTTATTTCTACCGACCAACTCGCGGTGGAGACGATTTGCCAGCAGATCATTGACTACCAAGACAATAATTAAGCAAAAGGCTGGGGAAGTTTGGTGCTTTCCCAGCCTTTTAATGTCAATTATCCAAATCGATCGTTTGCATCACTTCGGATCCATCACGTCACTGGCATAGGGGAGATGCATATGGGCGGGCACATCATCCCAGTGGACGGGATAACCAGCACCATGAGCGCAAAAGACGGAACCAGGAGTGTTTGACAGGTCGCTGACTGGATCGTAATGAGCCGCCGCGATGATCGCTTCGGCGTCGTGACACGGCTGGTAGCCATCGACTACGCACTCTAGCTGCCCCTGGCCATGCGTGTAGGAACGGACTGTTTGGGCATAGTCGCGCATCATGCTGACTGGAGCTGCCCCGATCAGTATTGTCTGGGACCCCACCTGCTGAGGACTATTGACCTGGCCACCCATTCGGGAAAGATCGGTCAAAGCCCGGCCAACACTCGCCTGGTCCAGTGTTAAGCGGAAGGAATACCAGGGTTCTAACAGCTGGCAAGCACCACACTGCCGCAACTCCATCAAGCCTTGCCGGACGGCCCGCCAGGCTGCTTCGCGAAAATCGCCACCCACCGTATGAACGATATTGCCCTTCCCGGCAATCAGGGTGATGTTGATGTCTGTCAGCGGCGCCCCGATTAAGACTCCGCGATGCTGTTTAGCCTGCAAAGCCACCAGGATTTGATGTTGCCAGGAGAGATCCAGAACATCGCCGCTCAGCTGAGCCTTGTAATGGAGTCCGCTTCCGCGGGGCGCTGGTTCCAGCAGCAGGTGCACTTCTGCATAGTGGCGCAGCGGTTCGAAGTGGCCAACCCCTTCGACCGGCTGCTTAATGGTTTCCTGGTAGAGGATGCTACCGGCCGCAAATTGCACGTCGATACCCCATTCTTCGTGCAAACGCTGCTGAATTACCTCCAGCTGCACCGGCCCCATCACTTGAACGCGGATTTCGTGCAGTTCGTTATTCCAGATCACCCGCAGCAAAGGATCTTCATCAGCTAGCTGTCGCAGGGCTGTCAAGGATTGCTGAACTTGGTTGGCCGCTGTTGTTACAGTATAAGCCATTACCGGTTGGAAAAAGGGTCGCCCGCTATCCGTGCACTGGCCGAGTCCCTGCCCCTGGAAAGTGTCCGTCAAACCGGTCACTGCACAGCAATTCCCTGCTGAAATTTCCCGGGAAATCTGAAAATGAGCTCCGTCGTAAACTCGTACTTGGTCGGCTTTCTGGTTGCCGAGGGCTTGCTTGGCCTTCAACGTCCCGCCGAGCACCCGTAGCCAGGTTAGACGATTACCCTGCTTATCATGAGAAATTCGAAAGACTCGTGCTCCAAACTGACTGGGCCAGTCGGCTTCTACTGTCCACTTGCGCAGACCCTCCAGCAATTGCTCGACTCCTTCATTCTTCAAGGCTGAGCCATGAAAGACCGGGAAAATTTTACGCTGGTTAATCATTTTCCGCACTTGGTCGTCACTGATACTTCCCTGATCCAGGTAAGAAGCCAACACATCATCATCGCACATCGCCGCCTGCTCGACTACGTCATCAGTCAAGCCCTGGTCAAAGGACAAGCAACTGACAGAAAAGTCTTGCAACTGTGCCAGCGTCGCCTGCAAATCGGCGCCCAGACCATCACACTTGTTCACAAAAATAAATGTCGGTACTTGGTAACGTTTCAGGAGACGGAAGAGGGTCCGCGTGTAACCGGTAATTCCGTCAGTGGCGGCCACCACTAGCACCGCGTAATCCAATACCCGTAAGACATCTTCTGTCTGGGCAGCAAAGTCGACGTGCCCGGGAGTGTCGAGCAGGGTTAACTGCATTCCCTGGCTCTGCAGCTGGGCCTGATGAGAAAAGATAGTGATACCCCGTCGTTTTTCCTCCTGATCAGGATCGAGAAAGGAGTCTCCGCGATCAACCCGGCCAAGCTGGCGGATGGCGCCGGTCTGATACAGCATTGCCTCAGATAGCGTTGTTTTTCCGGCATCAACTGGGGCAATAATACCGGCGACAATCTTTTTCATACATTTCACCTCGGCTTGTATTATACCCGCCTGGTGATGGACATGCTAACAAAGCGGGGCTATGATGAATTTTGCAAATAAGCAAATTGAATTGAAAGGGAGTTCATTCCATTGAAAAAAGGCGTTCTACTGATTAACTTAGGCACCCCAGCTGCCCCAACCGCCACAGCGGTGCGGCCATTTCTCCATCGTTTTCTGGGCGATCCCCGCGTTATCAATACGCCCCGGGCTATCTGGCTGCCGATCCTCAACCTAATGATTTTGCCCAAGCGCCCGGCTGCTTCCGCGGCTAAGTACAAGCAGATCTGGTCCAAGGATCATGGCTCACCGCTCGATTACTATACCAAGCGGCAAACTGCTCAATTGCAGGCACTGCTTCCCGACTATCGCGTGGATTACGCCTACTCCTACAGTCATCCCCTGATCAGCGAGGGGCTCCAGAAAATGGCGGACGCTGGCGTTAGTCAACTCACCATCATCCCCCTGTATCCACAGTATTCCACCACGACGATCGGCTCCGTCATGGATGACATCAACCGTTTTTACTACCGTCGCGCTCACATCCCAGAACTGCACCTGATCAGCGGTTTTGCTGACCGAGCCGATTATCTGGACCTTCTAGCCGGCAAAATCCAGCAAGAGTTAGATCAGGACGATTACGACCAAGTCGTGATGTCCTACCATGGCATTCCAGTCTCCTACGTCCAAAATGGCGACCCCTACCCCCAACAATGCCAAGCCACCACTGCTGGCGTTAAAGCGCGGCTCAAAACCAAGGTGCCAGTTATCCAGACTTACCAGTCCAAGTTTGGACCAGCACAATGGCTGACTCCGGCAACAGACGCCACAATGAAGGCTTTGCCGGGCAAAGGCGTCAAGCGCGTCCTCGTCGTCTCCCCTGCCTTCGTGGCCGACTGTCTAGAAACTCTGCAGGAACTAGATGTAGAAAATCGGGCTTACTTCCTGGACAATGGTGGTCAACACTTTAAGCTGGTGCCGTGTTTTAACGATGACCCAGCTTTCACCAAAGTCCTTGCCCAGATCGTGAGCGGCAAATAACAAGTTGCGGCAGAGTCGACAGTTAGTTGAAGTGGTATAATAGAAATATATATTTATTTTCTAAATTTCAAGAATAAGTTAGCCACTAAGCTGAAATAAATAGCACTGACCAATTAATTATTGGTTGATGAGAAC
>NZ_CANDNU010000022.1 GCF_947387495.1 Limosilactobacillus difficilis
TAGAAAAATATTAAACTATCAAACACCGTTTGAGATATTTTTTGAAGAACCGTTGCACTTAGTTTGACAATTCGTCAGCCAATTTAAGATAATAAAAACTGGCATCGGCTTTCACCAATACCAGTTAATATAGACCCTAAAAAAGCAGTTTCCTGTGGAAAGTGGTATTGTCAACCACCTTGCAGGAAACTGCTTTTTGCTTTATTTCAATAATTAATTGTTATTGATTGTTGCTCCCGCTGGCTTGGCTAGCGGTACTTGAACTATTAGCAGCACTCGAGGAGGCAGCGGAGGAGCTGGAACTGGCTGGACTACCACCGTTGCTAGATTCGGTCCGGCTAGACGAGCTTGTTCGCGAGCTATTGCTTTCGCTTGATGATGAAGAGCTCGAGTGTGACGATGATGAACTATCATCGTTGTCGTTACCGGTATCTTCCATCATCCCAAAGGCCCACTTGGAATCCCGGATAACCAATTCACGGTGACCACGGTAACGCACGGCTTCAACTGAACTCGGCATCGACCAGTCACTAGCGTGGTTTTCGCTATCCAGATATTCCATGATGCTCTTGTAAAGCAACTGGGCATCGTTAGTGTGACTGTCGGAAATTCCGTTACCCGGCTGCATCGGCTGATCGTAGCCGGTCCAAACGGCAACGGAGTAGTTCTTGGTATAACCAGCAAACCAAGAGTCCATCACTCCAGAATGGCCGCTATCAGGGTACTCGGTTGTCCCGGTCTTCCCGGCTTGGTGCACCCCACTGATCCGCGCAGCGGTTCCGCTACCTTGGGAATCAGTGAGAACCCCCTTGAGCATGAACGTCATCATGTAGGCTGTTGCTTTGCTCATTGCTCGATGACCATGGGGCGAGTAGTGAAGGGTTTGTCCATCTTGGGTGGTAATGGAACTGATGTAGTAAGGCCGGTAATAAATTCCACCGTTAGCAAAAGCAGCGTAGGAAGCAGCCATTTGCAGTGGTGAAATGTAGAGACCAATCCCGTTTTGGAGCGTGTAGGCCTTCTTCTGGCTAATACCGAGGCCTTTGAGAAATTCAGTGGCTCGACTGATTCCCACAGTCTGCAGCGTCCGAATTGCCGGCACGTTCCGTGATTGGACCAGGGCGGCCCGCATCGTCATAGTACCTTTGTATTGATGGTCAAAGTCATGCAGAACAACGTTAGTACCAGGGTAAACAAAGCGCGTATCTTGGACGCTCTTGTAGGTTGGCCACTGCAGGTATTCAATGGCTGGACCGTAGTCCATCAGTGGTTTGGCCGTTGAACCAGAGGAACGGTCGGTTTGAACGGCACGGTTCAAACCAAAGATCACTTTACCCGTTTTACGGCCACCGAGCATTGCAACGATCTGGCCGTTGTGCGGGTCGGTAACTGCTACCCCAGCCTGTTCTTTATCGCTTTGGAAGTTGATCCCGCCGTTATTGGCTGCGTCGTAGAGGTGCTGTTGAGCACCGAGATCCAGGTTGGTGTGAACTTGCAAGCCATCGTTATACGGGTTGTAACCCTTGGCATATAGCTGACCCAGAACTTGTTTGACATAGGCGTCAACTTCTTTTTCGTTGACATTGGCATCTCCTGAACTGGTGTTACCATGACTTGGGTCCAAATCCGCATTGACACTTTGCTGTTTGGCACTGGCCGCCTGGGAACTACTGATGTACTTGCTACGGACCATCGCGTTGAGGACTTCGTTGCGCCGTTGCGTCGCGTACTGAAGGTTCTTGCTCAATGGGTTGTAGTAGGTCGGTGATTGCGGAATTCCTGCCAATTCGGCGAGTTGGGCCAAGTTCAGCTGGTTGAGGTTTTTCCCGTAGTAGTACTGGGCGGCTGTCTTCATGCCGTAAACCCCGTTGCCCATGTAGACTTTGTTAATATAGAAATCGAGGATCTGCTGTTTAGAAAAGTGACGTTCCACATTGATGGCTAACCAGGCTTCCTGAGCTTTTCGCTTGAATGTCCGGTCAGAGGCGGCCGTTGAAAAGACAGAAAGTTTGACCAGTTGCTGGGTGAGGGTACTGCCACCTTGCATTCCGTTTGAGCGACCAACAACGTTATTAGCCGCGGCTCCCATGATCCGTACAGGGTCAACCCCGTGATGCTTGTAGAAGCGCCGGTCTTCGATTGAAACGACCGCTTGCTTTAAGGCCTCTGGAATTTGACTGTCCTTAGCGTATTCTCGCTTTTGAGCGCCAAGCCGTGAAATCACGCGGTTATCGCGGTCATAGATCGTGGTCGTAGACTGACTTGCTAACTCATTGCGGCTAATTTTGGGTGCACTCGATGCGTAATAAAAGAAGAGGCAAGCACCGCCAACAATAAGGAGGACGATGATCCCCAGGATCCAGAGGAGAATGGTTCGTAATAGGGAACCGCCACCTTGGTGACCACCGTCATTGTTGCTACGGTAATCTTGCCGTGCTTCTGATTGATTATCAGCCATAAGAAACTCCTTTACAGTTGATGGTCATGGATAAAGGAGTCGAGGGCGTCTAAGTATTTCAGACGTGGATTAAGCCCGTACTCGATTTCGTAGCCATCGTTTATAATCTCCGTTAAGGGAATCGATTTTCTGCCACCATCCCGTTCTTGCTGCCACCAGACGAAGAGTTGACTGGCAGGGTAGAGGAAAGCACGATCCAACGTTGTAAATTTAATGATTGCAAAACAAATTCCACCTTGTTGAACACAGGAAGCCATATGCAAGACCTGGTGCTGGTGGAAATTCTTTAGTGGAAAGGAACGTTTATTACGTGTTTCCTTGGCATCAAAATCGATGTAGTGGCCGTGATAGACTCCATTATAATCGGTCGTTGAGGGGCGCCTAAAATATGCTTCTCGGATCACGGCCTTGCTTCGTTTGGGATAGTCGACTTTTACTAACTGAACCGGCGTTGGCTTTTTATGGACAACGGCCCGCTTGGTGGCCAAATAGTAAGCGTTGCTCTCGTTGAGTTCAGCTTCCAAGGACATCCCCCGTCGCGCGTAAATGGACGAATGTGATGTCGAAATGGCCGCGACCGGCTTGTGGACAGGCCGTTGACCACCGGGGTAGTGAATAGTCATCCTTCTCCCTCCCTTGACTACGTGTTATTATACCAGAGTTATCACTAATAGGAAGTTTACTAAAAGATTACAGGAGCGGATCCATGCGACGAATTTGGGTGAGCGGCTACCGGAGCTATGAATTGAACGTCTTTCAAGATAATGACCCGAAAGTGCAGGTTATTAAGGAAGTCTTGCGGCAGAACCTGACGGAAATGTTGAACCAGTCGACTGAAGAATTCTGGCTTTTAACGGGACCTCAGCTGGGGATTGAACGATGGTCAATCGAAACCGGTCTGGCCCTAAAAAAAGATTATTCCCAATTAAAAATCGCGATTATGGCACCATTTGCTGATTTTGGCAACCACTGGAAAGAAGACAACCAGGTAGCCCTGAGCCAAATTAAAACTGCTGTGGATTTTGCTGGTGACGTTTCGCAGAGCCCATATCAATCACCTCGACAGTTGCAAAATTATGCTCACTTTATGCTGACGCACAGCGAAGGAAGTATCCTGGTCTATGATCCGGATTTTAAAGGTAAACCACGATGGGACTATCGTGCCATTCGCCGTTGGCAGGAAAATCACCAGTATGCGCTACGCTTGATTGACTTTGATGAACTTCAGAATGCGGCTGAGGAGTGGGGCGAACGACAGCGAGAAAAACAGGATAATAGCGACCAGTGAGTCGACTGACTGACCGAGGCCGGCTGAAAGCAAATGGTAATAATTTGATAGTGACCCTTTGCAAGTCGCTGAAATTTTGGTACTATAAGTGTTGTGTTTACGGAATATACAACGAATGGGGTGTTGAGATTGGCTGAAATTAAGTTTACTGCCAAGGATATTCTACAAAAGCAGTTCAAGGAGAAGAGCATCGGATTGGGTTACGACCGAGCTGATGTTGATTCTTTTCTTGATGATGTGATCAAGGATTACGACACCTTTCACTCGCAAATTACCCAGCTGAAAAACGAGAATGATCGTTTGAAAGCCAAGGTTGATGAACTAAACCGGCAGGTCGAGGTGGGCTCAACGATTAGCCAGCCAGATGCCAGCCAGCAGCCAGTTTCCAGTGCCACGAACATGGACATTTTGAAACGGCTCTCCAACCTTGAACGGCGGGTTTTTGGCCCCCAGTACAATGGGGAGAGCGATGATTCCGATTCGCATTTACTGTAAACAACCAATTAATTGCAAGCCTTGGGTAATTGAGCACGGCTGATGTCGTGTTAGGAAGGTCCATGCTCGCACCAGCTGCGATGCTGGTAGTGTTTGTGCTCGCTGAAAAAATAAGGCGGGGTGCCGATTTATCGGTAACGGCGGGAAAACCGGCTACGGTTCATACTATGCCCTAGTATCCCTGAAAAGTGCCACAGTGACGAAGTAATAGCGGAAACGTTATTGATGGAACGCGGTAAACCCCTCAAGCGGTAAACCCAAACTACGGTAGGGGAGCTTTGGATAGCAAATTGAAGCGATTCCAGGGGAGGGCTTCGGCCCTGAGATAGATGATTACCTCGGTTTAATTGCTGCCTGACAATTAAACTACGACAAAACATGGCCTACAGAAGTTTGCAAACAGGCGCCCGGGTTTTCCCGGGCTTTTTTTGTGTAACAATTTTCTCTTTAAAGGAGATCGTATGAAAAATTTTAATTTGATAGCAACGGCGGCTTCTGGGATTGAGTCTCTCGTTGGCAAGGAATTGCGACAGATGGGTTACCAAACCCAGGTGGAAAACGGGCGGGTTCGTTTTCAAGGTGACATTAAAGCTGTCCTCAAAACTAATCTGTGGTTACGAACAGCTGACCGGGTCAAAATTGTGGTTGGCGAATTTGATGCGCGGACTTTTGATGAGCTGTTTAATCAAACTTACCAATTACCCTGGGATGAATTTTTGCCAATTGATGCCTGTTTTCCAGTGGAAGGGAAGAGTCACCGTTCGCAACTTCATAATGTTCCTAGTGTTCAATCAATCGTGAAGAAAGCGATCGTTCGCTCCCTTTCTGATCGCTATCACCGTCGGACGCGACTGCCGGAAAGCGGTGCCACTTACCCCTTGGAGGTAGCAATTGTCAAAGATCATGTGATACTGACGCTTGACACGTCTGGCAGCTCCCTCTTTAAGCGCGGCTATCGCCAGGAAAAAGGGGGCGCGCCACTAAAGGAAAACATGGCAGCGGCACTGGTAATGCTGGCTCACTGGTTTCCAGACAATCCTTTCGTGGATCCAGTTTGCGGTTCCGGCACGATTCCGATCGAGGCGGCATTGCTAGGGCACAATATTGCTCCTGGGATCAATCGTCACTTTGCTTGTGAAGACTGGAATAATTTAGTGCCGGCTGGTTTAAGTGATCAGTTGCGTGATGAAGCGGACGCGGCGGCCAATTATGATATTCATCTTGATATTCAAGGTTACGACATTGACCAAAACATGATTAAAATTGCCCAGAATAATTGCCGGGCGGCTGGTTTGACCCATGACGTTCATTTTAAGCAGTTGGCAGTCAAAGACTGGCATACGGGCCAGCTTAATGGGGTAATCGTTGCCAATCCACCTTATGGCGAACGGCTGGGTGATCGTGACAGTGTTCGGCACTTATACCGCCAGATGGGAGAGCTTTACCGACCTATGACGACCTGGAGTAAGTACATTCTGACCGCAGACCTCGAATTTGAAAAATTTTATGGTCAGAAGGCGACAAAGCGTCGTAAATTGTATAATGGGGCTTTAAGGACGGATCTCTTCCAATTTTGGGGTCACAAAAAGCGGTCTGCCAAATAAGCGTGAGAAAGATTTCACATTTTTTCCAACCGATGCAGAGCCTGATTGGCTAAATGGTGAGCACCGTGGTTCTTTTTTTCCGGAATCCACTGGGTGACCACCGTCCCGGTTTGGTTCATGACACTGAGCAATGCTTGCAGTTGAGCTTGGTAGTGTTTGCTGTAGGTTTTGCCGATCGCATCGCTAAGCAGTCGGCTGTCAGTATAAAATAAAATTGGTTCTGAATTGAGACCGTGCTGGACAAGGTAAGTAAAACCCTGCTGGGCGGCCGCAAATTCGCCTTCGTGATTGCTGGCACGTGTCAAATGGCCAGTTAGTTGCAACTGCTGGCCGGAATGCAGAATTAAAATTCCTAATCCGGTCGGCCCTGGATTGCCCTTGGTTGCGGCGTCTGTATACATTTTAATCATAAAAATCACCTAGATTGTGTAAGGAGTTTTTGATGGAAGAAGAAAAAAGATATTTCTACCAGCCAAACATGACTACCACCATTATTGAGTGGTGCTGGACCTTTATGATTTTAATCGTGGGGATCATTATTTGGCTGGAAATCACTCATTTTCAGTGGATTAGCGCTTGTTTTATCGCTGCTTTCTTGATTTTAGCATTTTTAGGCGTTTCGCGGCGGACAGTCATGATCACACCTACGAAAATGGTGTATAGCCGCGTGTTGCAGAAAGATTTTTTGACGATCCCCTTAAAGGACGTGCGGCAACCCGTCTTTACTAAACATACTTTGACGATGACGGTGAACGGGGAAGTCCTCACCTTTACTTTCCGGCAAGCCGCCATTAAAGACATTCAACGAATATTTAAAATTGCACAAGTGGGGCATTAATATGTGGCTTTATCCTTTGCTTACGATTATTTTCTTGATCCTAGATCAAGTTGTAAAACTGGCGGTGGCTACTCATATTCCTGTCAACCACGTGTTAGTTATGATTCCGGGTGTGCTCGGTCTCACCAATCTGCATAATAAGGGAGCGGCTTGGAGTATTTTAAGTGGGCAACAATGGTTCTTTGTTCTGATTACCTTACTTGCCCTCACAATTATCGGTTGGCTGATGGCCCACTTTCGATCAAACCGGCCGGTGATGATTTGCCTGAGCTTGATTTTGGCTGGGACGCTCGGTAATTTTATTGACCGCTTGCGACTGGGTTACGTGATCGACATGTTTGAGACATTATTTGTTAACTTTCCCGTCTTTAACGTGGCGGACTCTTGTCTCACAATCGGGGTCCTGGCGCTGGCTTGGTTTATTTTAAAGGACGATGATTGATCAGTGACAGAAAAAACGTTTACGATTCAGTCGGGAGAGAAGGGGCGGCTCGATAAAGTCGTTG
Source organism: Limosilactobacillus difficilis (assembly GCF_947387495.1). GTDB lineage: Bacteria > Bacillota > Bacilli > Lactobacillales > Lactobacillaceae > Limosilactobacillus > Limosilactobacillus difficilis. Next base: position 7,190 of record NZ_CANDNU010000022.1, read on the forward strand.
CCCATCACTTGCAGGAATACTCCCGCTCTCAGCTGCAAAAGTGGATTGATCATGGCCTGGTACGGGTCAACGGTCAAGAAGTCGCCGACAAGTATCGGGTACGGGTTGGAGATTTCGTGACGGTGCAGCCCGCCAAACCCCACAAGATCTCCTTAGAAGCGGAGAACATTCCCCTGGACATCGTCTACGAGGACGATGATTTGTTGGTGGTGAATAAGCCGCAGGGGATGGTGGTGCATCCGGCACCGGGTCACCCTGATCATACCCTCGTCAACGCCTTGCTGTACCACTGCCCGCTTTCGACCATCAACGGAGAATTTCGACCAGGAATTGTACACCGTATTGACAAGGACACCTCTGGATTGCTGATGGTTGCTAAAAATGACCAAGCCCACCGTTCTCTCGCTAGTCAGCTCAAGGCCAAAACGACGCAGCGCGAATACCTGGCGTTGGTCCATGGAAACATTAAAACTGACCAGGGGACGATTGACGCGCCATTAGGTCGTTCGAAGCGTGATCGAAAAAAGCAGGCAGTTGTTGCTGACGGCCGACACGCGGTAACGCATTTTCGGGTTTTGCGTCGCTATCGCCACTATACTCTCATTGCTTGCCGTCTGGAAACTGGGCGAACCCACCAAATTCGGGTTCACATGGCTTCGATCGGCCACCCCTTGGCTGGTGACCCCTTGTACGGCCCCCGGAAGACGCTGCCAGGAAATGGCCAGTACCTCCATGCTCGTTTGCTGGGCTTTAGGCACCCCCGAACGGGAAAAGAGATGGTCTTCACGGCACCGTTGCCGGCTTGGTTTCAGAAGATGCTCGACCAGCTTGACGTCACGGATGCAATCGACTAATTAGGAAAGGAGGGAAAGAAAATGGCAGCTCGTTATTTAATTTTGGAGGATGGCTCGATATATGCCGGGGAAGGTTTCGGTGCGCCCGCCGTCACTTTTGGTGAGATGGTTTTCACTACCAGCATGACTGGCTACCAGGAAATTATTACCAACCAGGTTTATCATAATCAAATTGTCGTCTTCACTAATCCAGATATTGGTAATTTCGGCATTCAGCGCAACGTTTACGAATCAATTCTTCCCTCGATTAAGGGTGTTGTTGTGCGTTCGCTCGCGAATATTTCGACAACTAAAGTGCGGCGTTTGACGCTGGACCGCTACCTCAATTCAATGAACATTCCCGGGGTAGCTAACGTTGACACACGGGCGATTGTTCGTCGTCTGCGAGAGGCCCACAAGCCATTAAAAGGGAGCATTGTCCCGGTTCCTGATGATCATGCCTTTGATCAGTTACAGGCGACTGTCTTGACAAATCAGCAGGTTGCCCAAGTTTCGACCCCCAAACCCTATCCCAATCCGGACGTTGGTATGAGCGTGGTCGTTATCGATTTGGGCCTCAAAAACGGAATTCTGCGTGAATTATCGCGGCGAAAGTGCAATGTCACCGTCTTGCCTTACAATGCCAGTGCCGAAGAGATTTTGCGCCTCGATCCAGACGGGGTCGTTTTGTCTAGCGGTCCTGGCAATCCGAACAAAATTGGGGATGCGGTTCTGGAAATGATCCGCAAGGTTCAAGCGCGTGTTCCATTATTTGCCATCGGTCTGGGACATGAACTGTTTGCCCGAGCTAATGGTTGCCGTTTACATCAGATCAGTCCTGAACGGCATGGAATGAATCACCCGATTACCGAAACGATTACCGGACGAATTGTCTATGCCACCCAAGCGGAAGGTTTTGCCCTAAGCCACGATGATGTGGATACGGCCAAATTATACGTTACTTATGTTGATTTGATTGACAATAGTGTCCAAGGACTGCGCCACCGGGATTATCCGGCTTTCTCCGTCCAATTTTTCCCGGACGGAGCTCCCGGCCCGGATGAAACGGACGGCTTATTTGATGAGTTTATGGACACGATGAGGTTGAGGGAGGATCGTTAAAAATGGCAGATGAGCGGAAAGAAAAAACAGTGCTGATTGTTGGTACCGGTGCTGATAATCTGCAACATGCTGAAGAGATTGATACGTTAATCTACGAAATTGCGACGACCATGAAAAACCAAGGATTTCACACGATTTTGCTGTCTGATAATGCCTTCAGCTATTCGCTAGACAGCCGGTCAGCAATTGACAAGGCCTACATCGCCGCCGTTAATGAGGTTAACTTAGTTCAGGCAATCCGTCGCTTTCATCCTAGCTATATTCTTCCGACACTGGGTGGGCGGCATGCTTTTGAAATCGTGCAAGAGGCTGCTGAATCCGGAATTTTTCAGCAAACCTCGATCAAGCTGTTGGGGATCCCGCTCTCAACCATTCGCCAAATCAATAATCCCTTGTTGTTAAACCGGACCTTACATAATGTTGGGGCCCCAACCAAAGCCATCTCTACGACTGGAAACTATCAAGACGCCGCAGAGATGGCTGATAAGGTTGGTCTGCCGGTGATTATTCGTTCGATCATGCCGGCTGGAACTGGTTTTCGGCAGATTATCCATGAACGTTCGTCGCTGAAACAGGCGGTTGCCAATGGCATTCAGCGTTCCCGTTCGGGCCAAATCATGGTGCAACAGAGTCTGGCCGGCTTAAAGGAAATCGGCTTTATTGTGCTTCGTGACGCGTCTGGGACGATGATGAATTTAGGGGCAATCGAGGATGTTGACCCGATTGGCACGCACGCCGGCGATTCGATCGCAGTGATGCCGGCTCAGACGTTGACTGACCGAGAATTACAGGATATGCGCGACATCGCCTTTGCGATCACGCGCAAACTGCGGATTGTCGGCATCAACCATGTTCAATTCGCCTTAGACCAGGATCGCGAACAGTTTTACGTCATCAAGAACAGTCCGTACCTGGACCGGATGACGACCTTTGCAATGAAGGCGACGGCTTACCCAATCAGTCGGGTGATGGCCTGCCTTTACAGTGGACAAACGTTGCGTGAAATTCACCTAGACCACGGTTATTACAAGCATGCAGCTCTGACAGAACCCGTGATGGATCATATTGCGCTGCGTGCGCCCATTTGGCCGCAAAAGCTGTTTAGCAAAAACGATTGTTGCCTGACCACCGAGAAAAAATCAATCAGTGCAGTTATTGGCATTGGGCGTTCTTTCCCGGAAGCGGTTAGCAAGGTTGACGTTATTTTTGAAAAAATGGGGATTGAAGACCTGCGTTTGCTTCGCCAAAAGGAGCTGAGCGATTCGCAATTGGAAGCAGCCTTGATTCACCCGCGTATTGGCCGAATCTTTCTGTTAATTGAAGCCCTCCGGAGAGGTTATTCGATTCGGGAATTAAGTGAAATGACTCACATCGATCAATATTACTTCACTGAATTTCAAAAGTTATTGCAGGTGAATTCCGAACTGCTCAAGTCACCGGGATCTTCACCGGTGTTAGAACGAGCTAAGTACCTCGGCATCAGCGATCAGATGATTGCCCGCTTTTGGTCGAGCAAAGCAGACAAAGTGGCTGCGCTACGCCACAGTCACCAGATGCACCGCACCTACAAGGAAGTTGAACCGTCAGCGGGCGAATTTGAATGTCATACGGGCAGTTTTTACAGCACTTTTGAGCAGGAAAATGAAAGCCAAACTAGTGCGGCGCCGGTCGCATTGTTGGTTGGAATGGGTCCGATCAACGTTGGGCAGAGCACGGCGGGCGAATACTTTGCAGCTTCTGTCTTAAATTATTTCAAGCAGAATGGTTTTCATAACGTCGTCATTGACAACAACCCAAGTGCCCTGAGTTTGAGCTCGTTACTGACGGACAAACGTTATCTGGAACCAGTAACTCCAGAAACTATCAACTCGGTGATTGCCATTGAGCAGCCTCAATATGTCATTTTGCCGGCAGCTGAACGTCGTTGTCGCGACCAATTGCAATTGCCGCATAATTGCCGACTACTGGAACTGCCCGCCGAGTCCGATTTGACAAAGTTCAACAATGTTGAACCCCTTTATAATAATAACTTTGTTTTTGATGGTCAGCGGAGTTATTCTCTGGGGATTATTGGTGATTTTCAGTCGCCTTCGACCCTTACTTACCAGGCAACTGGCGAGTTTTATCCGGCTAATTTGTCCGTAAGCAGCCGGCAAAAAATTCAGCAATTGCTTGAGCAGCAACTCAGCTCGTTAAGCCGCCCTGGTATCTATCAGATGATTCTTAGTAAATCGGATGATGATCTGGTAAAATTACAAGATATCAAGCCTTTGCCTCTAACTGAAATGGTTTCTTTGAGCAAGGTTCTTGGAATCAATCTTGCTGATGTTGATCTGAGGCTAGCTCTCGGACAGTTCGATGGTACGCAATTTGCTTCTCGCTTAGGCAATAGACAGGAAACAGTGCGGGCGGTTTACCGGGCTGATTTTCCTTTCCGCGCCTTGCATATCACGAATGAAGATCCGAGCGTTGAGACTGTCGTGGGTGCCCGGATTGCCATTGAACTATTAAAAGCAGCTGAAGAAGATCAGTGATGGCTAAGTGGAGTAGGCTAATTTAAAGAAGAAAAGCCATTGCTGACCAGTCTTTTTTAAAAAATCTTTGATTGGTATAGGTGAGATTGTGATATAATAAACGAAGGATGTCACAAAGAATTAGACCTGGAAAGGATGACTCACCTATGTCTAAATTACACCAAAAAGTTGCGTTAATCGGTGACGGTGCTGTTGGCTCGTCATTTGCTTTTGCGATGACTCAGCAGGGGCTGGCGGAAGAGATGCCAATTATCGATATCGTTAAAAAGCAAACGACCGGTGACGCGCTGGACCTGGAAGATGCCACGGTCTTTACCGCCCCGAAGAAGATTTACTCAGGTGATTATTCGGACTGTAAGGACGCCGATGTGGCTGTGATCACTGCCGGCGTTCCGCAGAAGCCCGGCGAAACCCGCTTACAATTGGTTAATAAAAACTTCAAGATTATGAAGTCAATTATCAAGCCCCTGATGAATTCCGGCTTTGATGGGATTATCTTGGTAATTGCCAACCCGGTCGATATTTTGACCGCTGCAGCCCAAAAGTTCTCTGGCCTGCCAAAAAACCGGGTCTTTGGTTCGGGGACCTCACTTGATACTTCACGTTTACGGGTTGCTCTTGGCAAGAAGCTGGAAGTTGACCCGCGTGACGTCAATGCTTACATTTTGGCGGAACACGGTGACTCTGAATTTGCTGCTTTTAACGAAGCAACGATCGCCGGCAAGCCACTGCTGGAATTGACGAAGGAAGAGGGGATCACCCAGGATGACTTAGCTGAGTTGGAAGATCAAACTATCCACAAGGCCTATGACATCATCAATAACAAGGGTGCCACGTACTACGGGGTCGCAACGTGTGGAATGCGGATTGTCCGGGCAATTCTTCGTGATGAAAATGCCGTGTTGCCGATTTCGGCACCGTTGAACGGCGAATATGGGGAAAAGGACATTTATATCGGGACGCCGGCCGTAGTCAACGCCTCGGGTGTTAAACGGGCGATTGAAATTCCTTTGACTGATGAAGAAGCTGCCAAATTCCATAAGTCTGCTGCAACCTTGCGGCAAATTTGGGATGATGCGGTGGCGGAAGACGCTAAGAACTAACAATTTGATCCAAAATAAAACGGGGATGAATGAAAGGTTACACTTTCACTCATCCCCGTTTTATTTTGCCAAGAAGAGTCTTATTTCTTATTTAACGGCTTAGGTGTGACCTTAATCGTCGTCTGGCCGCGGAAGGTCACGAAGCCTGGTTTGGCGCCGTGGGGCTTATGGAGCTCCTTCACCGGCAGAAAATCGACCGGAACGTTATCGGATTGCCGGGCCTTAGAGAAGTACGCCGCCAATTGGGCTGCTTCCAAAATTGTTTGTTGGCTCGGGTTGTTGCTCCTGATAACGACGTGGGATCCTGGCATATCTTTGACGTGCAGCCAGGTGTCATTTTTATTAGCAATTTTAAAGCTGAGCCGGTCATTTTGCAGGTTGTTCTTGCCGACCAAGATTACTGTGCCGTCGCTAGCTTTGAATTGCTGTGGTTTGCTGACGCGCGGTTTACGGCGTTTACCTTGTTTTTTGTGGCGAAGATAGCCTTCCTGCTCTAGCTCGAGTTTGATTTCTTGGACGTCAGCTGGGGCCGCAATGGCTAATTGAGTTTTAATACCATTGAAGTAGTCAATTTCAGTATTGGTTTTGGCCATTTGTTCATTGACATGGGCCACAGATTTCTTCAGTTTATCATAACGTGTGAAGTAGTGTTGGGCATTACGGGAGGGCGACAGCTCTGGTTTGAGCTTGATCTTTAGGGGATGGTTGTCGTCGTAGAAGTTCGGAAGAACAATCTCTTTCATGCCACCGTGTAAGCGATTGAGATAAGTTGTTAATATTTCGCCTCGAATACGGTAGTAATCAGCTTGTGCCGCTTCTGCCAAGGCCTTTTGAAATTTTTTAATCTTCCGCCGGTCCTTTTTTAATTCGTTGTTAATGACTTGGAGGACCTGGCCAGCCAATTCGCGAGTCCGATCAGTTTCGGCTTTGTTAGCGTAAAAGGCATCTAGCATCGCTGAAAGGGTCGGGAATGATTGTTTATCTGAATAATCGCTAACATTCAGCGGTGGAAAAGCAAAGAAGTGCTTTTTTCCCTTTTGGTCGGTGAGAATCACGGGCTTAGGTTCTTCGAAACCACGGAGAAAGCTCCCGTAAGCGATTGGCAAATTGTCAGCAGCTAGAAGCCGGCTGGCGAGATCTCGAGATGTTTCGCGTCCCAGCCCTTCATATTGCTGTTGCAAATCATGAGCCAACTGGTCTTGGTCCATCCCATCCTGACGGACAAGGTCGGAGTAATGCTGGTTGGCCTGGTAGGGATTGGTTTTCTTTTGCTTGGGTGGCATGATAAATTGGGCTCCCGGAAGCAATGTCCGGACTCGGTTGACGTCGCTGCCGACGTGTTTAATGGCGTCGATAATCTTACCAGTTTGGCGCTGGACCAGGGTGACGTTACTGTGCCGAGCCATGATTTCGACGACTAAAACGAGCTCTTTGACGTCGCCAAGCTCGTCGCGGGTGCTGAGGTAAAATTCGACGATTCGGTCGTTGCCGACTTGTTTAATATCGTTGATAACGGCGCTTTCCAAATACTTACGCAACGTCATCGTGAAATTGGTCGGAACTGCCGGATTTTGGTAGGGAATTGTCGTGATTTGAATGCGGGGATAGGAAGGGTTGGCTGATAAAAGCATGGTTTGGTTGTGACGGTGGGCCCGAACCACCATCAAGACTTCGGCTGGGTAGGGCTGGCTGATGCGGTTGATCCGCCCGCCAACGAGCTGCTTTTTCAATTCTTGGACCATCGCATGCGTAAATAAACCATCAAAAGCCATTGATAGGTTCCTCCGTTCAGTTTTTTTAACTTAACTATTATACCGTTGACTAAGTGCCAGAAGCAAAGAGAAGGGGCTGGCTGACAATTGGTTTTGTTAGATTCTTGTGTTATTCTAAATACATAATTGTGCTTAACTAGGCAAAAAACGTTGATATAATTTAAGAACATTACATTATTGGAGTGTTGAATTATGAAAATTGCTGTTGTAACTGACAGCACTGCTTATCTGAGCAAAGAAGAAGTTGAAACTAACAATATCCACGTTGTTCCAATTCCGCTGATGGTTGACGGGCAAAGCTATCGGGAAGGCGTTGATATTGATACCAGCGAGTTCTATGAGAAGTTGGCCCATTCCCAGTCTTTCCCGAGCACGTCTCAGCCGCCGATTGGGGAACTGATGAAGCTTTACCAGCAATTGGCGGACGAAGGATATGATGCGGTGATCTCGATTCACTTGACCCGGGCCATCTCTGGCTTGCTCAATACGATTAATCAGCTTGCCGAGGAGATGAAGGACACGATTAAAATTGTTCCTTTTGACTCTTTCTTAACGGTCAAGATGATGGGGAACATTGCTATCGAAGCGGCCGCGGAGATTTGCCAAGGAAAAGACCTCGACACAATCATAGCCAACCTCGAGCAGTTCCGGGAAACTTTTAACGAAGTGTTCGTCGTCGATGATTTGCAGAATCTCGTTCGCGGTGGCCGTCTGTCCAACGCCAGCGGTTTTGTCGGTTCGATTTTGAAAATCAAACCACTCCTGACGATGCACACCCCTAATCATGCTATTGAGGCTTTCGAAAAAGTGCGTTCGATGAAGAAAGCTAAGCTGCGTTGTGAACAGATCTTTGATCAAGAGATCGCCAAGGTGAACTACCCGGTGACAGCTATCGTTTACCATGCCAACTGTCAAGAAGCGGGACAGAAGTGGCTTGATAAATTGGCGGCAGATCACCCTGATATTCCCTTTGAATTATCTTACTTTGGTCCGGTAATCGGAACCCACTTGGGGCAAGGTGCTCTTGCGATTTCCTGGAGCCGTGATCTGAAACGGCAACCATTATGATGAAACATCGTTGGTCCTATTATCTGATCCTGTTTCTGACCGCCGTAGTTTTAATTTTTTTAGCCCCGCTTAGCTTCAAGTCCTTGCTGCCGTCGGGCAAAATCGATATTCAGCTGGTGCCGGTTTTGGCCGTTGCCTTAATTGCTGTTTTTGATTGGCGGCCTGCTGGCGGTGCTGTGGTGGTTAGTCTGGCGGTCTTGTTACTGCTCCACTGGTTATCTTGGCCCGACCTCGTTATTTTGTTGATCGATTTAATAGCAATCATTTGCTTAAAGCGCTTTCAGCCACACCCGTCGGCTCTGCAAAGTCGCTTGTTCAGTATTACCCTTGGCCTTAGTCAAGTGGTGGGGATGACTGGGGTTTACTTAATTATCGCCTGGCTCTATAGTCACCAGCTGAACGGTCTGGTGACCTATTTTGGCCAAGTTTTCCCAGTTGCCTTGTTGAGCGGTCTTTTGTACACCTTGCTCACCGCACCGCTGATTAATTTTCTACGGTGGTTGCTGAAGCTGACTGGCAATTTTAATGACAATTTCCCGCCGGCTGCCAATAGTCAAGGCAGCGTGGAAATCAATCTGGGTTCATCAAAAAAAGACTCTCATGATCACGATGATGAAAAAAGGTGATCTTTAGTGAATTTATTGTTTTCAATTGACGAAAGCTACATTCCCCATCTAGCGACCGTTCTCTTATCAATTCATGCTAATACCCCCCAATGTCATTTTGACATTTATGTAATTAGCGACCAGCCTTTAGGAGATAGGGAACAGCTAGCGCGTTTTTGTCAGCAATTGGGAATGAACTTTCATCCAATCATCGTGGATCCTGATGATTTTACGGATGCTCCCGTCACTGAGCGCTATCCGCAGACTATTTATTACCGTCTGTTAGCCCATCAATACCTGCCAAAGAATTTGGAACGCATCTTGTATCTCGATGCAGATGTTTTATGCATCAACGATCTCCGGCCACTTTATCAGACAGATTTACGGGGTTATCTCTACGCCTCGGCGATCCACACTAACTTGACTAACACGACCGAGGTTATCAACCGGATTCGCCTGCAGAACTTTGAATCGAAAGGTTATTACAATTCAGGAGTGTTGCTGATGAACCTGGCCGCGATTCGGCAGAACGTTCGGGCAAATGATATCTTTGATTATATCCGCAATCACGTCCTCTTACTGCCGGATCAAGATGTCTTAAATGCACTCTATGGGGAACGGATTAAGTCGGTTCCCGACCAGCTCTACAATTTCGATACCCGTAAGCTGGCTACTTATCAAACCATTTCTTTTGGCGAATGGAATCTCGACTGGGTCATCAAAAAGACGGTTATTTTGCATTATTGCGGGCGTGATAAGCCCTGGCAGGTCAACCTCAATCACGGTAAATTCACGGCTTTATATAAGCACTACGATCATCTTACCCAGCTTCTTTTAAAACAGCACTAGTCGTGTAGGCAGCAACTCCACGATTGGGGCTGTTTTATTTTGGCGCGAGCCGCAACTGGTCACCGCTCAAAAAGCTCTTCTTAAAAGCAGTCCGGGGGTGGAAGGCCACCTTGCCAAACTCATCGATCAAGCCGTGGAATTCCTGAGCATCTTGCAGCGAAAAAGTGCGGGGAAGTTGCACTTGGCGCGCTAAGCTTTGGTAATTCGAAATTCCGCCGATGCCGAGCTCGGTGAAAAGCAGTCGCGCGTAGTGATCGCTGATGAAGCTAGGACGGTCAAAGACATAGGTCAGCAGCACATCAGCCGTTTCGTCACCGACGCCGCGCAGTTTCATCAGGGCCGGCCGCAAATTATTCCCTAGTCGTTCGGCTGTTTGTTGGTAGTCAAAGTGGTCAGTTGCCAACCAAGAAAAGACCTTTTGGACGGCCCGGCTCTTGTTATGGTAAAAACCGGCTGGCTTGACGAGCCGTTCGAGCTGGTCAATTGATAAGTGGGCGATTTTAGCCGGATCAAAAGTGGTTGCTTGACGAAACAGGGCGGCGGCACGTTCGGCATTGCGGCTATTGGTATTTTGGATCATCAGTGCTTCAATGATGATTTCAGTTTTGCTATTGGCGGGCCACCAGTGGGTCGGTCCCATCGTCTTGAGCATTTTGTGATAAAGTTGGTCGAGTGTTAAGATCATGAAATGGCCTCCTGCTTGTGTTTAATGCTTATATTGTACAGCTTGATATTAATTATGCTGTTTAATTTGCATTAAAGAAGGTTTTTGTGTTAAATTACGTTTTGTTAAAAATGCTGAGAGGTGAGATGAAGATGAAGATTAGTAAAGCTACTCCTAAGGACTTAGATCAGTTGATGACGATTTTGGAAGATGGTCGCAACCAGTTAGCTGAGCAGGGGATTGATCAATGGCAAGGCGATTACCCGAACCGTCAACATATCAAAGAAGACATCGACAACGGTTTTGCTTATCTCGTTCACTCTGATGATGAGCAGACAATCGGAGCATTCTCTGTTGTAACCCCGCCGGACCACTCTTATGATGAATTAGATGGTCACTGGCTGCTTGATACGCAGAAGTACCGGACGATTCATCGGGTGGCAATTCACTCCAACCATGCCGGCCATGGCTATGCTTCCCAATTATTTGAATCAGTGATCGATTACTTTCAGGACGTGCCTGAAGTGGAATCTTTGCGGATTGATACGCATGAGGACAACAAGGCCATGCAGCATTTGATTACCAAGCACGGCTTTACGCGGGTCGGAACCCTTCATGGTGTCTACCGGCCAAATGAAGAATCATACGTTTACGAAATGTTAACCCAGGGCGGTGACGGCAAGAATACGATGTTCAAAGACTAGCCGTAACCATTGAGGCTGTAGTGATTAGCATAATTTAACAAAATTAAGTTAAATCTTAAAATCACTTCACAAGCCAGTTTAGCTTACGATTTAGCTTACACAAAGTATCAAATATGGTACAAAATGATACAATATGAGAATGAAAAGTGTAAGCTAAATAATTTTTAGCTTACAGGTCTACTCCAAGTTTAAAGATCGATCTTATCGAAAAAGTCGCTCATTTTGCTAGCGGCTTTTTCTTTTTGATCGTCGGTGTACTTTGCATAATATCTAAGTGTGGTATTATAAGACGAATGTCCTAATTGATGTTGCAAGTCTAAAAGTGACATCCCCGACTTAAGCGCCAAAGTTGCATAGGTGTGACGAAAAGCGTGGACGTCGATTTTTGGTAATTGTGGAAATTTGGCTTGCAATCGCCTAAGAGTGCCGTAAGGCCAGCTTGATACATGAGCTTGTGGCTTCCCTTTTGCAAATGACAAGAACATAAGATCATTTTCGTTCTTCTCATGACGCTTTGCTAACTTGTTATTTAATGCTAAGTGGTGTTGATTGAGCAGTGACAAGGTTTTCTTGTCTAGTATAATCACCCTATCACTTCCTTTAGTTTTGGTTGTCTCGGATATGATCGTTTCGCCCTTGTATCCCGTACTTAGCGTTTGGTGAATGTGAAGTCGATTTCCTTTTAAATCGCTCCAACTCAAAGCCAAAGCTTCAGAACGACGCATCCCCGTTCGAGCTAATAAAGTGAAGTAAACATAGTTCTCAAAGCTGTACTCATTATGAATGAAGTTAAGGTAAGTTTTTAGTTGATCTTCTGTCAACAAATCGTCATCTAATTTATGATTAGATCTTCTTTCTTTTGGAACATCAACTTTAATAAATTCGTCATGATTGGTATAACCCATCTTATAAGCGTACTTGAAGACACGTCTCAATACTGTCGATATAGCGTGAAATTCTTTGTATTTCTGTGATAGATCAACAAGATACTTTTGTATATACGGAGCTTCGATTTTACTAATATCTTTATCACTGAATCCGGGAAGTAGTAGTCGTTCAACTTTTTTAGTCAAGTCAAAGTAAGTAGTTGGTTTGACAGTAGTTTTATAGATGACAAGCCATTCTTCATAGACGTTTTTAAAAGTCTTTATTCCTTGGTAAGTTGTGGCTGGTGAGACTTTTTGTTCTCTATCAAGTTGACTTTTTAGCCGTGTTAGGGCAACATTGGCTTGCTCACGTGTGCGGAAACCGGAACGTCTAGTGGTTCTTCTTTTCCCCGTCAGCGGATCGCGTGGTAAGGCGATTTGGAAACGCCATCGTGTTTCTCCGTTTTTAAGTTTGTATTTTTCAAGTTTCATGTGATTCTTCCTTTCTGTATCATCTCCACAAGTCACTATAAATATTGTAAGCTATCAATACATAGTATATACTAGTTATGTGGACTTCATAAGGTTCACGGGCGAAAACTTCTTTTCTGTCGTAAATTTTTCTTCTATTCGGAAAGGATTTCCGATGAGATATTTTACGATAACCGAAGCTGCTGAGTACTGCCATGTAAGCCGTTCGACGATCTATCGATGGACTCACTTGTACGATTTGCACTTCATTAAGATCGGCAATGTGTCAAGAATACCACAAGATTGGATGGACTCATTCTTACACTCGGCTGACTTTAAGTGGTAGCTTCGAAATAAAATAAAACCCGTTAGCAACTAAGCTAGCGGGTTTTTGTGTATATACTTGTGACTACTTACGCTGTGCTTCGTAATCGGCTTTATACTTTAGATAATCCCTGTATGGTAGGCTTTGCGCAATATACTTGTACATATCGTAATCCTTGTATCTATCGTCGTCCCCGTTATTACCAGTTACCGGTTTACGATTATCGGGATCTTCTAAAAGTTGTTGTAGCTTGATATTTAAAAATTTGCACAACCGGATCGTGTTTGGAAGATTTGGCAACCGGCGGCCCGCCAAATAGTTGCTTACTTGGCTTTCTGTGACTCCGACCTCATCTTGAGCCTGTCTTGCAAGTTTGCCACTTTTACTCAAGTAATACTTTAAATTCGTGCTGACTCTATATGTTAATGGATCCATTTGCTTATCAGTCATTATTTACACCTCGTTTCTTATATTATATAGGAAGAAAAAAATTTTTTAAAAAACTTTGAAAAAATACTTGCCATTTTGAAAAGTAGTGCTATAATATAATTGAAGGTTGAGGAAAGGATATAAGACTTATAACTCAACCGATACCCACCAATCAAAATAAAAAAGTTGAAATTTTTTATAAAAAAGACTTGTCATTTTGAAAAGATGGGTATATAATGAATATGTAAGATAAAAGAAAGGAGGTAAAGCTCATGGATGATGTCACAGCATTAAAACAGTGTCGACTAGATCGAAGATGGACGCTGGCACAAGCTGCTCAGAAGATTGGAATCAGTGAAAGTGCGCTAAGCAATCTCGAGCACAATAAGCGGCATGGAAGCCACGACGTACAGCAACGTGCTTCTAAGGTTTACCAAAAGTCAGTCGATGAGTTATTTTTTGCTTAGAACTTTGCAAGATGATAAGTTTGATTTGTAATCACGAAAAGGATTTGATCCGCTTGAGGATCACGAAAGGAAGTTTTAATCATGGAAAAGGACACACAATCAATTTTAGACAATGTAGCAATTTCTCAAGTATCACATGTATGTGAACATGTCGCCGCATTCAATGCCTTCAACGAAACTGAATCAGCGGCGATCACGGCGTCGAATTTTAGCCGCAAGGTTAAGCGCGAGCGAGCAGAAGCGCAAGATAAGCTCAACCAGTTAATCGCAACCGACGCCAAACATGAAGCGGTAGTTTATATCGAGTGGTATCTAAACGATAAGCGAACATGGACGTTGGCAAGCAATGCAAACCCGACAAATCCACGGAGAGCTATCGAATACGCGCTAGTAAGCAACGGATACCATTGGATGCCGGGAGATGATAGCGGGGATGAACCAGAAGGACGTTGGGAAAAGTAAGGAATTAAGGAAAGGATGAGTGATTGATATGGATAACCTTTACAAAGACTGGAGCCAGGATGAGATTGACGAAGAAGAAGTACGAGAAGCCGAAGATTGTGGGATGACGCTGGACGAGTATCAAAACCTGGACACCGAAACTTGGGAGTATATTCAAAGCCACAACTTCAACTAGAAGGTGATCACATGGAATTCTACGAAACTATGAAGCGGTTAGGCTTAGCTCGCCAGGCTTGCTGGACCATCAGCGACAACAAAAAGCGACCGATTGACCCGAAGAGCGCATTACGTCAGCACTTCAACCCATCAAAATATCAGCCAGCGCTTGCGAAACCAAACGATGCCAATTATTGGGGAAACTTGTGCAACGATCCGGTCAAAGGGTTGGTTAGCCTAGACGAACTCAAGGCCGATCACGGAACACCCAAAACTGGTTACGCTTTGCGTATCAATAGCGAGAAGCAACACGTTTTCTTGATTGACGTCGAGAAAGAGTACGATCACAAGATTAACAAGCTTTTAAAAGGCTTACCAACGGTTTACGCCGAACGTTCAAAACACGGCGGGATCCACATGATCGTGTATTTATCTAGTGATTTCTTCGAAGATCCGGTTTTTCAAACTGTACCACTCAAAACGAGTTACAAGATTGGTACTACAAAAGGTGAGCACACTGGAGCCGAAATTTTCTTCTATGGCCACTACCTAACCTTTACCACAAACCAAATCAAAATCAAAAAGCCGGTCGAAGATTGGAAGAAACACTTGATAAAGTTGTTTGATTACTTGCTAAACCATCAGTCAACAGCAAGCGTAACGGCAGGAACCATGATCAAAGGAACATCAAAGAAACCGAATGCAATTAGTGATAATTCCGCTGATTATGTGTATGACGTTGTTAAGAAGTTAGAAGATCATTTGTTAACGCAAATCGATAAGTATGACATGATGAAAATCAGCAACCTTTATAATGATCCAAACTTTCTTGGAGATGGCAATCATCCCCTGGGAGATAAGTCACAAAGTAGGCGTGACTACATGATTTGCTTCAATCTGATGAAACGGGCAATGACTCAAGTCGTCAACAATTATCATGCTAAACCAATTCCATTCGATGGATTCCAAGAAAAGAGCCACATGAGTCCGACGAACTTTGACTTGGCTTACAATCCAACAGTGATTTTATGGGCGGTTTACTACTTGTCGAGTGATTATCTCAAGAAACGAGCAAAACTTAACCAAGTCCACGGTTCAAATGGCCAGCTTTATCAGCAAAAGGTAGTACAAAGTGCTTTCGACTTTATCACACAAAAGATGAAGTTAGGCAGGCAGTTCATTGACACAGCATACACCCACGGATATAACGTCGACGGGTCAGACATTGAAAGGAAGTGACGATACATGAAAGATTTTTAAACGAAAGAAGCGCTCAGCTTGAACACTTTAGCTGAACGCACCTTATCAATTTTATTTACTACACCAAGTATACATCATGATGGTGCAGAAGTCAAGAACAAGAAAGGAAGTAGCAATAATGGCAAGCAGTACGAAAGCGGAATTGCTTCAAGCACTAAGTGAGCTAAGTGAAGACGACATCGAAAACTTGAAGCAAAAAGCCAGCAAGCGAGCACAAAAGTCGACTAGTGTAACGCTAACTGATCGCGACCTGATGATCGCGAGAAGTGCTCACACTGACCCAACCAAACTAGTTTTAGCACGAGCAAACACAAATTTTAAGATTGATTTTGTGTACGGAAAAGATCGTATTAGCTGGACCTATAATCCGTTAAATCATAAGATTCATCCCTTTACACAAATGGGATTAGCCGAACGCGTCACCGACATTTTGCGAGGTCATGCCTTTTATCAGATTGATCGTGGGGTTTGGTTTGTCTGGACTGGAAAACTATGGGCCAAACTGCCGGCTACTAATTCCAGCGAACTTTTCCAAACAGCCATGTGTCTGCCAGCAGTAATCATAGCTGAAAGTGAAGCCGAAATGTCAAGCGTTGAAAATGTGGGAATGACAGACAGCGATTGGAAACGATTTGTGCGTTCATCAGCTAGTAAAGCGACGCTAACCGCGATCTTTCAATTAGCGGAAACGGGACAGTTACTAGGCCGAACAGATATCGACTTTAACAATCAACCGGCAAGGTTGAATTTGGTAGATGGTGAATACGAAGTCGCAAAAGTTGATGAAAACGGAAAACTGGTTAAAGGCAACCGCAAGCTTGAAAAGCACGACAAGGATCACCTTTTTACCACGATCTACCCCGAGAAATTTGACCCGAAGGCCCAGGCACCAAAGTGGAGCGATTTTTTGAAGACTTTGACGCAAAATAATCAAAAATTAATTGATTATCTACAGTTGATCGCCGGGTATACAGTGCTTGGTATTAATGATTTTGAGCATTTCTTTATTTTCGAAGGGCCCGGTGGTAGCGGAAAATCAACATTTCTTCACATTTTGTCTAAAATTTCGGGGGATGATTTAGAATCACCAGACTCGAGCAATTCTGTGAGTGGTATCCCGTTTGAACTGTTTGCAAAGCAAAAGAATTCAAACCCCGAAAGTAATTCACCCCAAAAAGCCAGGTTGGCCGGTAAGCGTCTAGTTATCACCACTGAACCAGATCAGGGCGCAAATTTTTCTGAAGGACTTGTAAAGAGCTTAACCGGACGTGACACGATGAGCGCGCAAGCAAAGTACGAGAAACCGTTTTCGTTTGATCCATTTTTCAAGCTACTAATCGCCACAAATTATGCGCCCAAGTCCAGCGGTGACAGCGCTATTATGCGTCGGTTGATCTTGATCAAGTTTTTGCACAAGATGCCAAGTAACAGCATCTACTACAATTCACGATTTGAAGACGAAATCGTACAAAGTGAATCAGATGGAGTTTTGTTGTGGATGATCCATGGAGCCGAACGATTGGTTGACTTATCAATTCAACAGCAAATAAAAGCCGAACAATTACGTAAGCAAGTTAAGTCAGGTAAACTAAGTATCGAACAAGTACCGCAAGTTGAACAAGATCCCTTTGTGCTGGAAATGCCAAATGAAATCAAGGAATGGTGTATTGGTTACAAGAGTGAATCAAACTCAGCCGGCGAGTTCTTGCGTGATTGCTTGATGAGCTTTGATGAATATTGGAACCGCGTGGCTTCATCACCAGCTCTTGATACGTCGGTTTACTTTGGATCCCAAAAGTCAAACGGTAAGCTATCCGGAACCGACCGAAACCACATTAAACGTTTCGATGACACGATTAGCGTGGTTGCCGACGTAAGATCATCAGTCACTCAAAAGGAGCTATACCAAGCATACCGTGATATCTACTGTCAACAGGCTGGAATCGACCATCCAATCACTCAGAAACGTTTCAACCAAACAATCCGAGACTACGCACCAGAGGCGCATACTAACAGAGGAAAAGTGTGGTTAGGTCTAGGGTTAGCGCCATACACGGACCGATTCAACCGTTACCACGAAGGAAATTATGGCGAAAGCGTCGATGAGTTGCGATGGTATCTTGACAGTCAAAACCACCCCGGAAACGTTGATAGTGAAGACTTGCAGATGTTAAAGGACCAAATCAAACCAGCTAAACAATTAACAGCCAAACGACAACAAGAAATTAAAGACTTCATCAAGTCAAATAATGTGGCATATCTTGATAAGATGAACGGCCAAGTTGAAACGGTAGTTGATCCACGTTCCGATCACGCCGACGTCAAACAGGGTCAAATGTTTGATAAGTCAAATGATGATAGCAAAGCAGTTAGCGAGTTGTTCGCGTAAGCAGTGATTGAATAAAGGGGATTGAAAGTTATGAATGATGCAGAGTTAGTACGAGCGAGTAAACATTTTTTTGTGAAAGATTACATCCGGGCGCTGTATACAGCGAAGGGTGCGGAAGTAGTGTCATCACCGGCTTTATCGCCAACCAGCGGAAGCCACGGTTACGGCAATTCAAGTGAGGATACGATGCTGAGAGCCGTTGTCGCGAGGCAACTTTTACGCGAAGTTGAAGCGACGTTATCAGTGCTTGACGAAGAAGAAGCCGAAATTATCCGCGAACGCTACATCAAGCATAAAACCGCCGTTGAGGCTAGTTTTGATGAGTGTATGAGCACACCATCGGTTTATCGCGTAGAGCGCCGGGCTCTGATTCACTGGGCCTATTGCTGGCGCGGTGGCGTGCTTTTAGATGATGTCAAAGTTGGTTAAGTAATGATAACAGAAGTTAATTAACTACTACTGTATTGGTTGGATGGTTGGGCAGTGGTTGGTGGATAGTGAAAGGATCTTAACAATGAACAACGAAATTAAAACGAAAATCAAGAGCTTAGAAGCTGAAGAATTACGGATGGCCTTGGTACTTCATGCGTTGGCTTATCTATACGGTAAAGTGTCAAGCAGGGCCAATCCATCACGGCACCGATTTGACAAGCGAAAAGATGGCTCCGCTTGATGGCTTAGTGAGTGATTTTATTGAGCGAAACAGGCCCGAAAACTTGAAGCAGTCGACGCAAGCGATAACCGATGAGGTCTTCGACCGTGCAAATAGTGACAACCAAGAGCGCGTAATGTACGCCACGGGGATGCACAACACGGCAGTGGGGATTATCAACCTTTACCGTCAAGCATTAGGGCTTGATGCAGAGGACAACGGATTTTATTTAGGAAAGGACTAGACCAATTATGGATAATTTGTGGATGTATTGTAAGCGAGCGTATAAAGAAGTGGACAAGGTGATCAGTCAACAAGAACAGAACCAAATCATTGACAAGGCAAGAAAAGTCTGGGTTGAGCGTCACCGTGCATTGGACCAAGCAAAGGATGATCAAGAACGCCTATCAATTATTTTTGCGGGTGGTATCACCGTTGAGCAAATCCAGTTTGAGCTGCTCAACGACCTTTATTATCAAAAGACGGGTAAGGATATCCCGTACATTAACAATCTTCGCTGGTATTAATGAAAGGACTAGACCAATTATGACGAGAGCAAAAGTTTTATTTACGATTGATGACAAGATGGATCCGCACTGGCAGTTTGGTCAAACTTACGACACGGAAGCGGAGGCTTTATCAGACTTTGAGGACTTCGTCAAGGGATACCATTCAATTTATACAAAAGGTTACAAGCATGATACGAACGTCCACGAATTGTGGAATTCCGACCGCACAGAATATTGGTTTTGGATCATGTCGACACCTTACCCACGAGTTCACGCCAAAATTTCAACAACGAAGGAGTAACTAACCATGATCAAGAACGAAGAACCGGACTATATGAAGAAAGATGCCGACTTTTTAGATCACCAGTTTGAGGTTAATCCACCGCTGCTTGCGGGATTGTCATCAGAACGAGACAAAGAATGGCAACAATACATGGCCACCCACGAAGGTAAAACCGCCGCGCAATTGTACGACGAGGGCGAGAGTACCACGAATCGGTTTTTGGTAAAGCCGACAAGTGGTACAAGATCAAGTTAAACTAATTTCATAACTAAACCCGCTAGCAATTACGCTAGCGGGCTTTTTGTTTGCCCGCCCGTTTGGTATCGATTCGCTCACTATCTGGTTGCTGATTTTTGCCCGCTTAATCGAAAGCAAACCAACGTCAAACAGCGCCCACCGTCATTATCATAAGCATGGCCCCGAGTTTGACCCTTATATAGGTATATTCATGTAGATACAAATAAAGGCCTCTCAGACGCGTTAAACTTTAAAAAGCAGGGCAATTATACAGAACAAAACAAATGAGCGACGTTATATACCAAAAATCACGGCTAAGCTTTCGGGTCAAGTTTCGGGCTGATCTACTAATCCCAAAAAGACACCAAAGGTGATCGCCAAGCTTAGACGCCAAATCATCCCCCAAAAATTCGATGCCATCGACGCAACCAACGGCACCCGCAAGGAAACCGCCAGGCTTGATCGTCAAACGTGGTTCAAACCCGACGCAAACCAGGTCGGCTCAACCAGACAAGGTAAATAATAAGTATACGTTTTTTATACGCTATTAAATAAAAAAGTGACAAAACTAAAAATGGAGCAAAAGGCGTAACGATGCGGGTTAGCGAGAAAAAGTGACGAAACTGATCAAAAAGTGACAAAACTCAAAAATTTTCGTCACTGCCTGAGCCTTACTGCCACAAGGGATACAGCGATAGTGACGAAAATGACCCCCTTTTTCACACATGGTTTTACTACGTTTTATTATGTGACGAATTGTCAAACTAAGTGCAACGGTTCTTCAAAAAATATCTCAAACGGTGTTTGATAGTTTAATATTTTTCT
>NZ_CANDNU010000023.1 GCF_947387495.1 Limosilactobacillus difficilis
GATTTAAAACGCCATTGTTATGGTTTTCGAAATTTAACCAACTTTTTCAAGCGTATTGATTGTTTGCTTTAAAAAAATCACCCTCAAATTTTGAGGATGATTATACGTCTCCACCAACACCAATTGACAGAGACCCTATTAATTTGCCATGTTTATTTAGAATAGGGGACCTCGTGAAAACGAGGCGCCCCTTTTTTGAATTTTAATTGATTGGCAAAGCGATTGGTGAGATCGCTTGTGAGTTGGTCATAGGCCTCGCTGTCGACGTAGCAAGTCATTTGCACCGCCACTCCATAATCTTCGTGGGCGAGAGCAATCTGATGTTCCTGAAGATAATAGGCTACCGCATCGTGTTGAGCGTAAGGAACGGTGATAATGATCGTAGCTTGTTTGATTCGCTGGACCAGCCCGGCTGCTTCGAGAGCGTTGGTTGTGGTGTTGCTGTATGCTCGAATGAGGCCACCCGCGCCGAGCTTGATCCCACCAAAGTATCTGGTGACGATGGCGAGGACGTTGTGGACCTTCATCATCTGCAATGATCGCAGTATTGGCACCCCAGCCGTTCCGCTCGGTTCGCCGTTATCGCTCTCGCGTTGGATATTATCCTGGTCACCGATCAGATAGGCGAAGCAATGGTGGTTGGCTTTGCGATTGGCGCTACGAACTTCTTCAATTATTTGCTGGGCCGCCTCTTCACTATTGACGCGAAAGACCTGACCGATAAAACGTGATTTTTTGATGATTGCCGTGTATGCAGCGTTGTGAGCAATTGTTAAAAACATTCTGGTTGTTCCTTCTTTGTTGACGTAGTTATTTAATGAGGAGGGATTTGATGAAAGCTAGTGATTTTTATGGGCGCCGGGTCCTCATTAACGCTGCCCATCATGAAGAATTGGCAGGCGTGCAACGATTGCCGACAATGGAAGTGGGCCGGCATTACGTTCGCTGCCTGCGTTGCAATCAGTTAAGCGAGCGCAGGGTGGCTGCCCTGCCTCATCAGCAATTTTATTGTCGCCACTGCCTCCAATTAGGCCGTGTTTCGACTTTAGACCAATTTTACCATCTTCCGGAACCAAATCAATTTCAACCGGTAGTACCGGTCTTGACCTGGCAGGGGCAGTTGTCAGCGCTCCAGGCCCGCATTTCGGCCGAAGTAGCACGGGGAATGCGGGCTCACGAGCATCGTTTACTCTGGGCGGTTACGGGCGCTGGCAAAACGGAGATGATTTTTGCCGGGATCGCGGCGGCCTTACAGCGCGGTGAACGGGTGGGCGTCGCTTCGCCGCGGGTGGACGTCTGTTTGGAACTCTTTCCGCGTTTTCAAAAAGCCTTTGCTAACATCCCGATTGCGCTTTTGCACGGTCGCAACCCTGCACCGTATGCTTATCGGCAGTTGACTATCTGTACGACCCACCAATTATTGCGCTTTTACCACGCTTTTGACAATTTGATCGTGGACGAAGTGGATGCTTTTCCTTACGCCAGTAACGAAGCCTTGATTTTTGCGACCCGCCAGGCAATTAAGCCTAGCGGCGGTTTGCTATTGATGACGGCTACTCCCGGTCCAGCTCTTATGCAACGTGTTCGGCATCACGAATTGGCGGTATCGTATTTACCACTGCGTTACCACGGTTGCCTTTTGCCCCAAATTCGGACCAAATTAACGATCGGCTGGCGAGAAAGGTTGGGAAAAGGGCGTTTGCCCGGGACGGTGGCACGACAGGTCCAGGATTGGCAAGCCAGTGGCCAGCGTTTCTTATTCTTTGTTCCCCACGTTGCTGATCTACGTCCCGTCCAGGTTGCTTTAGGCAAACACTGGCCGACTTTATCAACTTTGACGGTTTATGCTGCCGATCCCAAACGTTTGGAGAAGGTCAGTGCGATGCGTGAAGGTAAGGTACAGGCACTGATCACTACCACGATTATGGAACGGGGAGTCACTTTTCCCGGGATTGATTTAGGAGTCTTAGGAGCTGACGACCCGGTGTTTTCCGCTTCTGCTTTGGTTCAGATTGCGGGACGGGTTGGCCGTTCGAAAAAGCGTCCTACCGGCAAAGTCATCTTTTGGGTAGATAGTATCAGCCGGACAGTTCTGGCGGCAAAGCGGCAGATCGCTTTGATGAACAGAAAGGGACAAAAGCTACGTCATGAAGTGTCTATTGTGTAATCACCAGTTACACTGGCAGCCGCGGCTTAGCCAATGGCTTCGCTGGGGGCCGATTAGCGAACCAGTTATCTGCAAGACGTGCCAGCAAGGCTTTCATCACTACCAGCCCCCATTTTGTCCAGGTTGTGGGCGGCACTTGGAAGGGGGCAAAGAATATTGTGCTGATTGTGCCGCTTGGCGAAAACGGCTCGGTTGGGGACTCACCCACCGTTGCCTTTATTGTTATGACGACGCAATGAAGGAATGGATGCACCGTTATAAATTTGACGGCGACTACTTGCTGCGTCGTGTGTTTTGTGGTGAATTGACGGCGGCCGCCCTTCAGTTGGGAGCTGATTGTATCGTGCCGGTTCCGGTGACGGCGACCACTATGGCGACGCGGGGGTTTAACCAGGTCACTGGTTTGTTGAACTGCCGGCTTTCTCCGTTGCTAGTGACTATTTCCCGGGGAAAACAGGCCCAATCGACTAAGAATCGCCAAGAACGACTTGCTACTTCCCAGCCTTTTCAATTAGCTTCAACTACTTCAAGTTTAGCCGCTAAACGCGTTTTGGTTGTCGACGATGTTTACACTACTGGCCGGACGATTTATCATGCCGCGGCCTTGCTACGGGCTGCTGGTGCTCGCGAAGTCCTGGGACTGAGTCTAGCCGGTTAAAGTTTCTTGAAATCGGTTCCGAATTCATTGTTTCTGCTTCCTAACTACTCTATAATAAAAGTGAGATATGAGAAGAGTGGTCCTTCTGATATCAGATCAAGCTGGATTGGCTTGGACTGAAAGGAGAGAGTACAATGTTGACATTCAATATTCGTGGAGAAAACGTCGAAGTAACTGAGGCTATCCGTAATTACGTCATCAAGCGGATCAGCAAGCTGGAAAAATTCTTTGAGGACAATGTGCAGGCAATTGCCCATGTTAACTTGAAGGTTTACCCGAACCGCTCATACAAGGTGGAAGTTACGATTCCACTGCCGTTTTTGACTTTACGGGCCGAAGAGACTTCCAACGACATGTATGGTAGTATCGACCTGGTTACCGACAAATTGGAACGCCAAATTCGCAAGTACAAGACCAAGGTTAACCGGAAATCACGTGAAACGGGGATGCAATCACCAGAATTCGTTGATAATGGTGATGATGATGCATCATCTGAGGATGATTTGAAGATCGTACGGACTAAGCAAATCTCCTTGAAGCCAATGGATTCTGAAGAAGCTGTTCTGCAAATGGACATGCTGGGTCACGATTTCTTTATCTTCCAGGATGCTGATACTGACGGTACCAGTGTTGTTTACCGGCGGAAGGATGGCCGTTACGGCTTAATTGAAATTGACTAACGAAGCTTGACCTTAACGAGCATCCGGATATCCGGGTGCTTTTCTTTTACGCGAACATGACCGACCACTTAGGAATAAAAATGAGCCTCTCCAGCAGATTAGTTCTCAATAGCTGCTCAACATGGTAAAATAAAATGTATTTTGTAATATCAGTTCAAAATGCAATGATCATTAGTAGTCATTGCGATTATTAAGATATAGGGAAGGACGTTTAGATGGCAAACGTACTTAGAAAATGGATTGAAAGCGACCGTCATGAATTGCGGCGCATTAACAAAATCGCGAATAAGGTTGACTCCTATGCTAAAGAGATGGGTCAGCTGACCGATGACGAATTGAAGGCCAAGACACCAGAATTCCGTGAGCGCATCAAGAAGGGCGAAAATCTGGATGATCTCTTGCCCGAAGCCTTTGCTGTGGCGCGGGAAGGTGCCAAGCGGGTACTCGGTCTCTACCCATTCCATGTTCAAGTCATGGGGGGCATTGTGCTGCACGAAGGGAACATTGCGGAGATGAAAACCGGTGAAGGGAAGACTTTAACCGCGACCATGCCGGTTTATCTCAATGCCTTAACCGGGAAGGGAGTTCACGTTATCACCGTTAACGAATACCTTTCTCAGCGGGATGCGACCCAGATGGGCCAACTTTACAATTGGCTAGGCTGCTCAGTCGGGGTCAACGGGGCCGAAAAGTCGCCTGATGAGAAGCGGAAGGCCTATGCGGCTGATATCATGTACTCCACCAACGGGGAAATTGGTTTCGACTACCTTCGTGACAACATGGCCGTTTACAAAGAAGACCAGGTGCAACGGGGCTTAAACTACGCCATCGTTGACGAAGTGGACTCGATTTTGATCGACGAAGCCCGGACACCGTTGATCATTTCGGGACCTGGCACGGGCACATCTAAGCTTTACCAGCAGACGGACCGTTTTGTTAAAAAGCTGAAGAAGGATCTGGACTACAAGATCGATCTGGAATCCAAGACAGTGGCGCTGACTGATGCGGGAATCAAGAAGGCGGAACAGTACTTTAACCTCGATAACCTCTATGATCCTCAGAACACGGCCTTAACTCACCACCTGGACCAAGCCTTGCGAGCTAACTACATCATGATCCGGGACAAAGACTACGTGGTGACCGACGGGGAAGTAATGATCGTCGATTCCTTTACGGGTCGGATTATGAAGGGCCGGCGCTTTTCTGATGGCCTCCACCAAGCAATCGAAGCCAAGGAACACGTTGAAATTCAGGAAGAAAACAAAACGATGGCGGACATCACCTACCAAAACCTCTTCCGGATGTACAACAAGCTGGCCGGGATGACTGGGACGGCAAAGACGGAACAGGAAGAATTCCGGGAAATTTACAACATGCAGACGATTACCATCCCGACGAACAAACCAGTAATCCGGGATGATGAACCTGACTTACTCTACCCAACTCTTGATAGCAAGTTCCGAGCGGTTGTAAAGCGGATCGAAAAGCTCCACAAGAAGGGCCAGCCGGTGCTGGTCGGGACGGTGGCTGTTGAGACGTCAGAACTGCTGTCGAAGATGTTGGATAAGAAAAACATTCCGCATGTCGTCCTGAATGCTAAGAACCACGCCAAGGAAGCCGATATTATTAAGAACGCCGGTCAGGTTGGTGCCGTGACCATCGCGACTAACATGGCTGGGCGGGGGACTGACATCAAGTTGGGACCTGGGGTCAAAGAACTTGGTGGTCTGGCGGTGATCGGGACCGAACGGCACGAATCGCGGCGGATCGATAACCAGCTGCGGGGCCGGTCGGGTCGGCAAGGGGACCCAGGCTTGTCCCAGTTTTACCTGTCACTTGAAGATGATCTGATGCGGCGTTTTGGTGGTGATCGGATCAAGGACTTCTTGAGCCGGATGAACGTCAAGGACGAAGACGCGGTCATTAAGTCTCGTTTCCTGACTCACCAGGTGGAATCCGCCCAGAAGCGGGTTGAAGGTAACAACTATGACTCGCGGAAGAACGTTTTGCAGTACGATGATGTGATGCGGGAACAACGTGAAATCATCTACAAAGAACGGCAGCAGGTTATCACCGAACAGAAGTCGCTGAAGTGGGTTTTGATGCCGATGGTTAAGCGGACGATTGAACGGGAAGTTGATCAGCACACCCTCGGTGACCAGAAGGAATGGAAGCTACAGGAAATCGTTGATTTTGCGATCGAAGTCCTCGTCAAACCTGATGAAATCAGTGTCAAAGACCTTGAAGGCAAGTCGAAGCAGGAGATTGTCGACTACTTGATGGGGCTGGCAAACGGGGTTTACAAGCAGAAGCAAAAGCAACTCTATGATTCATCACAGATGTTGGAATTCGAAAAGGTTGTTATTTTACGGGTTGTCGACTCTCATTGGACCGACCACATTGACATGATGGATCAGTTCCGGCAATCGGTTGGCCTCCGGGGATACGGACAGTTGAACCCGTTGGTTGAATACCAAACAGCCGGTTATCATATGTTTGAGGAAATGGTCGCTGATATTGAATATGAATCGACCCGTCTCTTTATGAAGTCAGAGATTCGGCAAAACGTTGCACGTTAATATACAAGGGACGGCACCAGAATGCTTTTTGGTCCGTCCTTTTTGTGGATAGGAGCGATTATGGAATTAAGTGAAGCAAGCAAACAAGTAGAAGCAATGCGTAACGAGATCGCACGCTTCGGGAGGTCTCTTTGACCTCGATGCCCTCGATGAACAGATAGCCGAAAATGAACAGAAGATGGCGGAGCCGAATTTCTGGAATGACAACGTCAAAGCCCAGAAATTAATCGACGCTAATAACCAGCTCAAAGACAAGCGCGACAACTATGTTCATTTAAAAGAAGCGGTTGGCGACCTTACTACGGCGGTGGAATTGCTGAGTGCCGAACCAGACCCGGACATAGCGGCTGACTTTGAAAAGCAGTTTGCGGCGACGAAAAAGCAGCTGCAGGATTACCGGCTTAATCAATTGTTGGACGGCAAGTACGACAGCAAAAATGCTATTGTTGAAATTCACCCCGGGGCTGGGGGAACGGAAGCTCAGGATTGGGGTCAGATGCTGATGCGAATGTACACCCGCTGGGCTGATTCCCACGGCTTCAAGACGGAAGTGGCTTCTTATGAAGCAGGGGAAACGGCCGGTGTGAAGTCCGTGACCCTTTTGATTAACGGCCACAACGCGTATGGCTACCTCCATTCAGAGAAGGGGGTTCACCGGCTAGTGCGGATTTCCCCGTTTGACGCCGCTGGCCGCCGCCACACCTCGTTTGCCTCGGTCGATGTCATGCCAGAACTGGACGAAACGATTAAGGTCGACATTAATCCTGACGACTTGCGGGTGGACGTTTTCCGTTCGAGTGGAGCCGGGGGCCAACACGTCAACAAGACCAGTTCGGCCGTTCGGATTACCCACCTGCCGACGGGAATCGTCGTTTCATCCCAGGCGGAACGTTCTCAGCTGCAAAACCGGCAGACGGCGATGAATATGCTGAAATCCAAACTGTATGAACTGGAAGAACAGAAAAAGGCGGAAAAACGGGCCCAGATCGAGGGACAGCAGCTCGACATTGGCTGGGGCTCACAGATCCGTTCTTACGTTTTCTGCCCTTACACCCTGGTCAAGGATAACCGCAGTGGTTATGAGACCCACAATGTTGATGCAGTGATGGACGGGGATCTTGATCCCTTCATCAATGCTTATTTGCAGTGGAAATTGAGCAAAAAAAATCCTCAATAAGAGGAATTGCAGTCTGGTCTGAAAACAAGTAAGATTAGGTCAAGAGAGGGGTGAGAGCGCATGCGTCGACGAGAAGATCGGGAAAAACTGACTCGGTCAGCGACTGATCGTTATGTCGCTGGTGTTTTTGGCGGTTTGGCAGCTTATTTCGGGGTCAAAGCCAATCTTTTGCGGGTCCTCTTTCTCATCATCATGCTCATTACGGGAATCGTCCCGTGTACCATTTTGTACTTTATCAGTGCCTTGCTGATGCCGCCTGATGCTAACGATACGAGCATCACAGGGGTTTTGGCTAACTTACTTCGACAGGGCAAGAATGATGAAGCACAACAATCCCAACGCAAGGAATTGCACGATGTTGAAGAACATGACATTAATAAGGGACAGCGGTCTTAATTGGCTGTCACTTTAAGGGAGTGAACTTTTTTGGTAGACAGTGTTAGTGTAGAAACACTTGTAAAAAACGTGCGGTTAAAGGTTTTGCAGGGTGCGGAGTACCTGCAACGGCCAATTTTGACGCCGGAAATTTCCCGACCGGCTCTGGAATTAGCGGGCTACTTTACCCACTATCCGCAAGAACGGATTCAAATGCTCGGGATTACTGAGACTTCGTTTGCGAAGGATTTAACGGAGGAACAGCGGACCGAGTACATGAGCAAGATGTGTACGCCCCAAACGCCGTGCTTTGTGATCAGTACTAACCTGCCGGCCCCAAAGGAACTCCTCCGGGCAGCCAAAGAACACCACATCCCGGTCCTGGGGAGCCCCCACACTTCATCAAAGGCGATCTCATACATGACCTCGTTTTTGACCCGACAGTTGGCGGATCGTGAATCGATTCACGGTGTTCTGGTGGATATTAACGGGGTCGGGGTCCTGATTACTGGTGATTCTGGTGTTGGGAAGAGTGAAACTGCTCTGGAACTGGTCCGGCGGGGTCACCGGCTGGTTGCTGACGACCGGGTTGAAGTCTATGCCTTTGACGAGCAAACTCTGGTTGGTCAGGCTCCGAAGATTCTTAACCATTTGATGGAAATTCGGGGTATCGGAATCATCAACGTTATGACCCTTTACGGGACGGCAGCCGTGATGCCATCAGACAATATTGACTTTATTGTCCATCTGGAAACTTGGACACCAGATGTTCAATTTGATCGGCTGGGTGATCGTGGTGATACTCGTGAGATTCGCGGGGTGCGGGTTCCCCAGGTTTCCATTCCGGTTAAGACCGGACGAAACTTGGCGATCATCATTGAATCAGCCGCGATGAACTTCCGGGCTGAATCGATGGGTTATGACGCGACGAAGACCTTTGATGATAACCTCAACCACCTGATTAAAGAAAACTCAGCAAAGGATAGTCGCAAACATGACTAAGACTTTAGTTGTGGGTGCACTGAACCCGATTGCCTTTCACCTCGGGCCAATCCAGGTCCACTGGTACGGGATTTTTATCGGCTGTGCCGTCATTCTGGCGTTGTGGCTGGCGGTGCGCGAAGGACGTCGGCAGGGCTTAGACGAAGATGTTTTTTATGATTACTTGCTCTGGGCGCTCCCGATTGCCATTGTTTGTGCCCGTCTATACTACGTCTTTTTTCAGTGGCCGTATTACGCAATCCATCCTGATGAGATTATCGCCATTTGGGACGGTGGCATCGCGATTTATGGGGCCATCATCGGTGGTTTTTTGGTCCTATTCTTCTATTGCCGCCACTATCATCTGTCGGTTTGGCAGATGCTGGATATTGTGGCACCGACTGTGATCATGGCTCAGGGGATTGGCCGCTGGGGCAATTTCATGAACCAGGAGGCTTTTGGCAGAATTACGACACGGGTAGCGTTAGTCGGTCAGCACCTGCCGAATTGGCTGATCAATCAAATGCTAATCGGCGGTCATTACCGGGTACCAACTTTTCTTTATGAATCGTTATGGGACTTGACCGGTTTTGTCTGCTTGATGCTGCTTCGCCACCGTCGGCACCTCTTTAAACGGGGAGAAATCTTTTTAGCCTATGTTTTGTGGTATTCTGCGGGACGCTTTTTTATCGAGGGGATGCGGACGGATAGCCTGATGCTCGGCCCGGTGCGTATTTCTCAGTTGCTGTCCCTCGTCTTTTTTGTGTTTGCTTTAGTGATCTTGATTGTACGTCGACGCCAACAACGTCTGCCATGGTACCTTGTGAAGGGAGAAAATGATAAAAATGAGTAAAGTTGCAGTTCTTGGTGCTGGTTCCTGGGGTAGTATTTTAGCTAATTTGTTAACTGGCAACGGGGAGGATACCTGGCTGTGGGCCCGGGATCCAGAACAGGTCGAGACCTTTAATCGTTGGCACGTCAATCCCAAGTACATGGAAGACTTCAAGTATTCCACCGATCTTCACGTCACTAATGACATGGAAGAGGCCGTCAAAGATGCCGAATTTGTCTTAGTTGTGATCCCGACTAAGGGAATCCGGCAGGTAGCAACAAAATTAGGCAAATTACTGAAAAAGCTGAACCAAAAGCCGCTGATCATTCATGCCACCAAAGGGCTGGAGCAGAACACTTATAACCGGCCATCCGAAATCATTGCGGAATGTGTTGCTCCAGAAAACCGGCAGGAGATCGTCGTCTTGTCTGGCCCAAGCCATGCTGAAGACGTTGCTATTCAAGATATGACGGCAATCACGGCGGCCTGCACCGATTTGCGGGCAGCCGAACAGGTCCAAAAACTCTTTTCCAACAACTACTTCCGGGTTTACACCAATGATGACGTTATCGGTGCAGAATATGGTGCGGCGCTGAAGAACATCATTGCCCTCGGAGCTGGTTGTTTGACTGGACTGGGTTACAAGGATAATGCCCGGGCCGCTCTGATCACCCGGGGCTTGGCAGAAATCCGCCGCCTGGGCGTGGCTTTTGGGGCCAATCCATTCACCTTTATCGGCCTATCCGGTGTCGGTGACCTGGTCGTGACTTGCACCAGCAAGAATTCCCGGAACTGGCGGGCTGGTTACCAACTCGGCCAAGGACGGCGCTTAGATGATATCATCTCTCACATGGGAATGGTTATCGAAGGGGTCTACACCGTTAAAGCGGCTCACGAATTAGCCGAAAAGCGCCACGTCAAGATGCCAATCACCGACGCTTTATACCGCGTCCTGTATGAAGATGAGGACGTTGAACAAGCTATTACCGAATTAATGAACCGTTCGGTAACTACTGAATTGGAATAGCTTGTGGTATACTTAGTTTGTTGGCTACCAGAGAGAGTGGCATGAAAGGATTTTGACAATGAGAAAAGTTCGTAAGGCAATTATTCCAGCTGCTGGTTTGGGGACTCGCTTCCTGCCGGCGACGAAGGCGTTGGCAAAGGAAATGCTCCCGATTGTGGACAAACCGACAATCCAATTTATTGTCGAAGAAGCCCGCAAGTCAGGAATCGAAGATATTGTCGTCGTTGATGGCAAGAACAAGCGTTCAATCGAAGACCACTTTGATTCCAATCCTGAACTGGAAGATAACCTGCAGGCAAAGCACAAGGACGCTATGCTGAAGCTGGTTCAAGAGACGACCGATATTAACATCTACTTTATTCGGCAGTCTCACCCTCGTGGTTTGGGGGATGCGGTTCTGACCGCTCGTGACTTTATCGGCGACGAGCCATTTGTCGTTATGCTGGGGGACGACCTCAACAACATTGACGGCAAGGGCGAACCGCTAACCAAACAGTTGATTGAGAGCTTCCAACGGACGGGAGCTTCTACGTTAGCTGTTATGCGGGTGCCTCACGAAGATACGGCTAAGTACGGGGTCATCAATCCGAGCAAGGAAGTAATCCCGGGGCTTTACAATGTGACGAGCTTTGTTGAAAAGCCGGCCCCGAAGGATGCGCCGAGTGATTTGGCAATCATCGGGCGCTATATCTTCACGCCTGAAATCTTTGACGTCTTAGCCAAGACTAAGCCAGGCAAGGGAAACGAAGTTCAGCTGACCGATGCGATCGATACTCTGAATAAGACGCAACGGGTCTTTGCCCACGAATTCAAGGGTGAACGCTACGATGTTGGCAACAAGTTTGGCTGGATCAAGACCAACATTCAATATGGCTTGCAGCACCCACAGGTCAAGGACGACCTACGGCAATACATTGAAACCCTCGGCGAACAATTAAAGGCCGAGGATCGCAACCAGGCGAAGCGGCCAGCCAAAAAGTAAATGATTAAACGGGGACTTCAAAACCCCGTTTATTTTTCAGATAGTACTTATAAAAAGTAAGCATATTATTCGACAAATTGTCCTGATCTGCTATGATAAGGGCAAAAGTTATTTGGAGGAGCACTCATCATGGCAGAAAAAAAGACTAACTATGACGTAATCATTATTGGTGCTGGCCCCGGTGGGATGACGGCGGCACTATATGCTTCACGAGCTAACCTGTCTGTTTTAATGCTGGATCGTGGGATTTACGGCGGCAACTTAAACAACACGGCTGAGATTGAAAACTACACGGGCTTTTCTTCGATCAAGGGCCCTGACTTAGCCGAAAAGATGTACCAGGGGGCAACCCAGTTTGGTGCGAACTACGCTTATGGCGGAGTTACCGCGATTGAGGACGGCGGTGAATGGAAAACAGTCACCACCGACATGGATGAACAGTTCCGGGCCCGGGCAGTGATCATTGCGACGGGCGCTTCTCAACGGCATCTGGGAGTTCCTGGCGAAGAAGAATTTAGTGGTCGCGGAGTTTCGTACTGTGCGGTTTGTGATGGCGCCTTTTTCAAGGATAAACAGCTGATCGTCGTCGGTGGCGGTGATTCAGCAGTAGAAGAGGGAATGTATCTGACCCAGTTGGCCGCCAGTGTCACACTGGTTGTTCGTAAGGATCATTTGCGAGCCCAGCCATTGCTGCAGGATCGAGCAAAAAAAGATCCAAAGCTGAAGTTCTTGTTTAGCCACAGTGTGACCTCGATTGATGGTGACGATGTGAAAGTTAATGGTGTGCACCTGGTTAATAATGAGACTGGGGACAAGTCAACGATGCCAATTGATGGACTTTTCATTTACGTTGGCAGCGTGCCGATGACAAAGCCCTTTGAGTCTCTCGGCATCCTGGATGACCAGGGCTGGGTGATCACAGACCAAAAGATGGCCACAAAAGTACCAGGAATTTATGCCATCGGTGATGTACGGCAAACGCCATTGCGGCAAATTGCGACGGCGGTTGGTGACGGCGCCATCGCGGGTCAAGAGGTATACCACTATCTGCAAAAATAAAGAATCATAGTCGAAATAATAGCTTCAAAATGGGCGGGTCGGAAGATCTGGCCATTTTTTTAAATCGCCAGAATGTTTCATTGTTGGGCTTGTTGGGGTATACTGGGAAGTGAATAATTCGGAAGAAACGGAGATACTCTTATGAGCTGGAAAGATACATACCAAAACTGGAAAAATTACCAATCATTGGATCCTGCCCTGCGAAAAGAACTGGATAGGATGCGGGACGAAAAAGAAATTGAGGATGCTTTTTATGCTCCGCTGTCATTTGGGACTGCGGGGATGCGTGGCCTGATGGGGCCGGGAATCAACCGCATGAATATCTACACCGTTCGGCAGGCGACGGCAGGGTTGGCCAGTTTGATGCTGTCACTGGGGGATGAAATCAAATCCCGGGGCGTGGTCATTGGGTATGATTCACGTCACAATTCGAAACTGTTTGCTCATAATTGTGCACGCGTTTTAGGCGCTCAGGGCATTAAGACCTACGTTTATGACGAGTTGCGGCCGACCCCGACGGTTTCCTTTGCGGTGCGTCATCAGCACGCTTATGCGGGGATTATGATTACCGCGAGCCACAACCCGAAGGAGTATAACGGCTACAAGCTCTATGGCGAGGATGGCGGTCAGATGCCGCCAAAGGAATCAGACTTAATTACTGGATATATTCGCAAGATTACCAACCTCTTTGAGATTCCGTTGGCTGACGAAAAGCAGCTGCTGCAGGATGGCCTCGAACAATTGATGGGGGCTGATCTTGATCAGGCCTATCTTGATGCGGTTAAAACGGTGACGATCAACCGTGATCTGGCAAAAGAGTACGGGAAGAACCTGAAGTTTGTCTTTACGCCTCTTTGTGGCACTGGGCAAAAGCTGGGCGAACGGGCTCTGCGGCAGGCCGGCTTTACTAACTACGAACTCGTGGGCGAAGAAGCGCAGCCTAATGGTGATTTTCCAGGCTTGAAGCATCCTAATCCTGAATTCCCGGAGGCCTTTGTCCGGGCTAAAAAGCTCGGCAAGCAGGTTGATGCTGACGTTTTAATTGCGACGGACCCAGACGCTGATCGGCTCGGCTGTGCTGTATGGCAGCCAGATGGGCAGTACCAGTTGCTTACGGGCAACCAGATTGCAGCGGTGATGCTTCATTATATCCTGGAAGCACACAAGCAGGCTGGCACACTGCCGGCTGATGCTGTTGCTGTCAAGTCAATCGTTTCCACCGAATTTGCGGCGAAGATCGCTGCTTCATACGGGGTCCAAATGATGAACGTCTTGACCGGCTTTAAGTGGATCGCTAACTTGATTCACCAGTTTGAGACCCAACATGATCACACCTTTATGTTCGGCTTCGAAGAAAGCTACGGTTATCTAGTGAAACCATTTGTCCGGGATAAGGATGCGATTCAATCGCTGGTTCTGCTCGCTGAAGTAGCCGCTTACTACAAGAGTCGTTCGATGACCCTGTATGATGGTGTCCAAGAACTTTTCCAGCGTTATGGTTACTTCCGGGAAAAGACGATTTCTAAGCAGTATCCGGGCATTGATGGTCGTCAGCAGATGATTGCGATGATGCAGAAATTCCGGGATGAGGGAATTAAAGAATTTGCCGGCTACTCGGTCGTCACAACCGAAGACTTTAGCACCAACACGAAGACCAGCCACGGGCAGACGGTTGAACTGGGGATGCCAAATTCCAACGTGCTGAAGTACATTTTGGATGACGAGACTTGGATCGCGATCCGGCCGTCCGGGACGGAACCAAAACTGAAGTTTTATGTGGGAACGTCAGCGGATAGTTTGGCCAAAGCCAATGAAAAATTGGCTCAATTTGAAGATGCAATCACAAAGTTAACTCAAGAATAACAAAATTGGGTATTAGGTTGGCAGGAAAGATTTCATTTTGCTGTAGCTAGAGCAGGCTAGTTATTACAAATTTGCTAAAAAGTGGTGGCTAGTCACCACTTTTTTTGATATTTGCGAATTTGTTGGAAACAGAAAATGATTTTCGTTTCATTTTGGCACTACTTACTAATTGTATGTAAGGCTGGACTAATAATGATCAGATGTTAACAAATGGTATTAAGTGCTGACTTTGTTCCTGGTAAATCGACTGAAATGGTCTAGGATAAAAAGTGAAGGGAAGAAAATTTGAAATAGCTTTCATTATAGAATTCCATTCAAATCCCTTCGGATTCTATACCAAAGGAGGTCATTAAAATGTTTAACGCTATTTTCTGGATTTTGTTAATCTGGCTGATTGTTAACCTGATTTGGATGTGCACTCAGTTATCAAACCAGAAGTTGATTAAAACTTTTGCTTGGATCAACGTCGTAGCAGTAATCATTGGCTTCTGGGTATTTTATGGGGTAAGTCACCCGGCTGGTACGCTGGCAACCTGGTTCCTTGTCGTTAACTGGGTCAACGTCATCTTGGCGATTGTTCAGTTCTATCTGGGTTACCGGAAGCAAAGCAACTAGTAGTGGCTGCCAATATTGATGAACGAGACTGGTGAATTTTCATCAGTCTCGTTTTTTATTTCCCGGGTAATCGCGAGTATATGCTTTGGGAGAATGTATGTTCGTGTGGTAAAATCAACTGTGGCTGTGAGATCCCGGCTGAAAGGGATCGGCACGAAGAAAGACGTCGAAAAATGAGGAGGCAAACATGATTTATCGTCAACCTGACCGTGATTTTGAACTGGTTTCTGATTACAAGCCCACTGGCGATCAGCCTCAAGCCATTGATAAGCTGACCCGGGGGATTCAGGATGGAGAAAAAGCCCAGATTCTGTTGGGGGCGACCGGGACCGGGAAGACCTTCACGATTTCCAACGTGATTGCCCGGGTCAATAAGCCAACCTTGATTTTGAGCCATAACAAAACTCTGGCGGGACAGCTTTACGGCGAAATGAAAAAGTTCTTTCCGCATAACGCGGTGGAGTACTTCGTTTCTTACTATGATTACTACCAACCGGAAGCCTACGTTCCTTCTAGTGACACTTATATCGAAAAAGACGCTTCGATCAATGATGAGATTGATAAACTGCGGCACGGGGCAACGAGTTCTTTGTTAGAGCGTAACGATGTTATCGTCGTGGCCTCAGTGTCAAGCATTTTCGGTTTAGGGGATCCACGGGAATATCAGAAGTCTGTGTTATCCCTGCATGTTGGTCAAGAAATCGAACGCAATCAGTTGCTGCGCGACCTGGTGTCAATCCAATTTGACCGCAATGATATTGACTTTCAGCGGGGCCGTTTCCGGGTTCACGGCGACGTGGTTGAAGTGTTCCCAGCATCGCGTGACGAAAAAGCCCTCCGGATTGAGTTTTTCGGGGACGAAATTGACCGGATTCGGGAGGTTGACGCGCTGACCGGTGAAGTTGTCGGTGACTACGACCATGTTTCCATTTTCCCGGCCACTCATTTCATGACCAATGACGATATTATGGACCGGGCCCTGCCGCAGATCAAAAAGGAAATGCAGGATCAGGTTGCTAAGTTTACCAAGCAGGGCAAGCTGCTGGAAGCGGAACGGATTGAGCAGCGGACGACCTACGACATGGAAATGATGCGGGAAATGGGCTACACCAACGGTATCGAGAACTATTCTCGTTATATGGACGGTCGAAAAGCGGGTGAACCGCCGTTTACCCTCCTCGATTTCTTCCCGAAGGACTTTTTGCTGGTCGTTGATGAATCCCACCAGACGATGCCCCAGGTGCGGGGAATGTACAACGGTGACCGGGCCCGTAAGCAGATGTTGATCGACTACGGTTTCCGTCTGCCGAGTGCCCTCGACAACCGGCCGCTCAAGCTAAATGAATTTGAAGAACGAGTCAATCAAGTTGTATATATGTCTGCGACGCCCGGCCCGTACGAGCTCGCACAGACGGATCACGTCGTTGAACAGATCATTCGGCCAACCGGATTGCTCGATCCGACCATTGATGTGCGCCCTGTCATGGGACAGATTGACGACCTGGTGGGTGAAATCAACAAACGGGTTGAAAAACACGAGCGGGTCTTCGTGACGACTTTGACCAAAAAGATGTCAGAAGACCTCAGCGATTACCTAAAAGATTTGGGGATTAAGTGCAAGTACCTCCACAGCGGTATCAAGACCCTCGAACGGAGTCAGATCATTCGGGACTTGCGACTCGGCAAGTTTGACGTCCTGGTTGGGATCAACCTCTTGCGGGAAGGACTGGACGTGCCCGAAGTTTCCTTAGTGGCGATTTTAGATGCCGACAAGGAAGGCTTCTTGCGCAATGAGCGGTCGCTGATTCAGACGATCGGCCGGGCTGCCCGAAACGAACACGGGGCAGTCATCATGTATGCCGACACCGTTACCGAATCGATGCAAAAGGCGATCGACGAAACGAAGCGGCGGCGGGCTATTCAAGAGCAGTACAATCGCGATCACCACATCACGCCGAAAACGATCATCAAGCCGATTCAGGCTGCGATTACGGCTGTCCAAAAGAGTGATGATAAGCAGGATGAGAAGACCGACCAAGAGTTCTCTGATCGAGATTTTGCCAAGTTGAGCCGGGCGGCGCAAGAAAAGATGCTTCAGGAACTGACGGAACAAATGCGCGATGCGGCCA
Source organism: Limosilactobacillus difficilis (assembly GCF_947387495.1). GTDB lineage: Bacteria > Bacillota > Bacilli > Lactobacillales > Lactobacillaceae > Limosilactobacillus > Limosilactobacillus difficilis. The sequence continues at coordinate 17,125 of NZ_CANDNU010000023.1, forward strand.
AGCGACTGGACTTTGAACAGGCGGCAACCCTGCGTGATACTGTTCTGGAACTAAAGGGTTCGGTTAAAAAGGGATCAAGCAAGCACAGGAAGGGAGTTAAAGTTGGCAAACACTAATAACAAAATTGTGATCCATGGAGCACGGGCTCACAATTTACAAAATATTGATGTGACGATACCGAAGAATAAGTTAGTCGTGATCACGGGTCTGTCCGGTTCAGGGAAGAGCTCGCTCGCCTTTGACACCCTCTATGCAGAAGGACAGCGCCGTTACGTGGAAAGCCTTTCTGCTTACGCACGACAGTTCTTAGGCCAGATGGACAAACCCGATGTTGACAGCATCGACGGTTTATCACCGGCCATTTCGATTGATCAAAAAACCACCAGCCATAACCCTCGTTCGACGGTGGGAACGGTGACGGAGATCAATGATTACCTGCGTTTGCTTTGGGCGCGGGTCGGGACGCCAATCTGTCCCAACGACCACATCCCAATCACGAGTCAGTCACCCGAGCAGATGGTGAACCGGGTCCTGAAACTGCCGGAACGGACCCGTTTACAGATTCTCTCGCCGATTGTCCGGGACAAGAAAGGTACCCAGAAAAAGGCCCTTGCCAAGGTTAAGCGGGAGGGCTTCGTCCGGGTCCAAGTCGATGGGGAAACTTATGAGCTGGATGAAGTGCCAGAACTCGATAAGAACAAGAAACACAGCGTCAACGTGGTAGTGGACCGGATTATTGTGAAGGACGGGATTCGTTCCCGGCTGTTTGACTCCTTTGAATCAGCCCTCCGTCTGAGCGGTGGTTATGCGATTGCCGACGTGATTGGCGGAAAAGCGATTCCTTTTTCTGAGCAATACGCCTGCCCAATCTGTGGTTTTACGGTCGGTAAGCTGGAGCCACGACTCTTTTCCTTCAACGCCCCGATGGGTGCCTGTCCACAGTGTGAAGGTCTCGGTTCCAAGCTAGAAGTTGATGTTGACTTGGTAGTTCCTGACCGCACTAAAACCCTCCGCGAAGGGGCAATGGCGCCGTGGAACCCGATTTCTTCCCAGTACTATCCGGCACTTCTCGAACAGTTCTGTCAGTCGGCCGGCATCTCGATGGATACGCCGTTTGATAAACTGCCAAAAAAACAGCAGAAACTAGTCCTCTACGGTAATGGGAAGACCACCTTCCATTTCCACTACGAAAACGACTTCGGTGGGGTGCGGGACGTCGACGTGCCGTTTGAAGGGGTTGTCAATAACGTTGCCCGTCGCTACAAGGAAACAAACTCAGATTTTACCCGCGACCAGATGCGTAAGTACATGACGGAGTTGCCGTGTTCCCTTTGCCATGGTTATCGCTTGAACGAACGGGCTCTCTGTGTGCAAATCATGGGGAAAAACATCGGTCAGGTTAGTGAACTGCCGATCAGCAAGGCTTTGCCGTTCTTCAAGGCAGTGAAATTATCGGATGAGAAGATGAAGATTGCCCAGCCGATTCTTAAGGAAATCATCGATCGGCTGACCTTTATGCAGAACGTCGGGGTGGAATACCTGACCCTGTCGCGGTCGGCCCGGACGCTTTCCGGTGGGGAAGCTCAGCGGATTCGCCTGGCCACCCAGATTGGTTCAAACTTATCGGGGGTTATCTACGTCCTCGATGAACCGTCCATCGGTTTGCACCAACGGGACAATGACCGCCTGATCCGCTCACTGAAGAAGATGCGCGACCTCGGCAACACCCTGATCGTCGTGGAACATGACGAGGACACGATGCGGGCAGCTGATTACATCGTCGATATTGGCCCGGGCGCCGGTGAAAATGGTGGCCGCGTGATGGCCGCTGGTACCCCCAAGCAGGTTATGCGCTCGCGAAAATCGTTGACGGGACAATACCTGTCTGGACGGAAGTTCATTCCTGTGCCAGAAAAACGGCGGCAGGGAAATGGCAAGTTTATCACCGTGACCGGGGCGCAGGCTAACAACCTGAAGGACATTACGGTAAAATTCCCCTTAGGTAAGTTTATTTGTGTCACCGGAGTTTCCGGCTCGGGCAAATCGACCTTGGTCAACCTGATCCTGAAGCGAATCCTGGCCCAAAAACTCAACGGCAATTCTGCTAAACCGGGCAAATACAAGTCCATTCGGGGCTTGAAGAACATCGAAAAGGTCATTGATATCGACCAATCGCCAATCGGCCGGACGCCGCGGAGTAATCCGGCAACTTATACTGGGGTTTTTGATGACATTCGCGAACTTTTTGCCCAGACCAACGATGCGAAGATGCGTGGCTACACCAAGGGGCGGTTCAGTTTTAACGTCAAGGGCGGCCGCTGTGAAGCCTGTCACGGCGATGGCATTTTGAAGATCGAAATGAATTTCTTGCCGGACGTTTACGTTCCCTGCGAGGTCTGCCATGGTACTCGCTATAATTCGGAAACCTTGGAAGTGGAATACAAGGGTAAAAATATTGCTGACGTGCTCAACATGACCGTCAGTGAGGCCCTCAAGTTTTTCCACGCGATTCCGAAGATTCGGCGTAAACTACAAACGATCGAAGATGTCGGCCTCGGCTACGTGCACCTTGGACAGCCGGCGACGACACTGTCTGGTGGGGAAGCACAACGGATGAAACTGGCAGCCGAACTGCACAAGCAGAGCCATGGCAAGAGTTTTTACATCCTTGATGAACCAACTACCGGTCTGCATATGGATGATATCAAGCGTTTGCTGGGAGTATTGCAGCGCCTTGTTGACGCTGGCAACACCGTCCTCGTCATTGAACACGAACTCGACGTCGTCAAATCGGCTGATTGGCTGATCGATCTCGGCCCCGAAGGCGGTGAAGGCGGTGGTCAAGTGGTCGCAACCGGTACGCCGGAAGAAGTTGCCAAGGTGGCTGCCAGCTATACTGGCCAGTACTTGGGACCGATGCTCAAGCGGGACCGTCAGTGGGCGGCCGAACGCCAAGCGAAAAAGAAATAAACGAGTCGAGAAAAGCGTCAACGCGGTTTGGCCGCAATGAATGTTCGTTTCGGCAATTAAAGGGCGGGCGAAGATGACTTTTGCTCGCCCTTTCTTATCATGCTGGCTTTGTTCGTCAATTGACGAACAATCGCATTACAAGACACGCCCGGTATGTTATACTTTCAGAAGTGATTCAAAATTGGAGGCAACGAGATGGCAAAACAAATGGATGTGGTCATCATCACAGGGATGAGCGGAGCTGGCAAAACGGTGGCCGTGCAGAGTCTCGAAGATTTAGGCTACTTCGTCATCGATAACATGCTGCCGTCACTGGCAGGGAAATTCATTGATGTTTTAAAGCAGTCTGATGAGTCTGATAAGGCGGCCATGGTGATGGACTCACGTTCACGTGGCTTTTACGACCAAGTCGCTAGCACCGTTGCAACACTGCGTGACCGGGATGACGTTCGGGTTAAGCTGGTCTTTTTGGACGCGAGTGATGTCGAACTGATTTCGCGTTACAAAGAAACCCGGCGCAACCACCCGCTTTCCCCTCACGGCACTGTTTTGGAAGGCATTCAACGCGAACGTCAATTGTTGAATGACCTGAAGAGTCACGCCGATGTGATTATTGACACCACAACCCTCACCCCGCGTAACTTGCGCTTGCGCATTGCGGATTATTTTGGGGACGGGGATGAAAACAACTTTTATGTCGAAGTTCTTTCCTTCGGCTTTAAATACGGTTTGCCATTGGACGCCGATATCGTGATGGATGTCCGTTTTCTGCCCAACCCGTACTATGTTCCCGAATTGAAGCACTTGACCGGCAATGACAAAGCTGTCCAAGACTATGTTATGAACCACCAGGTCTCGCAAGACTTTTACAAGCACTTGTTAGGCCTGCTTGAGGTCGCTTTACCGGGATACATTCATGAGGGTAAGAGCAGTTTGACGATCGCGATCGGCTGTACTGGTGGCCAGCACCGTTCTGTCACAATTGCCAACCGTCTGGCTGACGATTTGCGCCAGAAAGAATATACGGTGAACGTTCACCATCGGGACGTTCACAAAGCAGACTAGGAGTATAACAATGTATCAAAAACCAAAAATTGTGGTGATCGGTGGCGGCACCGGTCTACCAGTTATTCTGCGGGGGTTGCGCGACAAAGATGTTGACATTACCGCCGTGGTTACTGTTGCTGATGATGGGGGCTCATCAGGTGTTTTACGCAACTACGTCAATGTCGTGCCGCCTGGTGACATCCGCAACGCTTTGGTTGCCTTGTCCGACTTGCCAAAACTGGAGCAGGATATTTTTCAGTATCGCTTTGACTCGAATGACAAGTTCTTGGCTGGTCATGCTATCGGCAACCTGATCATCTCGGCCTTATCGGAGATGCAGGGCAATATCTTTACGGCAGTCCAGAAATTATCGGGGATGATGAAGATCCGCGGCCATGTTTTTCCGGTGGCCAATGAACCTCTTACCCTAAATGCGGAATTTACGGATGGTAAGAAGTTGAGCGGGGAGTCCGAAATCACCAAGGCCCACAGCCGGATCAAACGCGTTTGGGTCACCCCGTCAGAAGACAGCGACCAGCACGAAGCGGCCGCGATGCCCGAAGTCATCAGCGCCATTATGAATGCGGATGAAATCGTGCTGGGGCCGGGAAGCCTCTTTACAAGCATCCTCCCGAACCTGATGATTAAAAACGTCGGTGAAGCGGTTCGCAAGACCAAGGCGGAAGTTATCTACGTTTGCAACATCATGACCCAGAAGGGCGAAACAGATAACTTTACTGATGCTGATCACGTGCGGGTTCTCAACCAACACATCGGGCAGAACTTCATCGACACGGTCCTGGTTAACATCCAGCCAATTCCAGAAGACTACATCAATTTTCAGCAATGGAACGAGATTTCCCGGCCGGTTGGTCACAATTTCCGTGGCTTGCGGGAGCAGGGCTGTCGGGTGATTTCGTCCAACTTTGTGCGGCTGCGTGATAACGGGGCCTTCCACGACCAGGAGTCGGTGGCAGCTGAACTGTTAAACCGGCTTCACGAAGTGCACGATTAGGAGGTGTGGCTGTGTCCTATGCGAGTCAAGTTAAGAAGGAGCTCACCCAGCTGTCCGTGAGTCAGCCGGCCAACGCCAAGGCGGAACTGATGGCCCTGATTCGGATGAACGGCTCCCTGAGTCTTTTTTCCCACCAACTGATCCTTAACGTGTCAACCGAAAGCCCGGCAATCGCCCGGCGCATCTACGTCCTCATCAAGGATTTTTACAAGGTTGAAAGTGAAATCTTAGTGCGGCGCAAAATGAAGCTGCACAAGAATAATACCTACGTGGTCCGGCTGCGTTACCACGCTCAAGACCTCCTCAGCGACCTGGGGATTTTAGATGGTTTACAGATTAAAGAAGATGTGCCGTTAAGCTTGCTGAAAGACGACTTGCAGTGTCGTTCTTATTTGCGGGGCGCCTTTTTAGCGGGTGGTTCGGTCAACAATCCGGAGACCTCGCGTTACCACCTGGAGATTTATTCTTTGTACAAGGAACACAACGCGATGATCGCCAGAATGATCAACCGTTATAAGCTGAATGCGCGGACTACCAGTCGGCGGAGTGGCTACATCGTTTACCTTAAAGAAGCGGAGAAAATCGCTAATTTTCTCCAGCTGATCGGGGCAACCGAAAGCATGCTTCAATTTGAAAATATCCGGATTGTCCGCGACATGCGCAACTCCGTCAATCGCCTGGTTAATTGCGAAAACGCAAACCTGGACAAGGTGGCAAATGCTTCGAACAAGCAGCTGGCCAATATTCGGCTCATCCAGGCCCGTGGCGGTCTCAGCCAGTTGTCCGACAAACTGCGGGTGATGGCCGAGACCCGGCTGGCTCACCAAGAGGTGTCCTTAAAGGAACTTGGCGAGTTGGTGCCGGATGGGCCAATCTCTAAGTCAGGGGTTAACCACCGACTGCGGAAGATCAACCAGTACGCGGAAAAACTGCGTTCCGGTGTTTCCTAAGAGCTAATGAAAAAAAGTCTGTCTGGCACTTCATGTGTCAAACAGACTTTTTCTATATGCCTTATTTTGCCGGTGTCTTCAGGAAGCTCTTCTTAAAGAGGTACTGGTGGCCAGCCGTAAGGTCGTATTGGACGAGCTTGTAGTCGTGGAGCAGCCGTTGCTGCTTGCGGTTCAGGTTGACTGCCTGTGAATGCTGGTTCACGAAGGTCGTCCCTCCCGTATGAATGGTGTTATTGTGATCCGTCCCGTTGGTCGATAGACTCATCGCGGGCATGTCCGTATAGATGCGGGTCAGCAAGGCGTAGTACGGTGAGACCTTGACGTTCATCTGCATCAGTGCCATTGCGGCGAAGTCGTTCGGACTGACAACCTTGTGCTTTTCCAGCTTACGGCCATGGCCGGTTGCCGCAGGATTGCTGTAGATCCAGTAGTCGGTTTCGTGAAGGGCGATACCGTACTGACTCATTGAGACGTGGCCGTAGATGCCTGGCAGGTGGTCGCCATACCAGACAACGGTGACGGGTTTCTTAACCTTATCTAAGCGGTGCAGGAAAGCCTTTGTTGAGCCGTCGGTGTAGTGAATACCCTGGGTGTAACTTTCGATTTTGGCGACACTATTATCGGTCGGCGCCGCGTCACCGCTGACGGTATAGTGAAGTTTGCGGTAATAGGTCGGCAGGTATGGCATGTGATTTTGCATCGTTGCGACTTGGATGAACTGACCGGCATGGTGCTGCTTAAGTACCTTGAGGGTTTGCTTGTAGGTCGCGTCGTCAGAGACCCGTGGGTTGTTCTGAATCGTGCTGGTGTAAGTTAATGCCGGGTGACTGCCGTAGTGGTAGAAACGGTCAAACTTGAACTTCGGGTAGACCCGGTTGCGGCTATAGAGCTGGGCGGAGAAGGGGTGCACGGCCTGGCTGTAATTAAAGAGCTGGTTGATTGACCAGGCTTGTTTTTGGTAGGGCACTAACTGGGAGTAAGGAGTTGGCAGGGTCGGTGAGAAGTTAGCTTCCGACAGTCCCGTCAAGGCCATGTATTCCATGTTGGCAGTCCCGCCACCATAGCCGGAGCTAAGCATTAAACCGCCGGTGGTGTGTTTTTTGATTTGGCTGATGTAGGGAATCGGATTGTGATTAACGTTTAGGCCAGGAACCCGCCGCGGATCCGCGAAACTTTCGCTGAGGATGAAGATTAGTGATTGCGACTTGGCATTCCCAGACCGAGATTTATTGATTTGACTGCCGACATGACGGTAATGTTTGGCCAATTTTTCCATGGTTGATTTGGAGTAGCCGGCTGGTTTGGCCATGATGGTGACGTCGACGTTGTTGGCAAACTGGAGGAGGGTCCCGTTGATTTTGGCTCCCCGGATTTGTTTGTAAAAGTAGGGAACGTCCTGGGCGTTATCGAGATAATGGCGGACGGGTGTGTTGTTGTGGTTGGCAAAAGCAAAGCTGCCAAGGTAGGCACAGGCGACAATTGCCATAATCAACCGCCCCTTCCAGCTGAGACGACTCGCGTTGGTGTCGAAGTGTTGCAGGGCAAGAGCGATGGCTGCCAACACTACCAGTCCTACCACCATAGCGATGACCACTTTGCCATTGACCATCGAAAGCAATTCTTTAACAGAACCGATCATCGAGAGGTCAGTTGGCAGGATCGGTTCGTCCCGACTCGCAATTTTGAGCTGGGAAGCGGTGGTCCAAACCAGACTAAAGGCGGTCATTAAAATAAGAGCAGGCCAGTAATGGTTGCAGATCGCCATGATGATGGCAAAGATGGCTAACAAAATCATGATGTTGAGCCAGACCAAAGTTGGGCGATTGTGGAAGAGCCACACGACCATGTCATTATTGCCGGACCAGATCATCAGGTAGGAGAGGGCAATGAGAGCCCAGGCAACCGCGATAACAAGCCACCAGCGCCAGTTTCTCTCAAGCCAGCGAGCTAGCCCTTTAATTGCCGGCAGGAGGTCCAGCGGACGATTAAACTGTCGAACACTTCGGTTCAATAACCAGCAAAGAGCGGCGAAAACGATAATTGTTCCCAGGATTTCTAGTCCCAATAATAGGTAGGGATTGAGATTAGTGCGTTGATAAGGAGTTGCCAGTGACCGGGCGATGATCATCAGACAGAGCAGAATGGTTTCGCCACTGAGCAAGGTGGTGAGGTCCACTTGCTGGCGGGGATAATTGTGGATAAACCAGGCAGCCAACACCAGGATGAAGACCAGCATGAAGGCTTGGGTAGCACTCAGGCCCACAAGATAGTGGTTGGTGACGTTAATCCCGTTGTGTGGACTGTAGTTGACGTTGTAGATGCGGTACCAGTTATGGATTGCCGCGGCTAACCAGGTCACTAGCGCGAGAACGGCCCAGCGACGGTTGGACCATTGTTTGACGCGGGGATCTTCTGACAGCCAGTCACCAGCTAGGAAGAGGAAGGCATCCCAGGTGATCGTATTCCCGGTCCGGAAGCCGAAAAAGTCCCGGTGCCAAATTAGGTCGGTCACGAAAAAGATGATGCCAACGGCCAGGGTAATGTGACGGCGGGTCGTCACCGGAATGTTACGGATCAGGCTTTTTAGCCAGGGAGCCATCGCAGCGAGGAGGCAGAGCATCAGCCAGTAGGCGAAGACGTTTGCCATCAAATACAATTCACGAGGATCTTTTGGCAACTGAGACGTTAAACGATCAATTAATGAAAAGATCAGGCCACTGACCAACATCCCGCCGGCCAGGGTCACGAAGTTGTCTTCCGGTTGAACATAAGCCCCCAGGAGGACCGGAATGGTGACGATCAAGGCAACGGCTAGACACTTGAACAGCCACGAGCCGATAAACAACGGACTGCCAATCGTCAAACTGGTGAGGGCGCCACCGGCCGTTGCACAGAGCTCAATAATAATGATTAGTGAGCTAAGAACAAGGGGCCACTTTAAGTGACGTCCAGAGTTGCGGGTATTCATCAAAAAACTTCCCTTCAATTCAATTCGCAATAGCAATTTTAAAAGTTTGCCCTAAAACATACATTTTACAACGAAAAAGGAGCCAAGACCGGGAAAGTCTTGACTCCTTAATAAAGTTTAACTACTTATTTATTACTTCTTAATTTCGTTGTTGGACATGATGCCATCGAGTAGGCCGTAATCAACAGCTTCTTGAGCGGTCAGGTAGTGATCCCGTTCAGTATCCTTGTTGATTTGTTCGATCGATTGACCAGAATTCTGAGCCAGGATTTCGTTGATCATCTTCCGGGTCTTCAAAATTTCGGTTGCCGCGATCTCAATTTCGGTCTGTTGCCCCTGAGCACCACCAGAAGGTTGGTGAATCAGGACTTGTGAGTGTGGCAGCCCAAAGCGCTTGCCCTTGGTACCAGATGATGCCAGGACGCTGGCCATTGAGGCAGCCATGCCGATAACGATGGTTTGGACATCGGACTTGATGAAGTTCATCGTGTCGTAGATGGCCATCCCAGAAGTAACGACACCACCAGGTGAGTTAATGTACATATAAATGTCTTTAGTTGAATCCTGGGCATCCAAGAAGAGTAATTGGGCAACAATTGAGTTAGCCATGTCGTCTTGAATAGTACCAGACAGCATAATGATGCGGTCCTTCAGCAGCCGCGAGTAAATGTCGTAGGCCCGTTCGCCACGTGAGGACTGTTCAATAACAGTTGGAACTAAGTTCATGCTTGCGCCTCCTAAATTAGCACTTGCTAGCATTGATTGCTAACTTGTTGATGCTCTTACTATATACCGTTGGTCAAAAAAGGTCAAATCATTTGGCTAAATTTTCTGCTTTTCTTTTGCATCAGCAATCAATCGGCTAAAAGAGGTTGCTTTTCCGGCACTGCACCAGTATAATGGGGAATGTTGAAATTCACGTAGAATAAAGGAGGCATATCCCAATGCGTAAAGCACATCCACATGGCGTTCAAGGTCGCCGTCCCGTAGCATCACGTTACAAGCGGGCTCTGAAGGAAAAGAAGATTGAAGCAATTCGCAAGTGGGCTAAGGAAAAGCCGGCCGACGAAAAGTAATTGCCTTAACTAATAAATTAGGGGGATGACCCCCACCAAGCTGTTCGACGTTATCGTCGGACAGCTTTTTTACTATAAGAGTGAGAATTTACAATTCAAGTGCAACATAAATTAAAAAAATAACCCATAACGGGTAGAATTAGTTTAATAACCAAATC
>NZ_CANDNU010000024.1 GCF_947387495.1 Limosilactobacillus difficilis
TTACCTCGATTAGTTTGATTTGGTCATTAAACTAATTCTACCCGTTATGGGTTATTTTTTTAATTTATGTTGCACTTAAATTGTAAATTCTCATCATAAAAAAATACCCCCAAAGTCAATTTCCAACTTTGGGGGTACGCATCAGGAGCCTTTCTTGATTTTTAGACGATTGAGTTAAGCCAGTTTTAGTACCAGCCGTTAGCCATCCAATGAGCCTTCGCATTGACCCATGAGCCGTAACGTTGGGCAACGTACTGGTTGGCAACCTTTTCCTGGTTAGCTGGTGAGTAATCACCATTCAGATAACTGGCCGACAATTGGTACTTACCGATGTACTGGCCATTTTGGGCATTGTAGTTGCCACCGGATTCGTGCTGAGCAATCCAGGCCTTGGCTTCCGCTTCGGAGCCTGATAGATTTTGATCGCTCGTCGTGCTTGATGAGTTGTTGTTTGCACTGTTATTGTCGTTGGCCTTTGCCGGTTGGTTGTTAGCAGCCGTCACAGCAGCGTTAGCATTAGAGCTCTGGTTGCCATTAGTAGCTGGCAGACTAGCGATTTGTGAAGCCGTTGCTGGCTGAATCTGACCATTGCTCTTGATCAGCAGCTTTTGGCCAACGTAGATCGTGTTAATGTCTTGGATGTTGTTCATCCGCGCAAGTTCATTAACCTTGCTGATGTCGTTAGTGAACTTCATGGAAATCCCTGACAGGGTGTCACCACTCTGTACGGTGTAAATCGAGTCAGCGTGAACTGCGGCTGTCGTCGCAGCAACCCCAGCAGCCATAGCACCAACAGTTGCAATAACCTTCGTCAAGTTTTTCTTTAACATATTATCAATAACCATCCTTTGAAAAATGTTTATCTTGCTTGTTTTCAACAGCTCTTATGATAGCCGCTCAATATTACGGCCAGGTAACAAACAAATATCGAAACAGCTCGTTTAGGCACCTATTTGTAATCTTTTGTAACATTGTCCAGGATGGTATCTTAAAAAAATTTTAAATTAGTTGATCAGAGCCCGCCTCGGCCGTCTTTTTTGGTCTACCTAAGTTTAAAACAATTAAACCACAAATAAGCATGAAAAAAGACCGTTTTCGCTGGAAAAAATCACAAAAAGATTTTTTTGTCGGCAAAAACGGTCTTATTAATCGCTTTTATTACAATTTTGTTGCAAAGGCTTTCGCCAGATACTCAGCAACCCCATCATCATTATTAGTGCTGGTGTGCGCGTTGGCAACCCGCTTCATTTCATCGATGGCATTGGCCATAGCAACTCCAACACCCTGGCCTTTCACGGCGGCTCGAGTCATCCCCAGGTCGTTATCGCCGTCGCCAAAGGTCATCAGGTCGGCAAAGCTCATCTTGAAATGCTGGAGCAGCTTTTCCAGGCCAAGGGCCTTATCTACTTTTGGCGGCAAGAATTCCAAAACCACCGGCTGTGACCGCGTGACATGATAATCCTTTTTCAAGAGTGCCGGAACATTTTGTTCTGCCCGGTCGAGGACTTCAGGCTGGGCCGACATGATAATCTTGCTGTAAAGCTGATCTTTCGGTAGCTTTTCAAAAGCCGCCTTGTGATAGCCAATATTGTGGATCACGTGCGAGTAATAAGAGGGCGTGTCCATTCCTGTCATCTCAAACACTTCTGAGAAGTTCAAGACATTCATCGGAAAATGCCCCGCTTTGGCGTAATCATAGACCATCTTAAGCTTGTCATAAGCCATTCCCAGTTGAAAGAGGGGTTTCTTAGTCACGTTGTTAATCACCAGGCCACCGTTAAAAGTAATGGTAAAGTCGTCGGGATCGGTCAAGCCCAGCTGTTCAATGTAGGACCAGATGGCATTGATCGGCCGGCCCGTACAAAGAACGACCTTGACGCCCTCTTCATGCAACTTCTTTAATGCAGCCGTGTTGCGCGGGCTGATTTCCTTTTGCGAGTTCAAAAGAGTGTTATCGAGATCCAGTGCGATCAGTTTTGTCATAATATCTCCTTTAATTGTGTTGCAAAATCGTCGTAACAATCAGGCGGGTAAACTGAGCGTTGCCCTTCTCGTTCATGTGAACCCCGTCAGCGGCAAACCATTCGGGATGCTTCTTGCTGAGGGCAAACCAGTTGACCAGGTAGACATCCTTGCGCTTGGCGGCTACCCGTTCAATCTGCTTGTTGACCGCACCCTGCCAATCCTTGGTCGGTACGTGGGCGTTGACCCAGTAAATCTGGTGGTGCGGGCCAATTGCATCGAGGATCTGCTGAACCGTCTGCGGCGTCATCGGCCCGTTTGTCCCGAGGTTTACCACGACGATCTTTTGCAGGTGGTGCTCAGATTTCAAACGGTTAATCACATCTGGTGCTTCCGACCCCTGCCGGCCGACCTTGGCGTCGACATATGAATGAGGAATCAGCTCTTGAATACTGCTCGAGGCATCAGCCATCACAGAATCGCCGACGGCCGTCACTTGCAACTGACTAGCCTGATGAATTTGACTGGCGGACAGATCATACTTCTTCTTCATCGAACTCGAAGCCGTATTGACTGCCGGCACCTTCCCCTCCGCGACGGCCTTATTGTGGGCCTTCGTTTGCTTGTGAGCTCTCACAATCCGTTTCTGAACAGCGTTAGCTTGGGGCCCCTTTTCTGGACCGACTAAGCCAATTCCCGCTAAGATTACCAGAATGGCGCAGGGAATCGCTGTTGCCCATTCTTTCCAATGTCCAGACATATCTGTCATCCAACCTCCTAAAGTATTGCCAAGATTTGACCAGTTAAAGTGTGCTAGCGGCCGCTCGATAAAGCGGTAAGAAAGATCACTGATCAGTAAAATGATGAGAATTTCAATCACAGCGTTCAGGTAAGGATGATTACCAATCTGCACTTTCTGCTCATAAAAGACCATCACCGGGAATTGGTAAACATAAATTCCGTATGACCGCCGTCCCAACCAGGCAAAAAATGGATTAGTCAACCAGTCATTCAACTGGGCGCCCGGATGAACAATTGCCGCCAGCAGGAGCATCCCGACAAGACTCATCAGGAACATTCCCCCGCGGTATGTCGAAGCGGCAACCCCGCTCATCATAAAGAAGGCAACGATCGTCAATGCTAAGGCGCCCAGTCCAATCACGTCGAGGGTTAACGCCCCAGCCCGATCCAGATTAGCCCGCAAACGGCGACGGGGCCAGGCAAAGGCCAGCCAAGAACCCAGTAACAGGGAAAAGGCCCGGGTGTCCGTCCCGTAGTAGACCCGGTTGACGTTGGCCGGGTCATAGAGCAGCGCCATTTCAACTGCCGACAAAACAGCTAAAATGAGGACGATCCACTGAACCGTCGATTGTTTCCGGCAGAGACGCAATAAGAGCCATAGGATAATCGGCCACAAAAGATAGAATTGAATTTCGACCCCCAATGTCCACATATGGGTAAATGGCGACTGGGCAGCGAAGCGGTCAAAGTAAGACTGGCCGTTGACGATCTCCCACCAGTTGTACACCCCGAAGACGTTCGTTAAAAAAATCATCCGCAAATTATGTAACAGCGGCCGGGCAAAAACGGTGATGTAAGCACTCGTCGCCACCATCATCGTCAACAAGGTCGGGTACAAACGCCGGAGTCGCCGCGCGTAAAAATTGCCAACGTCCATGTTACCAAGTGTATTCCAGCGGTGCAGGAGCTGATCCGTCACGAAATAACCGGAAATCAGCAAGAAAAGCGGCACCCCTAAGTAACCGCCGCGCATAACTGACGGCAAAAGGTGATAAACAATAACCCCGATGACGGCAAGCGCCCGCAGGCCATCGACCCCCGTCACAAAGTGCCGCTGCTCCCTCAATTGTTCTTCTGTAAACGCGGGCTGAATCCGCATAGTTGTCTCCTCCAAAAGTTATTCACTCAAAACTTACTTGTACTATTATAGCCAGGGCACACGCGGTCGTATAGGCACGGATAGCAACTTTTCCAATTATTTTACAATCAAACTATTTTTATAAGAACGAAAAAGGAGTTAGTCAGAACCCGTGGGTTTCACCTAACTCCTTTTCTCTTATCAAACTTAGTCGACTGACACCGGTGCCTTTTCCGGAACGGGTTCGCCGTCCACGATTGGCGTCCCAACTGGTGTCCCCGCTTCAGCCAATTTCTTCTTGGCAGTAGCGAGCATCAGCCGGATTCGGTTCAGCTGGTTAACAATTGACGAACCTGGGTCGTAGTCAATGGCAGTAATGTTAGCGCCCTTAAAGTCACGCCGCATTTCCTTCATCATCCCCTTGCCGACCACTTGGTTTGGCAAGCAACCAAACGGCTGCATGCAGATGATGTTTGGCACACCTGAATTCAGCAGTTCAATCATTTCACCAGGCAGGAACCAACCTTCCCCGGTTTGGTTGCCCAGCGACAGTACCCGGCTGGACTGCTTGGCAATTTCCTTGAACGGTGTGATGCCTTCAAAGTGCTTTGAAGCCCGTAATGCCTTGTCCAACGGCTTTTCACAGTGGTTGATCAAAGACAGACCAAATTGGGCAAAGAGCCGGGCCTTAGTCGTTCCGCCTAGGTGTTGGTAACGATAGATCTGGTTAACCAGGGAATACTCCATAAAGCCGACGATGTCAGGAACCACCGCTTCAGCTCCTTCTCGTTCAATCGTGCCGACCACGTCATTGTTAGCGATTGGTGAGTACTTAACCAGGATTTCGCCAACGACACCGACCTTCGGCTTGACGACTTCATTCATCGGCAGATTGTCAAAGTCGTGGATAATCTCCTGGATGTTCTTGCGGAACATCCGGAAGCTCCCGCTCTTGATGTCCGGCTGAACCCGTTGCAGCCATTTCCGGTGCAGTTTATTAGCCGAACCCTTGACCGCTTCATACGGCCGTGTCCGGTAGAGAACCCGTTCAAAGAGGTCCCCATAGAGGAAGGCTACGGCAACCCGCTTCAACAGCGGCAGGGTAAAGGTGAAGCCTGGTGTGTCTTCAACCCCTTGGTTCCCCAGTGACAAGGAAACGACTGGCACTTGGCCGAAGCCGGCATCAGCCACAGCCTTCCGGATCAGCGGAATGTAGTTCGTCGCCCGACAACCCCCACCAGTCTGGGTCATCATGATGGCAACTTTACTGGTATCATACTTGCCGGACTGGAGAGCTTCCACCAGTTGCCCGATCGAGATGATCGCTGGGTAGCAGGCATCGTTGTTGACGTACTTCTGGCCAACATCAACAGCCCGGTGGTCCTTAATCGGCATTTGAACAACGTTGTAGCCGGAAGCCCGCAGCGCCGTGTCGATCATCCCGGCCTGGTGAATTGGTGACATCATCGGCAGCAAGATTGTGTAGCCTTCGTTCTTCATGTCCTTGGTAAAAGATACCGGTTTCGGTGCTTCCGCCAGCTTCTTCGGTTCGATATGACGTTCTTCCCGTTCCTTGACGGCGGCCTTCAGCGAACGCAGCCGAATCCGAATGGCCCCCATGTTGGTTCCTTCGTCGATCTTCAGCGCCGTGTACAGTTTGTTGTGGCGTTCCAAAATTTCTTCGATCTGGTCAGAATCGATTGCGTCGATCCCGCAACCAAAGGAATTCAGTTGAACAAATTCCAGGTTTGGCGACTTGGCAACCACCTTAGCGGCAGCGTAAAGCCGGGAGTGGTACATCCACTGGTTGACCACCCGCAGACCCCGGACATTGCCCAGATGCGAAATTGAATCTTCCGTCAAAACATTGAAGCCTTCTGCCGTCATAATCTGCGAAATCCCGTGGTTAATCTGCGGATCCAGGTGGTACGGCCGACCGGCGAGGACAATCCCCCGTTCACCATTTTCCCGCAGGGCCATCAGGGTTTCTTCGCCCCGGTCCTGAATCTTCTTCTTAAATTCGGTCAGCGCAGCATAGCCGTCTTCAAGGGCGTCACTGACTTCCTTCTGGGTTACGCCAAGGTCCTTAAAGCATTCGTAAAGGTTCTTGGCCGTTGACTTGTGGTCCGCCAGATTGAGGAATGGTGCCCGGTAGTCGATCTGACCATTGCGGATTTCGTCCACATTGTTCTTGATAACTTGCGGGTAGGACTGTACAATCGGGCAGTTATAGTGGTTCTGAGCGTCCTTGTTTTCTTCCCGTTCGAAAACAACGGCCGGGTAGAAAATCCGCTTGAAGCCGTGATCGATCAAGGCTTGGATATGACCGTGAACTTGCTTGGCTGGGTAGCAAACCGTATCGGATGGAATGGTTTCCATCCCCTTTTGGTACTGACGTTCACTACCTTTCGGTGACAGGACAGCCCGCATCTTCAACTTGTTGAAGAAAGTGACCCAGAGTGGGTAGTCTTCGTACATGTTGAGGGCCCGTGGCATGCCGATCATCCCCCGGGTCGCCAGCTTCTTACGCAGCGGCCGGTAGGAGAAGAGCAACTTGTACTTTTCTTCGACCAGGTTGATCTTGCCGTTTTCCTTGTGGGTATGGAGTTTCAGCCCCCGTTCAACACCTTTTTCACAACGGTTCCCGGTAACGAACTTCCGCCCATCATTGACCGTCGTAATCGTCAGCAAACAGTTGTTTTCACAGCCGCCGCAGTGACGGTGTTCCTTAGTCAGCTTCAGGTTGGCCATCTGGTCGACGGACAGCATCTGCGTCCGAACACCCTCTTTGTAGGCGTGTTGCGCAATCAAAGCCACCCCGTAGGCGCCCATCAGACCAGCGATGTTTGGCCGAATGACGTCGACACCAGCGATCTTTTCAAAGGCCCGCAGGACCGCGTCGTTGTAGAAGGTCCCCCCTTGGCAAACAATGTGAGTCCCCATGTCCTCGGCCTTGCGCATCTTGATCACCTTGAAAAGGGCGTTCTTGATGATGGAAACCGACAGACCAGCAGAAATATCACCGATCGTGGCCCCTTCCTTTTGTACTTGCTTAACCTTGGAGTTCATGAAGACGGTGCAACGGGAACCGAGGTCACACGGGTCCTTAGCCAGCAGAGCTTTTTGGGCGAAGTCCTTGATGTCGTACTTGAGGCCCTTGGCGAAGGTTTCCAGGAAGGATCCACAGCCAGAAGAACAGGCTTCGTTCAGTTTGATGGTTGAAAGTGCGCCATTCTTGACCTGCATGGCCTTCATGTCCTGACCCCCGATGTCAAGGATGAAGTCGACGTCCGGCTGGAAGTAGTGAGCTGCCCGGTAGTGGGCCACCGTTTCCACTTCGCCGACGTCAACGTTGAGGGCATTCTTAATCAAATGCTCACCATAGCCTGTTACGGCGGCCTTGCCGATCACGACGTCCTTTGGCAGCTTGCTATGCAGGTCGCGCATGATCTGTTCAGTCTTCTTCAATGGATCCCCGTCATTACTATCGTAGAAGGTGTAGAGGATCTTCCGGTCTTCAGACATCAAAACAACCTTGGTCGTCGTTGAACCGGCATCGATCCCCAGGAAGGCTACTCCATGGTAAGACTGCAGGTCGCGTGATTCGACCCGGTCCTTGGCGTGGCGCTTGCGGAACTCCGCCAGTTCATCTTCATTCTTGAAGAGCGGCTTCAAAGCGTGTGACGGCTTCAACATTGAGTCATCACCATTTTTAATCAGCTTCAGCAGACCGTTCAGGCTAGTGATTGGCTGGTCCTTAGCGTAAATTGCGGCCCCCATCGCAACAAATAATTGTGGCGACTGCGGGAAAATAACCTGTTCCGGCTTGAGTTGCAGGGTGACGATGAAACGTTTCCGCAACTGGTCCATGAAGTAGAGCGGACCACCCAAAAAGGCAACGTTCCCCTTAATCTTATGACCAGCAGCCAGCCCGGCAATCGTCTGGTTAACGACAGCCTGGAAAACGGAAGCAGCGATGTCTTCTTTACGCGCTCCGTCGTTGATTAGCGGCTGAACGTCTGTCTTGGCAAAAACCCCACAACGGCTGGCAATCGGGTAGATCGTCTTGGCACCGCGTGCCAGCTTGTTCAGTCCTTCCGCATCGGTATCTAGCAAGGTGGCCATCTGATCGATAAAGGCACCCGTCCCGCCGGCACAGGAACCGTTCATCCGTTGTTCCAGGGAATCACCAAAGAAGGTGATCTTTGCGTCTTCCCCGCCAAGCTCGATCGATACGTCGGTCTGAGGGATAACTTCCTCCACGGTCTTGGTGCAGGCAATCACTTCTTGCACGAATTTCAGCTGCAAAAGGTTGGCCAGGCCCATCCCACCAGAACCAGTGATGGTGAAGGAAATCGGGGTGTCACCGCCAATCTCTTCAACCGCTTCTTTAATTACTTTTTCACTAGCGTGCTTGACGTCGGAATAGTGCCGTTCGTAACGGGCAAATTTCTGGTGGTCATCTTTGTCCGTGATCACCAATTTGACCGTTGTCGAGCCAACATCAATACCGCCATATAGACGTTCCTTGCTCATTCCAAAGCCTCCGTGCTTGTTTGTTCATTTCTTTGATCATTGATGTGCCAGTATCCACTGGTTCACGTTGTGCTTCATTTTACTGCGAAAATCGGCCAAGTTGCCCGTCAGTTTCCGGCACTTTGTCGGTTAGCCAACACTTTGTTGATTAGTGTTGTATAATTAAAGAAAATGTAACATTTCTTAGAGGGGTGAATGTCATGACCAAAAAAACTGATATCCGGGTCATTAGAACGCGGCAAAATATTATCCAGGCCTTCGTAGATTTAGCCAATTCGGAAGGGATCGATGCCGTAACAGTCCAGCAGATTGCCGACTGGGCGATGATCAATCGGGCTACTTTTTATGCCCACTTTACGGATAAGGAAGACCTCTACGAGCAGGTTTTCCGCCTGGCTATGGCTACCTTCACTCCTCTGCGTAAGCCGGAGTTGTTTCGTCACGGGCATATCCAGGCGGACCTCGTCACCCGCCGCTTGACCGACGTTTTCAAAGAAGTCAAACGGCAGCGTCAGATTTTCTTATTGATCTTAAACAACACCAACTCAACTAAACTACTAGATCAACTCAAGCAAATGCTAAAGTCCAACATCAGCGGTGTCCTACTCAAACTGGGCATTCGCCGCAACAGTAACGTTCCCTCCGAACTGGTCCTCACCTACCTGGTTTCGACTTTCATCGGCGTCCTGCAATGGTGGTTGCGATCACCTTCCAAGATGTCAGCACAACACCTCGCAAAACTTTACGTTGAGCTGATGCGCAACGGTCACCTGAAGCTAGTTGGCATAAAAGTAGAATGACAAAACAAGAGCAAGCTCCCGTTTCTTCAGGAACTTGCTCTTATTTTGTTCTAGTGTTTAATAATTTTTCGAATAACCTGAACAGCAGATGCACGAAGACTGTCAATTAAAAATGAAATCAACAGAACTCCTATTACAAGACCAATAGCAATCAAATTAATCCTCCATAGAGGAATTGTTTTATCTCTCAGCAGCGGCAAATTCCACAGGTAATTCTTGATAATTCCATTGTCTGTCAACAAATAGGCTGCAAAAACAGTTTTGGCAAATTTGTTCACCACAATACTATGGAAGGTCGATGCTTCAATGAACATTTGAAAAACAAAGGTTGCCATCAGCAATTGAAAAATCCCAAAATAGAAAACATTAATATACCGTATCCACCCAATTTGGTACATCAAAGCTCCGATAAAAACGGGAATTAAGTACGAAAGCAACGCTGCCGTTTTTGTGTACTTTATATGCAAGCCATACTTGCGCAGATAAGCACCAATTAAATATGCTGGAATCAGATAACCCGTCTGTACTTCATTAGTGAACAAGTTAGTATTATAACCAACCACCAAACTGCCGAAGAAACTAACAATCAAAATGAGAAACTGAAATTGTTTTTGGGTAAGATGCTGGAGACAAATATTAATGAACGGACTAAGCAGCATTAAAACTACAAAACCATCCACAAACCAATAAACATCGTTCATCAACGGAAAAGCAAACGTAAATAACTGCTTAGCAGGCTGCGACAGCAAATGCATCCCAATACCGACAACAAAAGCCAGCATGGAATAAAACCATGCTTCACCCCAGATAACAACTGACTTATTGATGCTCTTGTGAATCTTAATGACCCGGTTGCCGATAAAATAACCAGTGATCATCACGAAAAGATAAATCCCTGTTTTCCCTAATACTAGGTAAGAAGATTCCAGGAGAAAATCCCCATAAGAGTGGATGGTGTTAAGCCGCCAATTTTGACTGAAGTATTCAAAGTGAAACAGGATAATAAAGAACATACTCAAGATTCTAAGCATCTCAAAACGACTATCACGAATTTTCATAAACTGACACCATTAATTCAAGTACAGGCAAAGAAACATCGCTACGACAAAGATACCCAACAATATCAATAATGATTTGGAATGTTTTAAAACCTCGGCGGGGTCACCATCAGAACTGTCACTTTCGATGATTAAGCAATAATCAGAGACAATAATCATCGCCAACGGCACCGTGTAAACCAGCCAGGCTGATTTGGCACTGATCGTCCAAAGGGAATAAAAAACCAACGTTAAACCGATATAGATGTACATCGTCTTGTCGAGAAATGGCAGGCTGTAGGCTTTCAAGACCTTTCGCGTGCTGGTTCCTTTCCGCAATTCATTGCGCCGTTTACCAAAGCCCAGAAACATCGATGCTGAAATCACAGTAAGGAGCAATGCATCCGACAACCTAATGGAAACTAGCTCACCGCCCCACACCAAGCGAATCACAAAGCCAGTCGCAATAATCACAACATCTAACAGCGGAATATTTTTTAAACCATTACTATAGGCAATGTTCAGAACAAAATAGAGCAATGGCAATCCAGCTGCTGCCAAAATACCAACACCATTTCGCACTAAGAAGCAGATAATTAAAGCACTAATGATCAACAAAGCAGCCAAAAAAATTCGTGCATGCGTTTTGCTGATTTTGCCGCTGGCAATTGGTCGAAAGCGCTTAGTAGGATGTTTGCGATCCTTATCAGCATCTTGAATATCATTAATGATGTAAACCGATGAAGCCACAAGACTAAAGGCGATAAAACCTAAAATAAGTGTCGCAATTTTAGTGACATTGAACAACTGGCCGCTAAAAAATATCGGAACAAAAATCAAAACATTTTTAACCCAATGAAAGGGTCTGATTAACTTAAGATATTCTTTCATAATCTTTCCTTCTATGAAGCTTACGGTAAAGATAGGACGCCGCAACCACTAGCCAAGCCAGAACTGAAACAAGCACGGAAATAACATCAAGTAACGAATCCTGATATTTAACCGTCACCTGTTTATGTGTCTGTGGCACCTTCACAACCACTGTTGTGGAGTTTGAAACCATCGGCTTCCTATAGTCACTGTTTCCTATTTTGACAACATCATTATGATAGAACAAAATTGGCAACTGCACTGTACTACCAGCCTTCAAACCACTTAAATCGTATCGAATAGCATTAGGTTTGCTCGTCAATCTGCTTGTCAAATTCACTTTTCGCCCATCAACCAGCGCATGGTGGGTGACAATAGAAGTAATTAATTGACCATCAGCTTTAATATTGACTGGGAAATAATCAAAAGCGCCATTATGACCGTAATAATAAAATTGATTCTGCCAATTATTCCTCCTGAGATTATAGCAGCCATTAACATTCTTATTTTGAAGGTAGTAATTATTAACGGTTGGTCGCTTATCAATCATCAAATCACTCGAACGCCAAGATATAATCTGTTCACTGGCACTAACCGTCAAACACATCAAGCCTGCCAAAATCACAAAGATGGACAAGTAGGAACTAACATGATAGTGACTTTGTAAAAATCGAATGGCTTGTTCTATCAGCAACGACAAATAAATAGAAAGCATTACCGTTGCCAAGCCATTTAAACGGTAAGGGAATTGCAGATTAGCAATCGGCGTGCCTAATAGCTTATCCCAAGGAAAAAGAGTCGTCGTCAGCAAAACTAAAACCAAACCGGAAAAATATGAGAATTTTTCAACTGCCGGCGCGTGCTTCAAACCCAGAAAACCAAACGTTAAAGTCAGTAACAAAACAAAACCAATTACCTGCCAAGGAGCATTATTCAGCGAGTTCTCTATTACATGCATCGGCAAGGCAACATAATTGAATCCTTTCCAAGAAGCCCGTAAATGGTTCGTTAAAGTTTGCTCAAAAAATGGAACTAAAAAGAAGGCCGTCAACGCCAGACTTAATCCAGCAGCTTTAACTGCTGAGAGCAGCCGCTTTCCTTTGCCCTGAATAACAGGGAGAAAGATAAGAAAAGTCAGCAATAAGAAGGAAGCTGTCAGCGCCGTTGTTAACATGTGAGAATAAATTAACAGCGTCATCCCGATTCCAAATAGAGGCCATTTTTGCTGGTTGCTAAAAAAGACCTCGTAGAAGCCGAGTAGAACCAAGGGAACAAAGGTGTAGCCGATCGATTCAGCTAACACGTTCTGGTTGAAAACCAAGTAAAGCCGGTAGTTAGCTAACGTATAAATCAACGCGAAAACTAAAGATCTAGTCTTCGAATGAGAGTACTGGTGCATGGAGTAGTAGGCAATTGCCAACGTTAAAAAAGTCTCTAAGATGACCCCAAGATAGAATGCCATAATGGGATTCCCAGTTATTAACCGGAAAATGACAAAGGGATACAAGAAAATCCAGGGGTAAAAGAAATTGATCCCACTACCAACTTGGTTAAATGTATATGTACTAATTCGTGGAATCAGCACCCCATGCTGGACATCGCGAAATAATTCTTCCATCCGGTTAGCGTGAAACATCATGTCACCAGCGCTAAAGATCAGTTTAGTCCTGGCAAACAAATAGACATAGAGACATGCGATTACCAAAAAGAATATTCCTATTAAGAAATTATCACGTAATCTTTTTTTCATAACTTCCTCTTCCATAATCAATTAAAAGCTGGCATTATGAAATACCAGCTTTTAGTCATTTAATCTTTACTTAGTCGACTGTAATAGCTTGACCAGCGTACTCACGGGCAAACTGAGCTGTCGTAATCCAGGCCTTTGCACCGTAATCATAGGCATTCCAACCAGTAGAACCCTGGTTAGCTGAGTAATAGCATGGATCATAAACTCTAAACCAACCATTCTGATACCCAACAATCACTTTGCAATGGTTGTGAGAAAGATAGTATTGCTCATACCGAGAATAGCCAAAGTATTCTACCGGGTGACCAGATTGAACCAAGTTAATGATATCCTGAACACTGCTCCCTGAGATGTCGTGAACCGACGAGTCAAAGTGGTGAGCTAAGTCAACAAGCGGACCCGGTTGAATAACTCGACGGAACCCAGCACCAGTATAAATATTACCGGACTGACGCTGTTGCAAAAGTTGGAAAGCATATGACCAGTTAAAGTATTCCTTCGGGCTTAACATCATAGCCAGTGAGACAACCGCACAGCCTTCGTTTACTGGGAATTGCGTGTACCATTGTGGGAACCACAGCCGGCCACTGTTATCAGCGTGATAAGTCCAACCGCCAACGTTAACCCACCGGTTCCGGTACATATAAGCATTTGTTGGGTCGAAGTAATATTCAATGCCGTTTACCCAATGATAACCGGTGTAAGCCCAAGCATTAGTCAAATCAAAGTAGTACCAAGCACCGTTAATGTAGTGCCAGCCAGTCCAAGCGTTGGCATTGGTTGGATCAAAGTAGTACCAAGCACCATTAATCTTTTGCCAGCCTGTTTCGGCAGCAGCACTGGTAGTGTTGAAATAGTACCAGGCACCATTAATCTTTTGCCAGCCGGTGTAGGCCCAAGCGTTAGTCGGATTAAAGTAGTACCAGGCACCATTAATCTTTTGCCAACCAGTATTAGCCCAAGCATTAGCGGAGTCAAAGTCATACCAGGCACCATTGATTTTCTGAAGACCAGTAACTGCCCGAGCATTTTGGTCAAAGTAGTACCAAGCTTTGCTGTGCGGTGACTGGAACCAACCTGTCTGAGCTGAACCATTGGTATTAAAGTAGTACCAGGAACCGTTGATCCGTTGCCAACCATTGCCATAGAAGCGATGGTTAGTAGCATCGTAGTAGAATAACTGGTCGCCAATCTTATTGATCCCATTTGTCAGATTAGTAGTATCAATCAGACCAGTAACTACGTCAAAGTGATAAGTCTGCCCATTTTCTGTCAATTCCGTCCGACGAATACCAGTAGACGGATCATAGTAGCGCAACAAGCCCGTCGTTTCATCAAGGGCAAACCCAATTTGTTGGTAACCATTCTGGGCATCAAAACTATAATGTTGGCCATTGATAACGGTGTCACCTGTTGCCATCATTCCAGTTTCAGGATTCAGATAGTAACGGTGACCATTAATCGTCTGCCAACCTTTGAGAATAGCTCCATATTGCCCCTTATGGCTTGGATCCATGTAATACCAACTATTATTGATCTTATTCCAACCGCCCTGACTCATCCAAGCTTGAGATGGATCAAAATAGTAGTCATTATTACCAACTCGGGTGAAGCCACTTGCTGCATGGCCATCTTGATTAAAGTAATACCAATTGCCAGTTTGGGATTGATACCAACCAGTGAGCGCTGCCCCGCTATTTTGGAAATAGTACCACTGATTATTAACCCGTTGCCACCCAGTCTGCATACTACCCTGTTGCGGATTGCTTTCTTTCAGGTAGTAAGTAGCATTATTGATCGACTGCAAACCTGTTTCCATTACTGCCGTCTCCGGGTTCATGTAGTACCAACTATTATTAACCCGTTGCCAGTTTTTAGTCTGCGTCCCGTTATTAAAGTAATACCAATCATTACCAGATTGCTGCCAACCATCAGCACGCTGGCCCATGGTATTAGTCCAAACAGAATCATGGTTCGTATAACCATTAATACTAGTTTCATTTGCGGGTGTTTGAGCGCTTGTGGTGCTATTTTTAGTCTGCTGCTGATTATTAGCACTGGCACTAACAGGAGCTGGTTCGGTAACCTGGGTCGTCGTTTGCGAGTTAGCAACTGTTGCAGCATGGATAGTTGTCATCCCTGCGCCGATCGTCAGTGCCCCCACAGTAATGGCAGCTGTAAGCCACAATTTACCAGCTTTATACAGCTTAAAATGTTTTTTCATTTTTTCCTCCCAGTAGCAAAAATATAATCTTAAACTTTTCCTAATATATCATCAAAAAGTCGGACTGAAAACATTCAATCGCAATTTTTACATAAAAATGGCAGATTAACCGATATGATTTTCTTTCAGGATCGCCGCTACGTACTTATCTGCCTCGGGTGTACGCTTCCACTCGTCCCAGTGATCCATGTCTTCCGTCTGCATTTTGTAGTGTGTGTTAATATAATGTTCATATTTTTGCACCATCTGAGTGTGAGGAATATTCAATTTTAAAATCCGCACCTGCTTGATGAACCCGCGATCGGCCGCCAATTCAGCGCGTCCGTTATGAACCATATTGCCAATTTCATAGTATTTGCTCCCGTCATTGCGGATAATCTCTTCGATCATATCTAAAACTTCGTGCTGTTCTTCCATCGTGTCACTCTCTTTCCTTTACCATTATACATGCTCTCCTCTACGGAAAAGTGGCGAGTTGTCGTTTCTTTCTAAGAATCCGCTGTATAATGAAACATGACAATGATAAGGGGAGATGTCGGATTAATGAAATATAGACGAATGGTGCTCGCCGCGACTGCACTTTTGGCAACGGCAGCGCTAGGGATTAATGCCCATGCCGACGTATATAATAATCAGTCTGCCAATCCATCGACCACAAGGATTGTATTGCAACAGACTCAGCCGGAAAATCAACAAGCAGCATACCCCATTCAAACAGTAACAAGCACAAAGCAAAGTACCGAGCAAACACCAACGGTCACTGTGCCGGCCGCTGCAAATAACAGTCGGCCCCAAAACGGTTGGTATCAAGATCCGCAAGAAGGTAGCTGGTATTTTTACCAAAATGGCCAAGCCTTCAACCAAGGCTGGTTTCAGTCGCCATATAGCAAAAACTGGTACTACTTTAACAACGACGGCAAGGCTGCTTCCGGTTTTAAGCAAATCAATAACCAAACCTTTTACTTTGATCCAAGTAATGTCTGGACGGATACTGGCTGGCAACAGATCAACGGTTACTGGTATTTCTTTGACCCTAATCATGATGGCAACTACGGAGCCGCAAAAAC
This sequence comes from Limosilactobacillus difficilis, assembly GCF_947387495.1. Lineage (GTDB taxonomy): Bacteria > Bacillota > Bacilli > Lactobacillales > Lactobacillaceae > Limosilactobacillus > Limosilactobacillus difficilis. The sequence continues at coordinate 16,126 of NZ_CANDNU010000024.1, forward strand.
GGGCTGGTTCCAATCACCATCCAGCAAAAACTGGTACTACTTCGACCAAAGTGGCCGGGCTGTCACCGGTTTTCAATCCATCAACAACCGAGAATACTATTTTGATCTGACTAATGCCAACATGAAGGTGGGTTGGTTCTACCTGAATGGTACTAACGTCTGGGAATATGCGGATAACAGCGGTGCCCTGGCCCACAACGGCTGGTACTGGATCAATAATTCCTGGTATCTTTTCGAGAACTACAACATGATGGCTAACGGTCTCTTCACTGATAGCCAGGGCCGCAGCTATCTGCTCGATAATAACGGTCATTATTCCAGCAATTCTTGGCAGTACCGCAATGGTCACTGGTACTTCACCCTGGGTAACGGAGTCCTGGCCGATACCGGCTGGTATTGGTGTAATGGTGCATGGTATCTTTTCCGCTCCCACTGGATGTTAGCAACCGGCTTTTACACTGACGCCCAGAACCGCCAGTTCTACATTGACGGCAACGGCCACTACTACGTCGGCTGGTTCAAGGTCGGTAACAGCTGGTACTGGGCTGATAACAGTGGTGCTATCTACCAATCTGGTTGGCGCTTGATTAACGGTTCCTGGTACTGGTTTAACCAAGGCAAGTTGGTCACCAACGCCACCTGGACAATCAGCGGGACGACCTATCATTTCGATAACAACGGCCACTATTAATAATTGAATAATCGTTACTGAGTTCCACGAACAGCTTCCAACAACTATCCGTGGAACTCTTTTTGCACCAAAAAGGCATGGCTCCTTCAAACGAGGCCATGCCTTAAATTCGTTATTTGCTTTTCGGTTATTGCCATTCTGCCCGTGCTGGACGGTAAACGTACTGTGTCGGGTACCCGGCAAAGTTCCAGTACTGATTGTAGGACATTTCGTGAACAGCCGTCCCGTTATGGCTCTTGGCACTGTTAGTGTAGTTGGAAACAGAGATGCAGTTCGGATCAGCCCCAAAGGTTGAGATGACCATGCACATCCAGTTACCATCAGACCCCCAGAGCACGACGTCACCATGCTGAACATTCACTTGCCCACGTCCCTGGGCAACCAGCCGGTAACCATTAGCTACCAAGTAGTCAGGCAGTTCGTTCGTGTAGTAGAGGTGGTTATAAGGGCTGCAACCGGAATCCTGCAGTGCCTGCGTCAAAGCTCCTGAACAATCGGCCGTACCATCAGTCCCATTCCGGGAACCACCATTATAGTTGTAGCTGATCTTGCCCTCACGGGAACGGAACCAGTTAATTAACCGAGTGGAATAGTTACTCAGCGTTCCATCGCCGTTAAAGTAATAACGAGCCCCGTTGATCGTTTGCCAGCCAGTTACCATTACGCCACCACCGTTGAAGTAGTAATCCGCAACTTGGCCACCATTCCAACGCAGGGAAGCAAAGCGGTTGGCGTACATGTTAGCGTTAGTATCATCGAAGTAGTACCAGTTCGTGGCACCGTCCCATGCCAATCTCTGCCAGCCAGTCAGAGCTGCCCCCTTGTTATTCATGTAGTACCAAAGCCCATATGGCGATTTGAACCAGCCAGTCACGGCATTGCCGTCGCTGCCAAAGAAGTACCAACTGCCTTCGCCATTCAGGGTACCTTGCGGACTGATCTTTTGCCAGCCATAGAGTTCGTCACCAGTGGTCGGGTCGAAGTACTTCAGTCCGTTCCAACCGGTCGTAGCTTTGTGATTCTTGATTGAAAGAGACTTGCCGTTGCTGAACTGGTAGACGCCATCCTTCAAGTCAGATAAGTCAACCTTGCCGTTAGCATCGACGTGCAGCGTCGCGCCATTGGCCGTCAGATCAGATGTACTCAACGCACCGTTTTCCCCGGTGTAGTTCAGAACATCCCCGCTATCAGTGATGACCAGGCCCTGCAGCTTTTGGCCGTTCAACGGATTGAAATAGTAATGCTGGCCGCTGATGATAACATCACCAGTTGACATCGCATTGCGCTTTTGTGGGTCAAAGTAATAGCTGTGACCATTAAGCGTTTGCAGACCACTATCTGCTGCCCCACTGGCCGTCAAATAGTAGGTGTTGCCGGTATCATCCTTGTAGAAACCGTTGGCATACATCTTACCATTATCACTAAAGATATAAGTCGATGTGGTGTTGCCCCATGACAACCACTGGGAGCCCTTCAGCATAATCCCGCCGTTGTTCGGATCCAGATAGTACCAAGCACCGTTGATATACTGCCAACCAGTCTTAAGGGCCCCAAAGGAACCATCATGATTCGGGTTCAGGTAGTACCACTGACCACCACGGTAAAGCCAGCCGTGGTCCATCCAAGCGTTGGTTGGGTCGAAGTAGAAGGTCTGATTGCCAATCTGCTTAAAGCCACTGGCAACCGTCCCGTCGGCTAGGTCGAAGTAGTACCAGTTACCATTGATCACTTGCCAGCCAGTAAGGGCCCAGGCATTTGTGTTGTCGAAATAGTACCAAGAGCCATTGAGCTTCTGCCACCCTGTCAAGGCCCAGGCGTTTTTATCATCAAAGGCGTAAACCCGCCCGTTCAGCTTTTGAATCCCTTTGGCGTTCGCACCATCATTTGTGAAGTAGTACCAGCGATTATTGATCTTCTGCCAACCAGTGAGAGCCCAGGCATTCGTGTTGTCAAAGTAATACCAATACTGGCCCTGTTTTTCACTGTCATCCAAAAGCACCCAGCCGGTCCAAGCAGCTGACGAGGAGTTGTCAAAGTAATAAGTATGACCGTTAATGGTCCGCAGACCGGTCTGGGAACGACCATCGCTCGGGCTCAGATAATACCAGGCACCATTGTAGCGCAGCCAACCAGTATAGGCGGCTCCATTATTGAAGTAGAACCAACTGCTATCGTTGACCAACCAGCCCTGATTTTGCTTGCCATTAGCGTTAGTCCACACGATCTGACCATTATCATTCAGCTTCATATCTTTGGATAGGTTGGCCGTCGGGGCTGCTGGTGTTTGGGCCGATGCCGCCTGGCTTGGTTGTTGGTGATGGCCGGAATCAGGTTTCAAGTTAATCCCGTACTTGTCAGCCGCGGTCTTCGCTAAAGTTTGAATAGAAGTATTCGCTTGGCTGATAGCCTGGTCAGCCGCTGAAGCCGCTTTAGCTAAACTCGTCAAGGCCGAAGTAGCCGAAGTAATGTCTTTTTGGGCGTCAGAATAAACCTTCACCGCACTTGAAGCAGCACTCGTTGCCTGACTAGCTGCTGTCGAAGCAGTCTGGGCAAAGTCCTGGGCACTCTTAAGGTTCTTTACGTCCTTGATTGCCGCCGCCCGGGAAGCAGCATCCGAAGCTACCGTAGCATAGCTATTAACGACCGCAACAGCTGAAGAAACTGCAGCTTGCTCGCTTGCAATTTGTGCTGCTAAGCTGGCCGCACTCTTGGCGGCATTGGAAGCAAGGGCAACATTGCTGGCAACAACGCCCTTCATTTGATCCCCGACCGCAGTGGCCGTCGACTGAATCAGTGTGTCACCCATCCATTGCTGAGCCAGTGAATCCGTAATTGTTTGCGCACTAGCTGCTGCTGACGCATTGTCAGATGCACTAGCCGCTGACGACTGAATCTGGGCTGCTGCGTCACTGGTTGTCTTCGCAACACTCGCTAACGACTGATTGTAGCTTGCCAGACTGCCGCTAGCAGCCTTGGCAGCACTGTTAGCAGCATTGGCATCAGAAATTGCCTGACTCAAATCTGCCGCGCTGCTAGCTGCTGCTGAACTATCAGCACTAGAAGAATCAGCACTGGATGTTGCTGACGAACCAGTTGACGTCGTATTGCCGCTAGCCGCACTGCCAGGTTTAGTGGCAGTCACCGGTGAATCAGCGGCAACAGAATCGGCATGCACTGCCGTGGAACCGGCAGCAACACCGAAAGCGACAATCATCGCCGTTAACCACAATTTACCTGCTTTATACAATTTATAATGCTCTTTTTTCACGATCTAGCCCTCCAAAATTATTACCAGATAAACCTAAAAATATTATAAAACTTCACCGATTAGATTGAAAGCGGATCAGTTATAGCCGGGCTGTCAATTTGACGTCTGGATACTTCTGCTTGAACCAATTTTCGGCAAAGTCGTTTTCAAAGAGGAAGAGCGGTTGGTCGTTGATGTCTCTTACCAACATGTTTCGTGAAGAAGCCATCTTCGGATCTAACTGGTCGGGATCGACCCAGCGCGCTGTCTTATGACCCAGCGGTTCCATGATCACTTCCGAATTGTACTCGTTCTTCATCCGGAACTGGAAGACTTCAAACTGCAATTGACCGACCGCGCCGAGAATATAGTCATTCGTCCCCCAGGAACGGTAGAGTTGAACCGCTCCTTCTTGAACCAGCTGGTTGATTCCCTTATGGAAAGATTTTTGTTTCATCACGTTCTTGGCATTAACCCGCACAAAGAGTTCTGGCGTAAACTGTGGCAGCTTTTCAAACTTGATATCCTGCTTGCCGGTATAAATTGAGTCCCCAATTTGGAAGTTGCCAGTGTCGTACAAGCCGATAATGTCACCGGCCACCGCCTTGTCAACGTTTTCCCGGGTGTTGGCCATGAACTCCGTTACGTTCGACAAGCGTAGCTTTTGCTTCGTCCGCTCTAGGGTCACGTCCATCCCCTTATCGAACTCACCCGAGCAGATCCGCACAAAAGCAATCCGGTCCCGGTGCCGCGGGTTCATGTTGGCTTGAATCTTGAAGACAAAACCTGAGAATTCCGGATCCAGTGGTTCCACCGCTTCGCCATCTTCTTGCTTATGACTCGTCGGGGCCGGCGCAAATTTCAGGTAAGTTTGAAGGAAAGTCCGCACCCCAAAATTGGTCAAAGCTGAACCGAAGAAGACAGGGGTCTGATCCCCAGCTGCGATCTTTTCAGGACTGAATTCATTGCCGGCTGCTTCCACCAGCTCCATCCCGTCGACGGCTTCTTGCCAAGCATCATCACCAGCCAGGGGGTTATCACCCTGGACCTGACCATCGTCGCCCAGCGGAAGATAAGGATGGTGCTCGTCTTCGGGATGAGTCAAGGCGACTCGCTTGTTATAGCGGTCGTAAATTCCCATGAAGCCACGGCCCATACCGATCGGCCAGTTCATCGGATAAGTCTCAATGCCCAGCACATTTTCGACTTCATTGCACAGGTCCAGTGGATCCCGGGAATCCCGGTCCAGCTTGTTCATAAAGGTGAAGATCGGAATGCCCCGCATCTTACAAATTTGGAAGAGCTTCTTGGTCTGGGGTTCAATCCCTTTGGCGGCATCGATGACCATTACAGCAGAGTCCACCGCCATCAAGGTCCGGTAAGTGTCTTCCGAGAAATCTTCGTGTCCTGGGGTGTCCAGGATGTTGATCCGTTTGCCTTCAAAATCGAATTGCATCACCGAACTGGTAACGGAGATTCCCCGCTTTTGTTCGATAGCCATCCAGTCAGATTTGGCAAAATTGCCCGTCTTGCGGGCCTTGACCGTCCCGGCTTCCCGGACTACGCCCCCAAAGAGCAGCATCTGTTCCGTAATAGTCGTTTTCCCGGCGTCTGGGTGGGAGATGATCGCAAAAGTCCGCCGTTTATTAACGGCTTCAGCTAGTTGTTTTTGACTTGTCATAATTATCCTTTCCTATTTATTCAACTTTCAATTTTCAATTAATTATTTAAATTCCCGGCTTGATGCCCTTAAACAGAATAATTATATGGAGATCGAGAAATATTGTAAACATTTCCCGGGAAGTTTTACCAAAGACGATTGACTTCTTGGGGGCGCTCCAGCATAATGAGGTTAACGTTCAAAAAAATAAGTGAGGACATAAAATTGAACAGATCACAAGCAATCATCTTGCAGGCGTTATTGCTCAACCGTTGCAACAACCAGCGGCAACTGGCAAAATTGACAGGTTTCTCGCTTGGCAAGATCAACCAAAATCTCAAACAACTGAAAGCTGAGCGATGGCTAACGGCTGACAATCGCGCAACCCCAAAGACACAAACATTATTGCAAAGCGGCCAGCCCCAGCACGCCGTAATTCTGGCTGCCGGTTATGGAATGCGGATGGTGCCAATCAATACCGAGCAGCCAAAGGGCCTGCTCCAGGTACATGGGCAAACTCTGATCGAGCGTTTAATTCAACAATTACATGCGGTCGGGGTCAAGCAGATTGACGTGATCGTCGGCTTTATGAAAGAACATTTTGAATTTTTGACAGATAAATACGGTGTCAATTTAATTGTCAATTCTCACTATCACGAGTTTAATAACCTCTTTTCCCTCGCACTCGTCAATTCCCAACACCTCCACAACTCCTATATCATTCCGAGTGACGTCTGGCTCAAGGAGAACCCTTTTCATCCCTTTGAATTATATCCTTGGTACATGGTCAGCAGCCAAAGCAAGGACGAGCAGCCATGGTACTCAACCAAGGCCCGCAAGTTTAACCGAAGCGATGCTCGTCATCCTGGCAACATTCCCGTCGGCATTGCCTACCTAACGGACAATCTGGCACAATCCTTCGCTCCCCAATTGATGAAGGACGCTCAATCATCCCAGTATAATAACAATTTCTGGGAAAGTGCCCTCGTTGAGACCGGCTGGGATCAAATGTCATCGAACATCATCGATCAGAACCATTTTGCCGAAATCAATACCTACGAAGAGCTGCTCAACCTCGATGCCAACTCAGATCACTTAAACAACCAGGCTATTGATATCATCACGAAGCAGCTAGGCATCCAACGCCAGCAGATTCACCACATCGAGGTCCTCAAAAAAGGGATGACCAACCGTTCCTTCAAATTTTCAGTAGACGATCGGCGCTACATTATGCGGATCCCCGGTGCCGGCACCAATAAATTAATCAACCGTAAACATGAAGCCGCTGTCTACAAAGCCATTCAGCCTCTCCATATCGCTGAACCGGTCCTCTATTTTGATCCGGACAACGGCTACAAGCTGAGTCGTTTTATTCCCCATTCACGCAATTGTGATGCGCAAAACTGGGATGACGTCCAGCGATGCATGGATTTTCTCCGGCATTTTCACGAGAAGAATCTCAAAGTGGACCACCAATTCGACCTCTTTGGGCAAATCGACTTCTATGAACAACTCCGCGGTCAAGCTTCCGCCTACCGAGACTACCAGCAAACCAAAGAAGCCGTCCAAGCACTGCGCCCCTATCTTCAACAGCATCGCAGTCAGTGGACGCTCTGCCACATCGACGCCAATGCCGACAACTTCCTCTTCGTCAAGAATGGCAATAAGGCTGAAGAGTTGCGGCTGATCGATTGGGAATATGCCGGGATGCAGGATCCACATCTGGATATTGCAATGTTTGCGGCCTATTCGATGTACGACCGCCCCGCCGTCGACAAACTGATCGATTGCTACTTCCACGGTCAATGCTCTGCTACCAACCGAACAAAAATCTACGGCTATTTGGCAGCAGCTGGATTGCTCTGGAGCAACTGGTGCGAATACAAGCAGACCCTCGGCCTCGACTTTGGCTCTTACTCGCTAGCCCAGTACCGTTTCGCCAAAAATTACTCGCAACTTGCACTGCAACGAATGAAAGAAGGACAAAGCAATGACTAACCACGTCAAAAACGCTATTATTATGGCTGCCGGTTTTGGCACCCGGATGCGGCCCCTCAGCCTGACAACGCCGAAGCCCTTGATCGAAGTGGGGGGCCAGCCGATGATCGAATCGGTAATCGCTGCCCTCCACCAAAATGGCATTAGTGAGATCTACATCGTCGTCGGCTACCTCAAGGACCACTATCAGTACCTGCCGGGCAAGTTTCCCGGGATTCATTTGATCGACAATCCCTACTTCGACAGAGCAAACAACATCTCGTCCCTCTATGTCGCTCGTGAGTACCTTGATGGCACAATCATCCTCGATGGTGATCAGATCATCAATAATCCGACCGTTCTTCAACCCGACTTTGACCGTTCCGGTTACAACTGTGTGTGGACCCCTGGCCAGACCGACGAATGGCTGTTGACCGTCAATGATGACCGCCAAGTCACCCACTGTGATCGTGACGGCGGCCAACGTGGCTGGCGGTTATACAGTGTTTCCCGTTGGAATCATGCAGACTGCCTGAAATTGAAAAAGTGTCTGAAACATGAATTTATCGACAAGCACCACACTGACATCTACTGGGATGACGTCGCCATTTTCTGTTATCCAGACCAATTCGACCTGACGATTTACCCAATGCAGTCCAGCGACGTCCGCGAAATTGATCGACTCGAAGACCTGGTGAATATCGAGCCCCGCTACCAAAGCTACCTTGATTTAAAGAAGGAAGAACATGAAAAAGAATAACCTTCGCCAGCAACTCAATATTCGGACGATGGCCGCCCCTATCATGACGGTGATTATCCTCTGTTTAATTTTAATTGCTTGGCCCGTGCAGTCGACTAACTTCCTAAAAGCAGTCCGATATTTCCTGGGTAATACCTTCATGAACTTTTACCTGTGGGTTGCGATTACTTTCTTTGCAACTAGCATTATTGTGGCCTGCTCGAAATACGGGAAAGTCCGCCTAGGCAATGATGATCACCCCCGCTATCCCACGCTGCGCTGGGGTTCGATGATCTTCACCTCGACGATGTCAGCTGACGTCATCTTCTACTCCCTTTCTGAATGGGCCATGTACGGCAATGACCCTTACATTAAGCAACAGCCGGCTGGGTTACGCAACTTTGGTCTCACCTATTCACTTTTTCACTGGGGACCACTGGCCTGGGGGTTTTACATCATGCTTGCCGTTGCTTTCGGCTATATGCTGCACGTCAAAAAGGACGGTAATCAACGTTTCTCCGAAGCATGTCGACCACTCCTGGGCAAGTGGGTTGACCACTTGCCCGGCCGAATCATCGATTTTATCGCGATCGTCGCCTTGATTGCCGGTACCGCCACGACCTTCTCGATGTCGATGCCCCTGTTGTCGGCAGCTATCAGCAAAGTTTTTCATGTCCCTGACGGCTTGTACCTATCTATCATTATGCTCCTACTGGTAGCGACTATTTACACCATCACGGTAATTTTCGGGACCAACGGCATTTCCCGTTTAGCGACGCTTTGCTCCTTCTTTTTCATCGCCTTGGTTCTGTACTTCTTCCTGGCTGGTGGGCAGGAGAAATTCATTATTGAAAATGGCTTGCATTCACTGGCAAGTCTAGTTAAAAACTTCCCAGCCATGGCCGCAATTACCCGGCCGAGTTTAAAACACCAATTCATGCAAAACTGGACGGTCTACTACTGGTCTTACTGGATGGTTTGGAGTGTCGCGACCCCCTTTTTCATTGCCATGATCAGTCGGGGACGCACCATTCGCAACGTCGTTTTTGGCGGTTATGCCTGGGGATTAGCTGGGACCTACATCTCATTTCTGTCATTGGGTGGATATGGGATTAGCCAACAGTTGACTAGCCGTGTTCACGTCCTGCAGGATGTTGCCCATCATATTCCTTATGCTCAATCCATCATCTCGGTCTTTCAGACCCTGCCCCATTCCAGCTTGGCTTTACTGTTGCTTGTGCTGACGATGGTGGGACTTTATTCAACCGTGTTTGATGGAATCACAATGGTCGTGTCGTCATATTCTTATCATTATCTAGCCCCTGATGTGGAGCCTGATAAGCGCGTCCGTGTGTTCTGGGCAATTACCTTCATTCTGTTGCCAATTGCCCTAATCCTGATGCACAGTTCGATCTATGGCTTGCAATCAGTGGCCATTATTGCGGCTTTTCCGATCGGCATAATCTTATTGACCATTTTGGCTTCGTTTATCAAAAATCTACTAGAATCGAGCAAGAAAGAATCTCTGTAACCTGAAACAGAAATCTTATTGTTTTGCAACCTGCTTTCTGGTGCAAGGTTAATCGCAAACTAGCAATGCTGACAGAGATTATGCACCAACTTTGCGCTTTAGTCCTAAACCTAAACTATCAATTGTTTGTCGAGCGACAGCTTAACACTTTTCAAACCATAATAAATAAAAATCCCCCTTAGAACTGTAAATGACGTGTACCCAAAAAGTTGGAAGTTGAATATTCTGGCTTGATAATTGAATAAATATTTTTTCTAGGCAACTAGACACTGTTCATATTGATACGGTGTTTGGTTGCCTAGTTTTGTTTGAATGCGCCGTTCATTATAGAAATGTAGCCATTCTTCAATTGCTTGAATGAGTTCATCCTGGTTGTGATAACTCGTATCAGTTCCAATCTCTGCTTTTAGCTTACTAAAAACGGTCTCACAAGCCGCATTATCTAAACAGGTTGCTCGATGAGACATGCTTTGCCTAATTCTTCCTTTACGTAGCAGTTTGCGCCAAACACGATGTTGGTAATGCCATCCTTGATCAGTATGTAAAGTAATCTGATATCCAGTCTGCGGCAGTTGGTGAATTAGTTTTTGTAAGGGTGTTAAAGCAAACCGCAGGTTTGGATGTGCACTGATTGCCCAAGTAAGTACTTGTTTAGTTGCCAGGTCTTTGATGATTTCCAGATAGACTTTCTTCCCATTTCCTGCCTTTAGCTCGGTAATATCACAAACCATTTTCTGGTACTTCCGATCACTCATGAAGCGACGATTGAGCTTATTTTTAGCTTTCTTACCATTGGGGCCTTTAGATGAGTCGTACTTACGAACTCGTCGATTATATTTAGTGCACTTGAGTCCCATTTCATGCATTAAACGCTGAATACGTTTATGGTTAGGAACTTGTTTACCAATCAACCGGTAATAATCGCGAACTTGTGAACTTAACCGGCGGACCCCATATTCGGCTTCATAGTAGTTAAAGAGTCCTTTGATTACTGCTTTGAGTTCTTCTTCGTCTTTATCGGGGTGTTCAAACTTGAATTGCCAATATTGGTAAGTCGACATCGAAATCGG
>NZ_CANDNU010000025.1 GCF_947387495.1 Limosilactobacillus difficilis
TGTTTGCTTTAAAAAAAATCACCCTCAAATTTTGAGGATGATTATACGTCTCCACCAACACCAATTGACAGAGACCCCTTTTTTATTTGCTTTTTTGATGATCTTTAGTTTTGTCTGTCCGCTGGCCAAGCTTAAAAATCGGAATGTGCTCTTGGCTAGGTTTAACTTCGTTATTCTGCTGCTGATCCGCTCGCTTCTTGAGGAATTTGGCTTTTTCAGCATTAACTTCTGCTGGGGTCTTAATGTTGTTTTGGTACCAGTTAAGCAGGATTCGATCCATATAGCTAAACTTAAAAGTCCCGTTCATTACCGCTTCCTTGAGGGCCAGCAGGATCATCTCAGGAGAATAATGGTCACGATCTAACCATTCGGCCACCTGATCCATTTGAAATGGCGAGAGCATTCGCCCGAATTCCTGCTGAATTTGGTTATAGACATCCTGCCGGGTCGGCTGGGAATGGGCCGTTTCTTCCTTAGCGGTTGCTTGAGTTAGATCTTCATCATTGTTGCCAAGCCTAACTGTCTTCATCCGTTCCAGCAAAGGCGAAAAATCATAATAAACTTCCTCTTTGCCAGCCCCGTCATGACGAATTCCCTGCCGTAGCAGACCATTTGCCATCATCTTTTGAATCTGGCTGTAAACTTGATCATCGCTGGTTTCTAACCACGTAGCTACCTCGTGAACATCGGGCATCGATACTCCCCGATCAAGCGCCGATTTCAGTTCAAGGTAAATCACCAGCTGAGCGGTCGTCATTCCAAATTCATGGTAATGATGAAGCAGGAGGTTGCTGACGTTTGTTTCGCCAGCTGTAATGTATTGATTAATAAAATCGTCTTCACCCAATCGATCCCACCTCTTCTCCAAATAAAACGAGGGACCGCGATATAACTACCACAGTCCCTGCGAACTTATTCTGTCAATTAAAAATTACGGCTTCAAACGGTTGATCATCCGCGGGAACGGAATCGTTTCACGCAAGTGATCTTGCAGGCAAATCCAGCACAGGAAACGTTCAAAGCCCATTCCAAAGCCGGAGTGCGGAACCGTTCCGTACTTCCGCAAGTCTAAATACCACTGGTAGGTTTCCGGATCCAAGTTGGCATCCTTAACCGCTTGTAGCAAAGTATCATAATCGGTCTCACGCTCAGAACCACCAATGATTTCCCCATAGCCTTCTGGAGCTAGAAGGTCGGCACAAACATACTTGCGATCGTCTTCTGGGTCAGTCAGCATGTAGAATGGCTTGATCAATTTCGGGTAGTTCAGGACAAAGACCGGTTTCTTAAATTGGTCAGCCAAGTAGGTTTCTTCCGGTGAACCGAAGTCGTCGCCCCACTTAACGTCTAGGCCACCGTCTTGGAGCATTTCGATCGCCTTGTCATATGAAATCCGCGGATATGGCGTTTCGGTAAATGGTTTCAGACTCTCTGGATCCCGTCCAACCGTCTTCAGTTCACGCGGGCAGTCTTCCATCAGACACTTGACCAGGTAGGCCACGTATTCTTCTTGAATCTTCAGGCTTTCTTCCTGGTGCATGAAGGCCATTTCCGGTTCAATCATCCAGAATTCCGTTAAGTGCCGACGGGTCTTCGACTTTTCAGCCCGGAAAACCGGACCGAAGGAGTAAACTCGTTTCAAAGCCATCGCACCAGCTTCTTCGTAGAGCTGGCCACTTTGGGAAAGATAGGCATCAGTATCAAAGTATTCCGTGTGGAACAAATCCGTCGTTCCTTCTGGAGCGTTAGCCGTAAGCAACGGCGCATCAAACTGGGTAAAGCCATGCTGACCGAAGAATTCATAGGTGGCCCGTTTGGTTCGATCCCGAATCCGCATTAAAGCAGCTGGCCGGGTCGACCGCAACCAAAGGTGCCGATGGTCCATTAAGAATTCAATCCCGTGGTCCTTTGGCGTGATTGGGTAGTCTTCACTATCGCCGATTTTCTCGATGTTGCTGATGTGGATTTCGTAGCCAAAGTGGGAACGCTTGTCTTCAGCAATTTCACCGGTGACATACATACTACTTTCTTGACGCAGATCATGACGCGCCAGTTCGAACAATTCTTTGGACGTCTTCTTTAACAGGATTCCCTGAAAGAAAGCCGTCCCATCACGCAATTGCAGGAAAGCGATCTTCCCGCTGGAACGCTTGTCGGTCAACCAGCAAGCAATGCGGACGGTTTGGCCGACATATTTCGGCGCGTCAATAATATCAATGGTTTCCAAAATAAATTCCTCCCCTAAATGCTTTACAAATTATTGATCTGTTGAACTAAGTGCCCGGACTTAAAGTTTAGCAAGTCATAGCACAGTTTCCCATGGCGGTTAAGGTAGGTGACCTCCCAAACGGTTTTGTTGTTGAAAATCCCTGGGGCAACCTTTAGGATCTTTTTTGGCTTCTCACGACTCCATACCCGCGATAAAGCCTGGTTCTTGGTAATCCCGTTTGCCTGCTTAACCACGCGAACCGAACCGCCCTTTTGGGGGATAATCACCAAAATGTTCTGATTCGACTGGTTCTTACCAGCAACCGTGTAGTAAGTTTTCTCCCGGTTGCAGATATAAAACGCACTTTGGTTTTTGAGGTTCGCGTACTTTCGAGCAATTTGCAGTGCCTGCCTGTCAGCCGCTCGTCGTGGGTGGTTGCCAAAGGCATAGATACTCCAAGCCAAAAGAAAGACTAACAGAATAATCAGCAAAAGATTGCGAATTATCCGTCGTGATGAACCCCGACTTTGGGCACGCTGAACCTCACGACGACTTTGCATATGAGCCATCCTTTCTTAATATTGGAATGTCTGTTCTATTATAGCAAACCTACTTGTTTTTTGCCGAAGGATGATGGAGTTTTAAAAATTTTTTTGCTTCTCGGCTGATTTCAGCAGTTGAAGCCACCTTTTTTGGCATCTCTTTGGGAAGAGCTCGCTGCATCGTTTGACCGTAACGACGATTCTGCAAGCGTGGATCCAAGCAAACTGCAATTCCGTAGTCAGTCTCATCACGCAAAAGCCGGCCAATCCCCTGTCGCAATTTCAAGGTTGCCTTGGGTAGTTGTAACTGATAGAACGGATTCTTGCCGCTCTTTTGCATCAGCTGGTATTGCGCTCGGTTCAACAATTCGTTAGGTGAATCAAATGGCAAGCGCGTAATCACTAGTAGTTGGAGTTGCTTGTCTGGAAGATCGATTCCCTCCCAAAAACTAGCAGCGCCTAACAATACTGACCGACTGCCACTGGTAAATTGTTTTAGCAACTTATCGCGGTTACCGGTCACCCCCTGGGCCAAGATATCGCGTTGGTTGAACAAGTCAGTCCCCCGCAACTGACTATAAACCTGCTCAATCGTCAGCAAAGAGTTAAAGAGAATCATCGTTTGACACTGGGTCTCATCCGCCAGATCGTGAATCGTCTGGCTGAGATAGTGGATATAGTCGCTATTGTTATGGCTGGTTGGGGTCGGGGCGTCACTAGCAATCAGCAACTTGGTATTGTGGGCAAAGTCATACGGTGAGCGGAAGCGTTTCACCCTTGTCTCATCACGGGTAAGGTCCAGCTGCCGGTAAATATAGGCTGAGCGCGAAGAAGTAAGCAGAGTGGCCCCTACGAACAAGGGCTTGGTGAAGTAAGGGTAAACCTGTTCGCTGAGAAAATGGTTGCTCTCCAGCAGTCCCCCGCTCAGTTTCATCGTACTGCGTTCGTGCGACTGCTGAATCGTGAGCCAGAAGGCGGCCGTTTCGCTGCGCTGCTTCAGCGTTAAGTTAAAGTCATGAAGGACCTGGTCGACATCCGTTAGACACTGCAGGTGACTGTGAAACTGCGTCATCAGGTAACGGTCACTTGGCAACCAGCTGCCCTGGCGGCTGATAAAGAGGTGCTCCAGCTCCCGAAAATGAAGGCGCACACTAGCCAGTGACTGCTCCAAATGCATCATTAGGGGGTTCGTTACAGCTAACATGTTCGCCAGCTGATCGTTATCGACTTGCTCTTCAATAATCCTGTCAGCACTGGCAGAATCAACCTTCATCATGAATTGCCGGTAAAGCGCTTGCTGAAAATTAGTCACAGCTTCTTCGACATCGTGCAGGTCATTCTGCAGCAGCTCCACGTTGTATTCACCGATCGGCAAATCCTCAAAGGCTTCGGTAAGGGTCCGTTCGTTCCCGTTCCCGACAGCTCCCTGCAAAACGTGAACAGCCGTCATAATTCCCTGAAAAGAAATCGTCTTGCGAGAACGCTTGATCAAAGTATCACTCAAATGCTGGGCCTCATCGATCACTAAGTAGGGATGACCATTGACATCCCCTAAATCTGCTGCGTGATCGGCCAAGTAGGAGTGATTAGTAATCACCACGTTAGCGTATTTTTGCCGGTTCATTAACCCGACTAAGAAGTCGTCATTATAGAAAGCATTAGCTGGATCCAGCGAACGAACACCATGATGGCGAATCTCGGTAAAGTAAGGCGACTTCTGACTGGTCAAGTTAAGTTCGTCAAGATCACCACTCGTCGTATCGATCAGCCAAACCAGCAGCCGGGCCTTTAATAACTGCACCAGCTTGGAATCATCACGGATCGCTAAAGAGTGGGCAAACTTAGCCAGGTCAATATAATGATTGCTGCCCTTGATAACCACCGAGCTGATCTCAAAAGGCAGAATCTGGTTCAGCTGTTGGATAGTCTTTTGAGCGATCTGTTGTTGCAGAAGGTTGGTAGCCGTGCTGATAACAACGCGCCGATCCGGATAAGCGTGGTAGATTAACGGGAGCAAGTAGCCGAGAGTTTTCCCCGTTCCTGTTGCCGCTTCAACTACCAGATACTTTTCCGAATCGCGTTGGTAGTGGTTATAAATAGCGTTCATCATTCGCGATTGGACTGGCCGATAGTTTAACGTCCGACCAAAGAGCTTTTCCTTCGCCTTCTTGGTCATCGGATAGTGATAATCAACCCGTCCAGCCACCTGCCCCATCGTCCGTCGCTTGTGGAGAACCAGCCCATGACTGACGTAGTATTGCTCAGCTAGTCTTACCGGCGCATTCTGTCGACGGCCCAGTTCGGTCGCAAAAACGTCGGCTGTTTGCCTTGGCAAAGCCAGTTTCATCTTGACCAGCTGCCGCAAAGTCAACGTCGGCAAGGATTGCAGACGTTTCAAAAGGTCAATTAGCAATTGCGCCGTTGCGTCGGCGTCCGACGAGGCAGTATGCGGCTGATCGTGTTCGATTCCCAAATAAGTGGTCAAATCCCGCAAACGAAAACTCTTGGCAGTCGGGTATAGAATTTGACTGAGAGTTACCGTATCGATGGCCGAAATGCTAAGTTCCGGATACCCCGCTTGCTCCAATTGGTGATTCAGAAAAGGAAAATCAAAGTTGACGTTATGCGCCACAAAAATCGTTCCGCTGAGGAGGCTAAAAATAGTTCCGGCAACGTCTTCAAATAGTGGCGCGTCTTTAACCGCCTGGTTACTAATTCCGGTTAACTGCTCAATGGAATGCGGAATCGCCTGGCAAGGGTTGACCTTCGTTGAAAAGCGATTAATGACTTGACCATCCTGGACCAGGACCGCCCCGATTTGGATGATGCGGTCCCCATTATTGAAGTTCGTACCCGTGGTTTCTAGGTCGACCACGGCATAAATTGGACCCTTAAATTTCTTTTTTCGCATCTATTTCACCGTCACTTTAAAACTTATTCCTTATTAATGATACTATTACTATTGTAAAAGTGGTAAACTACTTTCGTTTATGGACTCGCTTTTATAGTAAAATTATGGAAAAGAAATTGTTTGGAAAGCAGGGACGAAGATTTGAGAGCAATTGGGATCGGTAACAGTCATGCCAAAATCATTTTGATTGGTGAGCACAGCGTGGTCTACGGTCAACCGGCAATCGCTTTGCCCCTGCCCAACGTGCAATTACATGTCCAGCTCCGACGCTTGGATAGTGCCAACCAGCATTTGATCAACAGCCGCTACTTTAAGGGGCCTCTTGACCAATTGCCCGCCAAAATGGCCGGCGTCCAAAAATTAACTACCGCGCTGATGGATCGTTTCGCTGGGCAACACGATTCTTGGGAAATGACGATTGACAGCCAACTGCCAGCTGAACGAGGAATGGGGTCCTCCGCTGCCACCGCCATTGGAATTGTTCGCGCCTTCTTTAGTCTTTACGAGCAGCGACTGGATCGCGATCTCTTACTGAAATTGGCGGACATTGAAGAGCAGATTACTCACCGAAGCCCTAGTGGCCTCGATGCCGCAACTTGTAGCGCCAAACAACCAGTATGGTTTCTCAAAGGTCAAGCCGGTACGACCTTCCGGATGAACCTGACAGCAACAATGGTGGTCGCTGACACCGGTAAAGTCGGTGCTACCAAGGACGCCATCTTAGAAGTCCGTTCCCGCCTTCATCACGATCACACAGCAACGAACCGTCACATTCACCATCTTGGTCAGCTGACCAAACAAGCCCAATCCATCCTTCGCTTAGACCGGCCGGCTGCATTAGGCCAAGTCCTCAACCAGTCACAAGAAGATTTGCAGGCGTTAGGCGTCAGTGACGCCGCATTGGACCACTTAATCGAAGTAGCCCGCAATCACGGGGCACTCGGAGCCAAGTTAACCGGTGGCGGTCGGGGCGGCTGCATGTTTGCCATTGCCGCCAACAATACTCAGGCGCGTCAACTCGCCCAGGTTCTAGAACAAAATGGTGCCAAAAGAACCTGGCTGCAACCGTTAAATATCTAGACTTTGTTTATAATAAAGGGGAAAAATCAACCATGATCGTTACTGCTAGGGCGCACACAAATATTGCACTGATTAAGTACTGGGGAAAAAGAGACCAGCAGTTAATCTTACCGCAAACGGACAGTCTTTCCTTAACCCTGGATCCTTTCTATACTGATACAAGCGTTAATTTCAGTCCATCTTATGATCATGATCAATTTAGCATCAATAACACGCCCGTCAGCAGTAAAACAGCCCGGCGTTTGACTGCCTTCCTCAACATCGTGCGGCGTCAAGCCGGCATAAGCCAGGCCGCCCGTGTTCAATCAATTAACCACGTGCCGACTGCTGCCGGACTGGCTTCCAGTGCTTCAGCTTTTGCAGCTCTTGCCCTAGCGGCCAGCCGAGCTGCGGGTTTGAACCTATCGCGTCGCGACCTGAGCCGCCTTGCACGTCGGGGGTCCGGTTCGGCAACTCGTTCGATTTACGGTGGACTTGTCCAGTGGCACCGCGGGCATGACGACCAAACCTCCTATGCCGAACCGATCATGGAAAAGGTCGACTTCGGTTTGGAAATGATTGCGATTTTGCTGGATACTCACCAAAAAAAGCTTTCCAGCCGCATCGGAATGCAAGAAGTAGTGGCAACTTCGCCTTTCTACCCTTCCTGGCGCAACGTTGTCAAAAATGATATTAAGAACATTAAAAATGCAATCGCAGCTCGTGACATCGACCGCATCGGTCACATTGCCCAGGAAAATGCCTTGCGAATGCACGCCTTAAATTTGGCAGCCGATCCGGGCTTTACTTACTTTAATGCTGATACCTTAGCGACAATGGACTTGATTGATCATTTGCGCGATACTGGATTGAGCTGTTATTATACGATGGACGCTGGTCCCAACGTCAAGGTCATTTATGACCGGCGCAACCGGCAGGCCCTGTTGACTGAACTGAGCAAACACTTTGCTGCCAAGCAGTTAGTGCTTGCTCAAGCCGGTCCGGGCGCAACGATTTTAAAAAATGAATAAATAGGGGCATCAAATTTTGATTACTGCTAAAGCACCAGGAAAACTTTACATTGCGGGCGAATACGCCGTCGTCGAAAACGGAAATCCCGCAATTTTAGTGGCCCTCGACCAGTTTGTCACTTGTCAAATCAAAGCCAGCAGTCATGAAACTGGCAACATTATTAGTCACCAGTACCGCAATAATGACCTGCAGTGGCGCCGTCAGGGTGACCAAATGATTGTCGACAAACGCGACAATCCTTTTTCCTACATTCTTTCTGCTATTAAAGTCACTGAGGAATACGCTCGTTCGTGTGGCCGTGAACTGTCAATCTATGACATCATGATCGACAGCGAATTGGACAGTGATAATGGCCGTAAATATGGCTTAGGGTCTTCCGCGGCTGTCACCGTCGCTACAGTTAAAGCCCTCTGCCAGTTTTACCAGCTTCCCGTCAGCAAAGAGATTCTCTTTAAATTAGCGGCGATCGCCCACTTTGCCATCCAAGGCAATGGTTCGCTGGGTGATGTGGCCGCTTCCGTTTATGGTGGTTGGATCGCCTACCATTCCTTTGACCGGCAGTGGCTCGCGGAACAACGCCATTTCCTAAGTCTGCCAGATTTGTTAAACCTCCCCTGGCCAGATCTGAAAGTGGAGCCCCTGCAAGCCCCCAGCAATTTGCAACTGCTGATCGGCTGGACCGGCAAACCAGCTTCTACTTCCCGGCTGGTAGACAAGATTTCCCTTTTCAAAGCCAAAGAACAGCATGCTTACCATCATTTCCTTGATGCCAGTCGAGAATGCCTCGCCAAGATGATTCATGGCTTTCGAAACGGCGACTTTTCCTTGATTCAAGAACAAATTCGGGTCAATCGCCACTTATTGCAAAAGTTAGGCCAGCATTCGGGAGTCAATATTGAAACCCCCGCCTTGCAAAAACTTTGCCGAATTGCCGAACATTTCGGCGGTGCGGCTAAAACGTCGGGGGCTGGTGGCGGCGACTGCGGAATTGTCATTATCGACAAGGAGGCAGATCGAGAAGCAGTCATTGACGAATGGGTTAAGAATCGCATCGAACCCTTACCCCTTTCCGTCCACTTCATCCCCCAAATTTATCGCTACCATTTCAACATGAAATCCTAACGAGGAAGGGAGCAAAGAGCTGTGGAAAGTCCGGACGCAATCCGAAAAAACGAACACCTTGCTTTAGCGGAGAAACTTTACCCGCAAACGCATCAAACAAATCCTTTTAACCAGGTTCAAATCATCCCCACGGCTTTACCAGAAACGGCAGTAGACCAAACAAGTCTGCAGACCACCATTACAGATGAACTACAATTGGAACGCCCTTTTTATCTTGAAGCCATGACAGGGGGCAGCAAACGGGCTGGTCAAATTAATGCAGATTTGGCGGCAGTGGCGCACAAATATCAGCTCGCAATGGCAACGGGTTCGATGAGTATCATCTTTAAGGATCCAGCCAGCCAGTCATCATTTCAGGTGATCCGAAAACAAAATCCTGATGGCATCGTCTTGGCCAACCTCAGCGCCAAGGCCAGCATCGACCAGGCAGCTAAAGCAATGCAGCTGGTCCACGCGCAGGCTCTGGAAATCCATCTAAACGCTGCCCAAGAATTGGTCATGCCCGAAGGCGGCCGTCAGTTTAACTGGGTCGCCAATATTGACCAATTAGCCGCACGCTTCCCCGTGATCGTTAAGGAAGTCGGCTTTGGTATGAATAAAAATGACATATCTCAATTGCAAAGTGCCGGTGTCACTGTCATTAACGTCAGCGGCCGGGGTGGTACTAATTTTGCCGCCATTGAAAACGCCCGTAATTATCACACTGACCTCTCCAGCTTAACAAACTGGGGACTAACAACCCCCCAATCGCTATTGGAAGCCCGAGCCAGCCGGCATCCGTCAACAGCAATTATCGCTTCAGGCGGGATCTGTTCTCCCCTGGATGTTGTCAAAGCTGGGGTTCTCGGGGCGGACGCGGTCGGGGTGGCTGGTCACTTCTTACACCAATACATCCAACACGGGCGTCCCGCTCTCGAGAAAACCATTGCTGACTGGACCGTGGCAGTAGAACGCCTGATTACACTCTGCGGCTGTCATAATTTCCAGGAGCTAAGAACGTGCCAGTTTACTCTTAGTGCCGACTTGTTGGCCTATGCCCAACAACGACAAATCATCTAATAAAGATCTATCAAAAAACTGCTGAGCAAGTTTGAGCTTGCCCAGCAGTTTTTATTAGTATCGCAGTCCTTTTGGATAAAAATTCTTTAAAGTGGTCCCAACTAGTTTACCAAAGCCACAACTGTGTTTTTGACAGGTTAAAAGGTACCAGCCATCACCAGCCGGTGCATTATGGATCTGGAGGGTCTCACCATGGACATATCGGTGCCACTGATCCAATGTCAGTGTAATTTGACGTTGAACCGAATCAGGAGTAGTTGCCAACGCCAGGGCAAGTGAAGGTTCAAAGCGTCGCTTCTTCAGTGTCCCGAGATGCAATCCTGGCCGCAAGACCTTCAAATGGTCCACCGAAGTTATCCCAAAGGGAAGATCGTAGAGTTGCGCCCCCATTTTGACGAGCCGGTTCGTCTGATAATCCGGCAAAACCCGCTTGCGCCAGTCAGCAAAATAACGGCGTTCTTCGGTGCTGAGTACATTCCGGCTTTGTTGCCGCTTATGGCGACGTTTGGGGATTTTTTTCATTTCGGAACTTTCTGCGTGTGGCAACGCCGTTAAACGAAAACGGGCGATAAAGTGGCCTTCACCACGATAATGATGGGGAAAAAGACGAATTGCCTTTTTCAATTCTAGATTGCCATCTGCCCACTCTGGACGGCCATCATCCATTCCCGGCCCCTTAACGACTGTTTCCATCCGCAAGTCCTGATATTGTCGCAACAGCCAGGCTGCGTTTTGTTCATCCTCCTCAGGGGCAAAGGTGCACGTCGAATATACTAAGACACCGCCCGGTTTCAGCATTTTCATTGCCGAAGCGAGAATTTTACGTTGTCGGTTGGCACACTCGGCAGGATAATCGGGATTCCAGTATTCAATCCCAGCTGGCTCCTTGCGAAACATCCCCTCTCCTGAACAAGGAGCGTCTACCAAAATTCGGTCAAAAAAGGCGGGAAAGAACTTTTCTAATTGGTCCGGCGACTCATTACTAACGATGGTATTTCTAGCACCCCAGCGCTCCAAATTTGCCGCCAAGATTTTAGCCCGCTTGGTAAAAATTTCGTTAGCCACCAGCAGGCCCTGATTAGCCATCATCGCAACAATTTGGGTTGATTTGCCACCCGGTGCAGCACACAAGTCCAGCACCCTTTCACCAGGTCGTGCCCCAAAAACGCGGGCCACATTCATCGCCGATGGCTCTTGACTATATACCCATCCAGTAACGTGATCTAATAAACGGCCATCGACTTTTCCATAGTAGGCGTTGGCGATGCCTAAAACTGGTTGACTGCTAGCCGCTATTGCCGGTAAACCTGGCTTCAAAGGGTTAGCCCGCCAGCCATTAACCGCCTGACCTGCCATAGCTTTGAACAATTCATCAGCTTCTGTCGTCCCCATCAAATGACGATACTTTTCCATAAAAGCTGCTGGTAATTTCAATTTGTTCACTCCATTATGCATTTTCAACATATTGTAACATACCTAGTCTGCTTTCTCAGGGGCAGTCACCTTCTCCCAGCCGATAACAAAGGAGAAGCACGATCGATCACCAGTAAAATTGAAATATCCTACAAAATTGCGCTCCCGTTGACACCAAGCAGCACAATCTTTATGAAGAAAGCAATTCATCAAGAGATTATTAATGCTGCACAAGTCACTGCTTAATCAAATGATAACAAATTTGCCCAATTCTGTTTTTTAGATAATTGAATCAAGAAAAGGCTAAAAATCAGCAACTTGCTTGCCAGGAAGATATTGATATAGCCGCACTTGCCTGCAAATACCCCTTTGATATTCAACTTTATAATAATTCTAAGAATAATTGGAATATGGTTGTCTACCCATCTATTTCATGCTATTCTAATACTGTAATTACTTTATCGACTGTTAAGGAGGGGCAAATAAAGTGAAAGTTACAATCTTCGATACATGCGTCGTTGATCTTTTCTTCCCACAGGTTGCTGAGGACATGGTCGAAGTGCTGGAACGCTTTGGCTGTGATTGTGACGTGCCCACAAATCAAATCTGTTGTGGACAGCCAACCTACAACAGTGGCTATGAAAAAGAATCCATCAAAACCATCCACAACGAAATCGACACCCTATTAGCGAACGGTTCTGATTATATTGTGGGTCCGGCAGGATCTTGCGTCGCCATGCTTCATGAATACCAATTTATGTTAAAAGATGATCCCGAATATGCGGAAAAGGCAAAGGAATTAGCGGCGAAGTCATATGAATTTTCGCAATTCCTTTACCGGGTCCTTGGGGTTGTCGATGCTGGGGCCCAGCTGGACACAGTGGCCACTTACCACCGCTCCTGCCATATGACCCGACTGCTCGGTGAAGCGGAAACACCATACATCCTGCTCAAACATGTCAAAGGACTTGACCTAAAGCCATTGCCGCACGTTGAAAAGTGCTGCGGTTTTGGTGGGATGTTCTCGGCCAAGGAACCGACACTATCGCAGCCAATGGTCGACGAAAAAGTCGACAGCATCGTCAGCACCGGGGCACAGACTCTGATCAGCTGTGACCCAGCCTGCTTAATGAATATCGGCGGTCGGATGAACCGGCGAGGAATTAAGATGAACGTTATGCATCTGGCTAATGTTTTAAATCACAACGTTGACCCTTCGCGGATCAAGTTCGTGAAGGATGTTGACAAAGCTGCTATTTAAGGGAGGAATCAGAATGGGACTACAAACTACCGAAAAGCCCTTCCTTGAACGGGTCGAGGAAGCTAAAAAAGATAAATTTATGCAGGGCTCTGTCGCAAAGGCCCAAGATGCCCAGCTGATCAAACGAGAAGATGCGCGAGCACAGCTTGGCCACTGGCAACAGTGGCGGGAACTCGGTGAACAGATCCGTAAAGAAACCGTCCGCTACCTGCCCGACTACCTGGAAGAATTTGCTGATAATGTGGAGAAGCAAGGCGGCCATGTTTTCTTTGCCAAGGATGACAAAGAAGCTGCTGCTTTCATCCGCCAAGTGGCCGTTGAAAAGAAGGCTAAAAATATTGTTAAATCCAAGTCGATGGTGACGGCTGAAATTGGCCTGAATAAGCAATTATTGAGCATTCCTGGTGTTTCATTAATGGAAACCGACCTAGCCGAATTCATTTTGCAAGAAGACGACTGGGACGAACCCACCCACATTGTCTTTCCAACGCTCCACAAGAACCGGACCCAGATCCAAAAGATCTTCCAAAAGCTTGGTTACAAGGGGGACAACGATCCAAGCACGATGGCTAAATTTGCTCGCAAATACCTGCGTAACAAGTTCATTCATGCCGACCTGGGTATTACTGGTTGCAACTTTGCCATTGCCGATAACGGCATGATCAACCTCGTCACCAACGAAGGGAACGCCGACTTATGTATGGCTATCCCAAAGACCCAAGTGGTCGTGATGGGGATGGAACGAATCGTCCCATCACTAAAAGAAGCCGAAACGCTCGACAATATGCTTTCGCGTTCCGCGGTGGGCCAAAAGCTCACCTCTTATTGCACTTTCTGCGGGAAGAAGCAAGATGGCGAAAGTGATGGACCGGACGATTTCTACGTCGTAATCGTTGATAACGGCCGTTCCAAGGCCTTAGGAACCGTCTTTGAACCTGTTCTGCAATGTATCCGTTGCGGTGCCTGCCTCAACGTCTGCCCAATTTACCGGCACATTGGTGGTCACGGCTATGGCTCGATTTATCCTGGTCCAATCGGCGCTGTCTTATCTCCTATCTTGGACGGCTATGAAAAGTTCGGCGACCTGCCATTTGCTTCCAGTCTCTGCGCCGCATGTACCGAAACCTGCCCAGTTAAGATTCCGCTTCACCATCTCTTGATCGAACACCGGCGGATTATGATGGACAAGATCCATACCGACCACACCTTCACCAATCAAATCATGAAGATCATCGGCGTGGGTACCGGTTCACCGTTCCTCTTCAAGTCAGTACTGCGCTTTGGTCATGTCGGCCTCAATGTGCTGACGACCAAGAAGCCAGCAAACACTGTTTCCGGTTTCCTTTATCAACAGGGACGCGTTGGCAAAGTCAACCCACCACTGCCAAAACTGATGCTCGGCTGGACCGATCTTCGGGACTTGCCAAATGTCTCCAAGAAACATCAGAACTTCCGCAGTTGGTTTGGCAAACACACCCCTGTCAAAGCCGTTGCACATCCCCAGCCACTTAAATAAGGAGGACATTTAAGATGGAAAAATTACAAATGGGAAAAGCCAATCGCGAAGCCTTCCTCAACCACCTAGCACAAAAGTCAGGTCGACCCCGTCATCAACTAAAGGACCATCCTTTTAAGCCGATTAATGACCTGCCCCACACCACTCTGGCTGGTCATAGCCAGGATGAACTGTTAGACATTGCCGAAAAAAACAGTACCGCTGTCCACGTCGATTTCCGGACAACGACTAAAGATGGCTTGGCTGACGTTTTAAACCAGTACCTTGATGCTAAACACACTCAAAATCTGCTGCTACCGACAACCGACCAGTGGCAACATTTTGCGCTTGCTAATTGGTTCAATGATCACCAGTCATCAGCCATGCTCTGGCAACCTGATGCTACCCGGGCTGAGAACCTTGACCGGGCTGAAAAAGCCGATGTTGCGATCGGTTTTGCTGACTATCTGCTTGCTGAATCCGGGACAATCACTGTCGCTACTCGTCCCGGTCAAGGACGGGCTTTCAACTTTCTGCCTCAGCACTACCTCAGTATTATCCCTAAAAGTCGCATCGTCGCCCGCTCCACCCAGGCCATGGATCATTACGACGCCGACATTAAGGCGG
Source organism: Limosilactobacillus difficilis (assembly GCF_947387495.1). Taxonomy (GTDB): domain Bacteria; phylum Bacillota; class Bacilli; order Lactobacillales; family Lactobacillaceae; genus Limosilactobacillus; species Limosilactobacillus difficilis. Next base: position 14,731 of record NZ_CANDNU010000025.1, read on the forward strand.
GCCGTTTGAAGACGTCAAACATTAACTTTATCACCGGTCCTTCCAACTCTGGTGATATCGAAATGGTATTGGTCGTAGGGGTCCACGGTCCCTTGGATATGACTTACGTGGTGGTCAACGACCTCTAAAAGCTTTTCTACTCTTAAAACTATTAAGGCAACCAGCAGCTCTGCGGCACTGGTTGCCTTTTTACGTTAAATTTGCGGGTACGGCGTCAACCTTAAACGCCCCTGGACATATTCCCCAAGATAAATGTCAGTGATGTCTTGGTAACCTGCTTGATGAATTTGCTCCAGCACCCAATTCTTATCGTGGTGAATCAGGTCTAACACGTCCGTATTCAGTTGCCCATCATTGATTAGGGGGAAACGGACATTGTCCTCATCATTTTCAATCACTACCAATTGGCCATTCTGTTCTAAAATTCCACTTTTAACTTGCCGCACCTCATAGATACCATGACTACGAAGGCGAAACATCAACTCGTTAGCAGTGATACCTGCTCGCATACAATTGCTGACAAGTAAATGACCATTTTGAATTAATAAACGTGGCTGCCCATCAATCACTTGTCTAATCCAGCGATTGTTGTCTTTAGCAAATTTGAGCACAAAGACAATTAACGTCCAAATAAGCAAAACCATCATGAATTCAAGAACTGAGATGTCACTATTGTAAATAATACCGCCGATGATTCCCCCAAGCACGTAATTTTGAACCTGGTCAATCGCACTTTTCGGGGCTAAATTGCCTTTGCCCAAAATATTAATTTGCAAAATTAAGCAGGCCATCCCCAGAATAAATTTAACTGTGATTAAAGTATAAAATCCCATTGCATCTCACCTATTTCAATAAGTTTACCTGATGGTTTACTACATGTGCGCGAGTCAAAGTATAATTATCATGATTAGGGCTTAAGTTAACCCGATAATCGGCTCGCTTAATTCGCACGATAATGCCGTCATCTAATGTCGTAGAATTCACACTGACGTCCTCAGTTGCAACCCCGTGATCTCGTGCGACTGATTTCATAAATGGAATCATTTCAGCTGTCTGGGCCTGCTGGGTATTATTCCTTTCGATCTTGGTCACTTGCATACCGATCGTTAATAATAATAGCAAGAAGAAAATAATTCCCAAGTCACGATAGCGGGTTATCAAACGATGGCGATAGTAGAGTACGCTTGTAATGATCACCAATAATACAAAAATCGCCATCGCAAGATAATTGAACAACTGATTCATTTGTTGATGGGCGGTTAAATAGCTCACAGAATAAAATGTCATCATTAATCACTCCTGCCTACCATAATAATCAAGAAAGCCTCTCGACGTCAAAAGCCCCATCGAAGTTTATCAACAGCTTGAAATTTTACAATAAAAGACTGTCACATCGATCCTCACTCGAGAACCGCTGTGGCAGTCTTTAAGTCTTATTATTTATTTTTTTGTGACTTATTTTCCTCTGAACTACCGGTAACCGAATTCTTCATCAACGCCGCTGCTTGCACCTCGATGGTCGAATTATGATTCAAGCGGGCAAAAGCAATCGCATCCTGAAGTAGCTCCCGAACCTGCCAAGAACGCTGACCTTCAGCGATCGCGTTCTTAGCTGCCAACAGCTTGGCCCGTGGCATGCAAGCAGTTGAATTTCTATCGCTACACAGGGTTAACAATTTGCTCAGCCACTGATCACTTTCCTGGTAGTGACCCTGAACGTTAGCGAATTGCGCTAATTCCAAGGTCAACAATTGAAGCAAACCGTAATCCATCGGCGGAAGATTGCGCAAAGAATGATTTAGATGCTTCTTCAACCGATCGCTAATCTTTTGGTAAAAGAAACAGGCCCCCTTAATCTCCCCTCGGCGCGACAAACAAATTCCCAGCGCAAGATAAGCGAGAAATGAACTAAGGTTTTGGTGGGATTCGTCAAATTCATCCAACACCTTAGCGCTAGCTACGACAACGGCGGACCATGGCTGATTGGTCATGGCGAGAGCCAGAGCCCGCAGGCCATGATAATTAGCCCGCAACTGGTCATTAGTTAACTGGTCCGTCCGCATCTGCTGCAGCAATTGCAAAGCCGCTGGGTATTTTTCAATTGCCAAGTCAGAAACAACCTCTTCAAAGTCTTTTTTATTGCCTGACGCAGGATGTTTTTGCCCCGTCTCCAGGCTATCGATGCTGAGTCCGAGCCGCTGACACAACTGGCTAAGAATCCCCACGGAAGGAATTTGCTCGTTATTTTCCAATTTAGACAGGGTCGATTGGGTGCAGATCCCTTGACACAGCTTGACTTGTGACAGACCGAGTTCTTTGCGGCGGTCGACGAACTTTTGGGTGTCGATCATCGCTCTCACCTCTTACATGTGAATCCCGAGCGAGATCTTGGCAAACTTGGACATCCGGTCGATGCTCCAGGCTGGTTCCCAGACAAGGTTAATCTTGCAATCCGTCACCCCATCGACACTCTTGACCGCCCGCTTGATGGCCTGGTCCAGGAGATCACCAATCGGGCAGCCCATCGTCGTCAGGGTCATCGTCACCGTACAAACCCCGTCATCTTCGACGTCAATGCCGTAAATTAAGCCAAGGTTGACCAAGTCGATACCCAGCTCCGGATCGATGACCTGTTCCAGGGCATCTTCAACCTGGTCTTCCAACTTGGCGTTGTCAATGTGCTTAGCATTGTCTGTCTTCTTTTCTTCTGCCATTATATGCCTCCTTAACCGATTGATCCTTCCATTTCAAAGCTGATCAAACGGTTCAGTTCAACCGCGTATTCCATCGGTAACTTCTTTGTAAACGGTTCAACGAAGCCCATCACGATCATCTGAGTGGCCTTTTCTTCTGAGATGCCCCGACTCATCAGGTAGTAAAGTTTTTCTTCCGAAATCTTGGAAACCCGGGCTTCGTGTTCCATCGCAACGTTAGCGTTATTCACCTCGTTGTACGGAATCGTATCAGAACTGGACTTGTCATCCATAATAATCGTATCACATTCGACATGGGCCTTGGAACCATCGGCTTTTTCGGTAAAATGCACCTGACCACGATAGTCCGTCGAGCCACCACTCTTGGCGATCGACTTGGAAACAATTGAGCTGCTAGTGTTCGGGGCGTTGTGAATCATCCGGGCACCGGAATCTTGATGAATCCCGTTCGACGCAACCGCAATCGAGAGCATCGTCCCCCGGGCATTCTTCCCGTCTAGGTAGACGCTTGGGTACTTCATCGTCACTTTGGAACCGAGATTGCCGTCGACCCATTCCATCGTGGCGTTTTCCTGGGCTGCTGCCCGTTTGGTTTCCAGACTGTAGACATTATCAGACCAGTTTTGAATCGTCGTGTAACGACAGTAGGCGTTCTTTTCCACGTTGACTTCCACAACAGCCGCGTGCAGTGAATCGCTGGAATAGTTTGGGGCGGTGCAACCTTCGACATAATCCACGCTGGCGCCCTCGTCAACAATGATCAGGGTTCGTTCAAACTGACCAGAATTTTCCGCGTTCAAACGGAAGTAAGACTGAATTGGGGTTTTGCATTTAACACCCTTAGGAACGTAGATAAATGAGCCACCGGACCAAACCGCCCCGTTTAAGGCAGCGAATTTGTTGTCGTTTGGGTGCACCAGCTTGCCAAACCATTTCTTGAACAGTTTCGGATACTTTTTCAATGCCGTGTCGGTGTCGGTAAAGATAATCCCGAGCTTATCAAACTGCTGCTTCATATTATGGTAAACTACTTCGGACTCGTACTGAGCCGATGAACCAGCCAGGTATTTCCGCTCAGCCTGAGGTACCCCAAGCCGGTCAAAGGTCTTCTTTAAGTCTTCTGGAACATCCTTCCAATCACGATACTTCTTGTCCGTCATCCGTTGAAAATAGAGCATGTCCTTGAGGTTGAGATCCGATAAATCCGGCCCAAACTTTGGCATTGGCATCTTTTTATAAATCTGGTATGACTTCAGACGAAAATCAAGCATCCACTGCGGCTCGTGCTTGGCGGCCGAAATTTCACGGACGGTCTTTTCCGTTAGACCCCGACCGGTCGAATACTCCGGCTTGACATCATCATGAAAACCGTATTCGTAGTCCTTATCTTGAACAATATCTGACGCTTTTTCACTCATGAGTTTACTCCTTTGTCTGGCTGCTTGCTGAATCATCACTGCCGTCTTTTTCCAGTGCCCGCGTCAACGCCCACCAGGAAAGGGTAGCACATTTAATTCGCGCCGGAAACTGCATGATACTTGTAAGGGCTTGGGCATCCCCTAACTTGGCGAGTTCGTCGGCCGAATGCTTCTTGCCGATCGCCTCATCAGAAAAAATCTTGGCCATTTCCAGTGCCTCTTCCCGGCTCTTGCCGAGCACCGCATCAGACATCATGCTGGCTGATGCCTGGGAAATTGTACAACCATCGCCAGTAAAACCGACGTCAGCGATCTTCCCCCCGGAATCAACTTTAAGCTGCAGGTTGACCGTATCCCCACAAGTGGGGTTATGGAGGGTCATCTTGTTGGTTGCCCCTTTAATCTCCCCTTTGTGGTGGGGATTCTGGGCAGCATCCAAAATCACTGCCCGGTATAAATTATTTAGCTTTGACAGTGCCAATTTTGAAAAACTCCTTTGCATCTTTGATCGCATCAACTAATTGGTCCGCGTCTTCTCGGTTGTTGTACAGGTAGAAGCTGGCCCGTGCCGTCGCCGTCACACCCAGGTCCTGCATCAATGGTTCAGCACAGTGGTGGCCGGCTCGGACTGCGACGCCATCCATGTCGAGCGCTGTTGCGAGATCGTGCGGGTGCAGGCCTTCCAGGTTAAAGGCGATGACTCCGCTGTGCTTAGCTGGATCTTGTGGTCCATACACTTGTAAGTGATCAATTGCTTCCAATTTTGGTAGAACGTAATCAACCAGCTTTTGCTCATGTTCCTGAACCCGGTCCATTCCAAGACCTTCCAGGTAGTCAATTGCCTTACCCAGACCGATTGCCCCGGCAACATTTTGCGTTCCAGCCTCAAACTTATAAGGCGTCTCCGCAAAAATGGTCCGTTCGCGGGTAACGTCGCTGATCATTTCACCACCATACTGGTACGGCGTCATTTCATCGAGGAGCTGGCGTTTGCCATAGAGAACACCGATTCCCATCGGGCTCATCATCTTGTGACCTGAGAAGGCATAAAAATCGACATCCAAGTCCTGCACGTCGACCTTTGTGTGTGGCGCCGCCTGGGCCCCATCGCCGATAAAGATGGCCCCGTGTTCATGCGCCAAAGCAGCCAGTTCCTTTAGTGGCGTAATAATGCCGAGGACGTTAGAAGCATGGGTCACCGACACGATTTTGGTTTTATCAGTGATCTTATTCTTAGCGTCTTCCATATCCAGTTCGCCGTCAGCAGTTAACTCAATGTATTTCAAAACAGCATGTTTCTTGATTGCCAGCTGCTGCCAGGGCACCAGATTACTGTGATGTTCGGCAATTGAAACGACAATTTCGTCACCGGCGTGGATGTGTTCTTCACCGTAAGTTGAGCAGATGAGGTTTAAACCATCCGTCGTTCCTTTAGTGAAGACAACTTCTTCAGCTTCTTTAGCATTGATAAAGTGTTGAACCTTGCGCCGGGCCGCTTCGTATTCCCGGGTAGCTCGATTAGCCAGGGTGTGAACGCCCCGGTGAACGTTAGCATTATCGTTCTGGTAAAAGCGGATCAACTCATCTAAAACCGGTTGAGGACGCTGAGCCGTGGCAGCATTATCCAAGTAGGCCAGCCGTTCGCCGTTTACCTTCTGATCTAAGATCGGAAAATCAGCACGTAAATCATCAAACTTACTCATGGCCCAACTTCCTTTCCAAAATGGCCAACATCTTATCCTTTAGTTCTTGGGTTGGCATTACCGTCAAAACAGCACTCAGAAAGCCCCGAATTACCATCCGCTGAGCAATCGGTTCTGGAATCCCCCGACTCAAGAGATAATACATCTGATTTTCATCCACTTGGCCGACACTGGCCGCATGCCCAGCGTCGACATCGTTTTCATCAATTAGCAGAATCGGGTTAGCATCCCCCCGGGCCTCTTTACCCATCATAAGAAGCCGGTTTTGCTGTTCAGCATTGGAGCCGTGCGCTCCGTGAACGATCTGGCCGATCCCGTTGAAGATTAATTCAGAGCTGTCCAGCACAACCCCTCGCTGATTAATCAAACCGGTGGTATGCAAACCGCGATTTGTCACCCGGTTGTTGATGCCGACATGCTGCTGTTTGGCAGTGATGGCAATCAGCTTAGAATCGGCTTTGGCACCTTCTCCGAGCAACTCAGAATCCAAGTCGCCCAGTGTGTTGCCGTCGTTCATCAAGCCGACCGCCCATTCAACGTTGGCATGAGCGTCCAGGTGAGCCCGCCGGCTATGGTAAACGGTAGTCTTAGCCGACATTTCATCCAGTGCTGAGAAGTGGACCTCACTGTCTTCCTGGGCAACCACTTCAACGATGATATTAGCGCTATTGGCCTGATCACCGACCGTCATCAAATGTTGCATTACGCTGAATCTGGCACCTGGAGCGGCAACGATCAATAGGTGGAAGACCAGCGGCTGGTCAGCGGCAGTACTATCCTGAACGAGCCGCAGTTCAATCGGCTCCTTAACTTCGACTCCACGGGGAACGTAAACCACCGCACCCCCGTTGACGAAGGCCGCATGGTAGGCTGTCAGTCGATCTTCATCAGGCTTAACCACCGACATAAAGTACTTATCCACGATTGCGGCTTGTTCTTTTTCCGCCTGGGCTAAACTGCCACAAAAGACGCCTGCTTTTTTCAGCTGATCACCATGATTGGTGCTAACCAACTGAGTACCGGCAAAACCATAGAAATACGGTTTGTCAGGTTGGTTGGTTTGAGCAGCCTGAACCACTTGATCACTCGCCTGTGGAAAGTTCAGGCTCAGCTGTCCATCCGCCGGCATAATTGGCCACCCCTTATAGGAAAATTCCTGCATTCGTGGCATTGCCAACTGATTCATTAACTTTAAGGCGCTTAGCCGCTTCTGAGTAAACGAAGTCGGCTCGCCCGCCTTTCCGGCGGCCATCTGAATCTGGGACGTGAGATTATCAATTTCTACCGTCATAGTGAACCCCCTTAGTCCTCATCGTCGGTGAGCTTGACTTTCAGGCCGAGTTCATCACGCAAGCCGGCGTAGCCTTCCTTTTCCAGTTTCTTAGCTAATTCTGGGCCACCCTGCGCAACCAGACGCCCGTCCATCATCACGTGAACCGTGTCCGGAATAATGTAATTCAGCAAACGTTGGTAGTGGGTAATGATTAAGGAACCAAAGCTATCACCCCGCATGGAGTTAACCCCCTTAGCCACAACCTTTAAGGCATCGATGTCCAATCCAGAGTCAATTTCGTCAAGAATAGCAAAGGATGGCTTGATCATCAGCAATTGCAGAATTTCGTTACGTTTCTTTTCACCACCGGAGAAACCTTCGTTCAAGTAGCGTTCCGTCATCTCATCACTCATGTCCAATAATTCCAGATTCTTGTTTAATTCCTTGATGAAGTCCATCACCGAAATCTGGTTATCCTTAGGCCGCCGTGCATTGATCGCTGCCCGCAAAAATTCGGCATTGGTTACCCCCTGAATTTCGGAAGGATATTGCATCGCCAGAAAAAGACCGCGACGGGCACGTTCATCAACCGGCATCCCCTTCAAACTCTGCCCGTTCAGCAAAATATCACCCTGGGTGATGTGGTAGTTCGGATTGCCCATGATGGTTTGGGAAAGAGTGGATTTCCCAGTTCCGTTTGGCCCCATGATCGCGTGGATTTCACCAGTTTGCATCGTTAAATTAACACCTTTTAAAATCTCTTTGGTCTGGTGTTTTTCCTCGTCCGTTACCGCCACGTGTAGGTCTTTGACTTCTAGCTTTGCCATTTGATGATTCCTCCATTGCTTTATTATCCGTTCAATTTGGAATATTCAATATTTGAGAATATTCTAAGCTTATATAAGAACACAAAATTATTATAACGCAATTTAGAATGAATAAAATAAAAAATACCCGGTTTTCCCGGATATTTCTTATTTTTTGTAACCGTCATCATTACCATAGCGTTGCTGTTCCTTAATCACTGCCTCCCCCTTTTCTTTGGGATGCCGGATAAAGCGGTCTTCCCCAGCAAAGATACTGAGATAAGCCATAAAAGCAGCGTGCAGTTTATTAGCACACCGATACCAAAAATTCTTTTTCATCATTAATATTCCACCACTCTCATCATATAAAAACATCTGCCGGATTTAATCGATACCCCGCATTAGCATGCTAAAACATGGATATTCACAATTTAGGAGGATTTAACAATGGCGATTACGGTTTAATTTAGTCGGCATAGGCAAAGCTATTTTAATCAATATATCTGGTTACAAAGATGATCTGACACTCTCCCGACTGCTTGGGAAAGTCAACTAAACAGGGTACAGTGCTTATTTCATTTTAGAATAATCATATCGAGGCCATACTTTGCAACTCCAATCAGTTGGAGAGAATATGTAAATAAACTTCCAACCTTCGTGACCAGTATCATGCACTCTTTGAATTGAAATACATAATATTTCAACAAGTGTTATCAAAACAAGTACTCCAAGTATAAAATCTAAAATTTCATCTTCCATGATATTTGAAATTTTATTGCAAATAAAAATAGTGAAAATAAGATCTATAGTGTAATAAACATAATCTGCTAACCCCATACACTGAGATAAATGAAAAACATCTCTATCCCGAATTTTTGAATAAGTGTTCCAAATTCCCGGAGCACCACTCCCATTGTAGGGCCCACTAGTAATACCATAATTATTTTCGTCAGGCAGATCAATAGTTTTTGAATGTATATTAATATCCTGTCCATTAGCTGGTCCCCTATCTGATTCCTTATTGTCAGAGTTATCACCAAACGATGTCTCAGCATTACTATCTGAAACATTACCAATTGATGATGTAATATTGTTTTTTAGCTCATCGATGTCTTTTGAATCAGATGATTTTTTTGTATCATCTCCTTTTTTAGTGTTTTCTGGTTGTTTTGCACCACATTTGGGACAAAATTTTACATCTTCATCTAACTCCGCACCACAATTAACACAATATTTTTTCAACACCATTCTCCCTTTCTTAGATTATAAGGATAACAATTCCTTGAGAAATTCTTCACCTGCATGTTTTAAAAGTGCTTCCTGAAATTGATCTGTTTTCTGAATGCTATATGTTAATCGATTATTTTTAAAAACATATAACGTTTTGCCTCCAGAAGCTTCTAAAGCCACAGTGTTATAGTGCTTTGAAAGTACTGGGTTATTAGCAACCGAATCTGCAATAGTCCCTGTTGCATTCTCTAGACTTGTATTCCCATCAGAATAATTACTTATTAATTTATTCAATTCACTTTCAGCTTCTTTATCCCCATCACTATTTAATTTAATAATTAGCGAACCATTGCCAGAATCCATTTGAACCGATGCATATTGAGCTGGGATAGATTTCCTAACAATTTTGCTAGCTGCAATTTTTTGGCCTATATAACTATTATGATAAATAGGTATGCCAACTAAAACAATGGCTAAAACTATTATAATATTACGCATCCAATGATGGCTTTTTGGCTCACCATCATCCAGTGAAACGTTATCATCATTTTCTATTTTGTTTGCACCTAACGCGTCCTTTATATTAGCCTTGATATCTTCGTTATTATCAAATGCTTTGGCTCCACAATTAGGACAAAAAGTTTCACCTTTCAATAGGTTGTGACCACAATTTTTGCACTTCATTTGCTTTTACCCCAAAATTATTTTAGCATGGCCTAAAAATGTTTTCGCTAGCTAAAAGCCTTACTTATATCCACTTCATTTATTTTGCTGAAAGAGTGATTATCTGTTGAGCTGATCGTTTGAATCAACTTTTGATTTTCATCACGAATCCATCGACCATTGCTGCCATCATTTTCATGTATATACAAATCTCTTATAGAATTCTCGTAAAGTCTTTCGGTTTCATTGTTTTCAAAGTTTAACTCTTGATTCTTGAGTTCCAACTTACCAATTCGAACAATTTCCTCAGGGCTATAGTCCGTAAACGTAAAGATATTAGGAATTCGCGACTTCATACCCGCATTTGCCTGCATCAATTTCTCAAGATCTTTGGTATATCCTGCAAAAATTACCATCAAATTATTCCGATGGTCTTCCATATATTTCATGATCGTGTCCAATGCTTCTTGCCCATATTGGTCATTTTCACCACTAATTAACGAATACGCTTCATCTATAAATAAGACCCCACCCGTCGCTTCCTTCAAAACATTCATTGTTTTAGCGGTGGTTTGTCCCATATATTGTCCAACCAGTCCTCCCCTATCTACTTCTTTAAATTTATTGTCTGGAAGAATAGCTTGTTCATACATTATTCTTCCAACAAGACGTGCAACTGTAGTTTTACCAGTTCCAGGATTTCCAGCAAAAAGTGAATGGTAAGAATACGAAATTCCCTTAAGACCATTTTGTTCCCTTTTCTTACTATAATTAGCGGTATTAATAAAATTTTTTACCTGCATTTTAACTGTTTTGAGGCCAATGAGTGAATTTAGCTTTTCATAGGCTTCTGTACTACCTACATAGACAGAAGAACCATTATGTTTCGTGCTCAAAAACGCCGTCTTTATATCCGTTTCATTAATCTTACTGAAAGAATGATTATCTGTTGAACTAATTGTTTGAATCAGCTTTTGATTTTCATCACGAATCCATCGACCATTGCTGCCATCACTTTCATGCTTATATAAATTCTTTATAGAATCCTCATAAAGCCGTTCAACTTCATTGTTTTCAAAACTAAATTCTTGATTCTTAAGTTCCAATTTACCAATTTGAACAATTTCCTCAGGACTATAGTCCGTAAACGTAAAGACATTAGGAATTCGCGACTTCATACCCGCATTTGCCTGCATCAATTTCTCTAAGTCCTTAGTATAGCCGGCAAAGATTACCATCAAATTATCTCGATGGTCTTCCATATATTTCATAATTGTATCAAGTGCTTCTCGCCCAAATTGGTCATCATTGCCACTAATCAATGAATATGCTTCATCTATAAATAAAACTCCACCCGTTGCCTCTTTCAAAACACTCATTGTCTTAGTAGTAGTCTGCCCTGCATAATCAGCAACAAGTCCCCCTCTATCGACCTCTTTAAATTTATTTTCTGGAAGAATACCTTGCTCATACATTATTCTTCCAACAAGTCGTGCTACCGTAGTTTTGCCAGTTCCAGGATTCCCAGCAAAAAGTGAATGGTAAGAATATGAAATTCCTTTAAAACCATTCTGCTTCCTTTTTTTGCTATAGTTAGCAGTATTGATGAAGCTTTTAACCTGTTGTTTAACTGTTTTGAGTCCAATAAGTGAGTTTAACTTATCATAGGCTTCTGTACTCCCAACATAGATAGAAGAATCTTTAGGATCATTCTTTAATTTGGATACTTTAGCGGCTTTCTTTGATTTGGATACTTGCAGTTTCAAATCATTTACTAAAAAAGAGTTTAAATCAGCAGAAAAAGCCATATGGTCAGACTGGCAAATCAGAAACAGTTGGTGTGTGTCTTTATCTGCTTCGTAGCGTTGGATCATTGTTTTTAAAATATTCATATTAATTGGGAATTTATTGCCACAATTCCTGCTCATTGTTTCAGGATATCTACCAATAGCTTTTATTAATAAATTAAACGTTTCGATATCAATAGGATAAAAATGAGTAAAAAAATATTTGCCCTCATCATCAACAGCAAGGTTCCCTTCACTATCGACAGCCGGTGAAGTAAAAACATAATCTCCATAGCTATCATTTCCGTAAGATAAAGCTATACGAATATTCTTTGCATCGTCAGACACCATCGCAGCGTCAATAAAATAATCTCGTTTCATAATTAAGTAACCTCTCTAAATTAAAGAAATTAAATATTGAATACCAATATAAAGTCAATACATCCAAAAAAAGCATCAAAATAATTTAATAATTACTTATTAATGACAAAACACCGCATTCATTTAACAAGTAAAACGCAACTTTCAGATGCCTTTTCTAATTTTAAATTATTTTTCCATTCATAAATTGATTATTTTTGGTGGATTATAGAATGAAGTTAGCCACCCAGTTGGTGGCAAATAAAAAACGCCATTCGGCGTGACATCAGGTATC
>NZ_CANDNU010000026.1 GCF_947387495.1 Limosilactobacillus difficilis
TAGAAAAATATTAAACTATCAAACACCGTTTGAGATATTTTTTGAAGAACCGTTGCACTTAGTTTGACAATTCGTCAAAAAGACATGATCCCGGTTATTTTCCAGGATCATGTCTTTTAAACAATATTTATCTTAATATTGAACATTGATAGCACTGAGATCATCATTGCCACTATCAGCAGAAGAACTGCCAGAAGTTGAACTATGGTGGTGCCCGCCGCTACCAGGAACATTATATTCAGCCCCATTAGGTAATTCAAAGTCAGTATTAGTAACCCCGTTATACCCATGTTGCTTGTGGTACATCCATGTTTCGTAGTTATGAACCTTTTCGTAAGGCAGCCCTAACTGGTTCCGAACCAATTTCGATACCCGGTTGATCTCCTTTGGTGAAGCAATCTGGAACGAAACACCTTCGATGGTAGCATCCTTTCCTTGGAAATGATACTTGGAAACGTTGTTCATCGCCGCATGGTAGTTGGCGTATAAGATCGCAACATTGTCAATTGGGACATTTGTCTTAACCCCATCCTTTACCGCATCCAAGATCTTATTCACTGCAGATACGGAACCATTCTCCTTAAATTTGGTAATGACGTCCGACATAATTTGCTGTTGACGCCGCTGCCGGCCGTAGTCATTATTCGGGTCGCTATAACGCATCCGCGAGTATTTCAATGCTAGTTCACCATTCAAGTGTTGCTGACCCTTCTTAAAGTGATGCCCTTCGTAGGTAAAGGCAAAGGGGTTGTTAACATCAACCCCGCCGACCGCATTGACCACTTTCTTTAAAACCCCCATGTTAATCACGGCGTAGTAATTAACGGGAACGTTCAGTAGCTCGGAAACCTGCTTGCAAGTCTGTTTGGGACCGCCAATAGAGTAAGCCGCGTTGATTTTAACGTAGTCAGCTCCCTCCTTGGTGTTCACGCGAACGAGGGTGTCACGCGGGATACTGGTCATCGAAATGCGTTGTTTCTTCGGGTTAATTGTCATCAATTCCAACGTGTCGGTGTTACCACCCTTATTACCCCGGTTCAACGCCCCAACATCGGTCCCCATCAAAAGGACCGAAATCGGTTCGCCCCGTTTCAGCTTGGGGTTGATTTTGCCGCTCTTAGCACCAAAAATTCCCTTTGCCGTACTATGAATCCGGTGGTATTCAACTCCACCAGCTCCGAGAATAACAAGAATAATTAAGAGGATAAAGGCCTTCAGCCATCCGCCAGTTCGGTGAGGGTGCCAGTTGTTACCCCCATTATTACCGTTGTTATTGCTGCCGTTACCACCATCGTTTGTGGTTTGACTTGGTTGAGCTATCGGCTGATCGTCGTAGCTCTCGGTCTGGTTGACTTGCTGGTCAATATCTTGTTGAATCCGCTCGCGATATTGTTCTCGCGTTTCATGTTTAACCATGTATACAACCCTCATTGTCTATAGATTTGTAAAATAATCAGCTCCCTATAAGGTAGCAAAATGAACCGCAATAGTCAATTTTATGTCGGTTATTTAACTTTTCTGTAATAGATTTCGCTGAATAATCGGAAAATTGCGCAACAAGATTGAGAAACCGATGCGATTTTGAACATTTATCAACACCTGTTTTAGATAATGTAATTCATAGTGCTGAACCACGTGAAGCGGCACTGAACGACATCGCTCGCCTCGATAGTGCCACTCCAGAAAAAAATTGTACTGCTGATTATATTGATCATTAACGACCAGCAAACGATACCAGACGTGCTGATGATGCTCAAAATTTTGGAAAGCCCGCTCGCTAATGATTGCTGCTTCTTTTTTGGCAAGAGAGGATTGTCCCATCATCATTGCAACCACCCCGCCAGTATTATATCATGTTTATAGAACGTCTGTTCGTAAAAGGCGTGCCATTAGTGGCAGTTAAATTTCTGGACTGCTGTCGTTTCGATGATTAAGATAATAACAAGCAGAATTCTAAAGGAGGTCGATCATTATCAGACATCGATCTTTTCTTCATTTTTTGATCTACCTGGCGATCTTTGGCGGCTTTATTTACGGCTACCAAAATTCTCCCCGTTTCCAAAACAATGTCAATAACACTGCCACAGTCTTGATGGCTCAACTCAATCAACTCCGCGGCCGGTTGGGATTAGGAAATACAAACAACACCAATCCCAACCAGCAAAGCCAGCCAGCAAGTCAGCAGAGCACCAAGCAAAGCAAAAGCAAAGTTGGTGTCAGCGGACGTTGGCCAAAACGCAGCGCCACTATTTACGTCAACATCGATAACCAGACTCTCTACCAGGCAGCAGAAACTGCTATCAAAAGGTGGAACGAAACTGGTGCCTTTACTTTTAAAGAAACTAATGATAAAAACAAGGCCGATATCTACTTCCACACAAATAATGATCCAACTAACGGCAGTGCAGGCCTGACAACCGTCGAAAGCAACGCGATGACGGGTTACTTTGTTCACGCTGACGTCACGATCAATGCCGGCTATCTGCTCAACCCCGAATACGGTTACGGAACTGATCGGATTGTTAACACCGCCGAACACGAACTTGGCCACGCAATTGGCCTCAAACATACAAATGACATTTCCGTTATGCAACCTGCCGGTTCAATGTACTCAATTCAGCAAGAGGACATCGACCACGTCAACCAACTGTATAACCAAAAAGCAAGCGGCAGCGGCAGCCAAACCGTTTCTGAGCCGCCGGTGAACAGCAACAATGGATCCAATAATCCTCAACAATAGAATAAAGCGCTGACCCTGCGTGAAGATGATTCACAGGATCAGCGCTTTATTTTAGTGCTTCTTTATTTGTTTCTTTTGAGGAATGAAGCTCAACGAAAGAACAGCGATAATAACCATTATGCTCCCTATCCAGTCCGTCAGTTGCAATTGGAGATGAAATAAAATCACCGAACCGATCGTCGCCGCTAAAGGCTCAAAGGCGTCCAAAAAGCCAGCAGTTGATGCCGAAACGTAACGCAAGGCGCTGCTAAAGAGCTGGAAAGGCAAGATCGTCCCAAAGACCACAACAAAGGCCACCAGCCACCACGCCATCGATGACTGAGGATGCACCGAGAAATCCGGGTGAATGACCACCAAAAAAAGCCCGGCAATCAGCATCCCCCATCCTGTCACAACGACTGATGACAAGTTCCGACGAATCAAGTGGGCCGGCGCTAAAACAGAGGTAGCATCACCCAGCGCGGAGCAGAGCCCCCAAAATAAAACCGCCTCGGAAATCGCCAACTGATTGAAATGTCCCCGGGTGGCCAGGAGCACAACCCCGAAGAAAGCCACAAGGGCGCTGATGATTTGGAATCGTTCCAATGGCTGGTGGGCAAACAAAGCCTGGTAGATCAAAATAAAAAACGGCCCAATAAACTGCAAAATCGTCGCAATCGATGCATTACCCAGTTGCACCGCCTCGAAGTAGCAGAATTGGACGGGGACGATTCCGAGGACGGCATACAAAATCAAGATGCTGGGGGCTTTGGGTTCCCGCCAAATTGCCAGCGGCCGTTGTTTGATGATAGCAGAAAAAGCCAATAGAACCATTCCCGTGCAGATCATTCGCACTTGAGATAGCCAGATTGCGTTGATTGAGGAATCAAGATTAAACAAAGCCTTGGCAGCTAATCCCGAAATGCCCCAGAAGGTACATGAAATCATTCCGATGATTGTCCAGAGGACCGTCTTTCGTCGTTGCATCATTTACCCCCTTGTTGTGACTCTAGTTACGATGAATCCTAAGCGTCAAATTCAGCCACGTACCGACCATCACTAAGGTGTAGAGGCCACAAAAAGCCGTCACGTACTGAAGAAATGGTAAGACTTTCAAGAATTGCAAGATGGCCATCACAATTGTGATCACAGCGCCAATAATAACTTGTCGCATGATTTTCTTGGCTTCACGCCGTAAAATTTGTTCTTCTGATTGATTGTTCATAACAAATCCCGTTTCCTTTGCTATTTGTGCCACCCATTTTAACACAAAGTCTGCCCTAACAAAAAAGCGGCGCCTACTGACGTCGCTTTTCTTGTTAAATCTGTTAGCAATTAGTCTTCGTTTTCCTTCATGGACTTGCGAAGTGCATCACCGATCTTTTCGTAGCCTGGCTTGCCCAGCAGACCAAACATGTTAACCTTGTAAGCTTCAACACCTGGTTGGTTGAATGGGTTAACACCGTTCAGGTAACCAGAGATTGCGATTGCTACTTCAAAGAAGTAGATTGCGTAACCCAGGGTGTGAGCAGTTTCGTCTGGCAAGTGAATTGACATTACCGGAACTCCACCGTCGTTGTGAGCAGCCACAACGGCTTGGTAAGCCTTGGTGTTAGCAAAGTCCATCGTCTTGCCTTCGAGGTAGCCTAAACCGTCAAGGTTATCATCTTCAGCTGGGATTTCAACATCGTAGTTTGGCTTGTCCAGCTTCAGAACCGTTTCAATCAAATTACGACGGCCTTCTTGGATGTATTGACCGAACGAGTGCAGGTCAGTGGTAAAGTTAGCACTAGCTGGGAAGATTCCCTTGTTGTCCTTACCACCAGATTCACCAACTAATTGCTTCCACCATTCAGCGAAGTTCTTGAGGTTTGGTTCATAGTTTTCAATCAGTTCAGTAGTGTAACCCTTACGGTAAAGGATGTTGCGGTAAGCAGCATACTGGTAAGCAGGGTTCGAGTTCAGGTCAGTGTTGTCCAGTTCCTTTTCGGCATCAGCAGCACCAGCCATCAATTGGTCGATGTCCCCGCCAGAAACTGCGATTGGTAACAGACCAACTGGCGTCAGGACTGAGTAACGGCCACCGATGTTGTCAGGAATAACGAAGGTTTCGTAACCATTAGCGTCGGCTTCCTTCTTCAGGGCACCACGAGCCTTGTCAGTAGTAGCGTAAATCCGCTTGTTAGCTTCTTCCAGGCCGTACTTGTCAATCAGCTTCTTCTTGAATACACGGAAGGCAATTGATGGTTCAGTCGTCGTCCCGGACTTCGAAATGATGTTGATTGAGAAGTCGCGGTCGCCCAGCAACTGCAGCAAGTCGTGAACGTAAGTTGAGCTGATGGAGTTACCAGCAAAGACTACCAGTGGAGCCTTGCGGTCTTCAGCCTTTTGTGCTTCATAGAAAGTGTTGTGGAGGTAGTCAACAGCCATCCGTGCACCCAAGTATGAACCACCAATCCCGATAACAACGAGGACTTCGGAGTCAGACTGAATCTTCTTAGCAGCCTTCTTGATCCGTGCGAATTCATCCTTGTCGTATTGGGTCGGCAAATGCAGCCAGCCAGTGAAGTCGTTGCCGGCACCAGTACCGTTACGCAAGTCCTTGTCTACTGCATTTACCATCGTTTGCATCTGATCCAGTTCGTGTTTGCCGACGAACCGCTTCAGAGCACTACTGTCTAATGAAACCTTAGCCATTAATTTCACTTTCCTTTCCAAAAACGGCATAGTAATTCAATACCGCACTTATCATATCTAAAACAGGCAACTTTTTCAACTGTGCGCAGGCGTTTGCACAGCCCTGTTCAGTGCGATATTGGCTTACTATGCCGTAATCAAAAATCTTATTTAATTAAAAATTCATTTGCTTAAATCCGACTGTGCGGCGTCGAAGCAATCAACATCATCTTTCCCTTCAGCGTCCATTCGTCAACATCATGTGGCATTAAGAAGTGAACTCCACGGTGCAATGGATAATCATGCCCGTCGATGGTCAGCGTCCCTTCACCCGTGATGACGCTGGCCAGCATATATGCCCGGTCGCCACGCTTAAGAGTCAATTCGTCATTGACGTCCCACTTGTAAACGGAGAAGAACTTCGACTTTGGCGGTTCAATAAAGGTCGTCACAGTGTTGTTACCGATTTTCTTGACCGAAGTGTTTAATTCCGGCATCTTAAACGGCACCGTCGTTACATCGATTGACTGCTTGATGTGCAGATCCCGCTTCTTACCGGTCTTCTTATCTACCCGGTCGTAGTCATACAAGCGGTAGGTCGTGTCGGAACTTTGCTGGGTTTCTAGAGCCTCAATCCCTTTATTCAAGGCGTGGATCGTCCCACTTGGCACGTAAACAAAGTCACCAGTCTTGACTGGCAGCTTGCCCAAAAGCTGGTCCCATTCATGGTTGTCAATCATGTCTTTCAGCTGTTCCCGGGTTTTAGCAGTGTGCCCATAGGTCAGGTAAGCACCTGGTTCAGCGTTGATGATGTACCAGCATTCGGTCTTCCCTAGATCGTGCTCGTGCTTCAGGGCGTATTCGTCGTCCGGGTGCACTTGAACGGAGAGGCTCGCTTCCGCATCCAAAATCTTCGTCAAAAGTGGGAAGACCTTGGAAGTCGGTTTGCCGAACAAGTCGGGATGCTGAACGTAGACGTCAGCCAGCTTCTGACCAGCAAATTGACCGTTCTCAATAAAGGACGGGCCGTGCAGATGACCGGAGATAGCCCAGCATTCGCCGATTTTTCCGTCTGGTAAGTCGTAGCCAAAGTCAGTCGCTAATTTGCGGCCACCCCAAATCTTTTCATGAAATACAGGTTTAAGAAAAAATGGTTCTGCCATAATGATAATTCTCCTCTTCTCTCAAGTTCTTTTGCAATTAGCTTTCGTTCAAATCTACAACGGTATAGCCACGGCTATTATACAAGTTGCGGCTCTTAGAATATTCGATGTTGCTTCCCGTCGTCAACCAGACCACCTGCTCGATTTCCAGCATCGGAGTGTCTTTTTTGGCACCTAGATACTGAATATCGTAATCGCTGGCTTTCGCAGCATGGATTTTCCGGTAGGCACCGCCAAATTGCAAATGCAATTTGTGATGGATGTACTGATAGATCGACTTGTGCAAAATTTCATTGGTCAAGTCCGGCACCAGGCGCACCGGCATAAAAGTATGCTCCAAAATAAAGGGCTTTTGATCCAGCAAACGCAATCGAATGATCTCGTAAACTGGCTCGTTTTTGGCAATTCCTAAATTCTTGGCAACGTGTTCGTCAGGAAAAGAAACCTCAAACTTGATCACTTTGCTAGCTACGTGCTGTGCGCCAGAATCATGATATAAACCGTTAAAGGCATTAGCTGGTGCATCGTGTGCACTGACCAGTGCCGAAACATCACGAACATAAGTCCCCAAACCAGACTTTTTGTAAACCATGCCAGCACGCGCTAAGTGATCGAGGGCATTCTTCACCGTAATTTTACTGACGTTAAATTCTTTAGCTAGCTCAATTTGGTTAGGAATCAGCTTTTTAGGCGGATAAGTCCCATCTTCAATCCGCTTGCGGATTTTTTCTGCAACGTATTGGTACTTCTTCATAACAACTCATCTGACTTCCGGTATTTGATTTAGTTCATCCCCCGATAAGCCACGCATCTGATAATAATTAACTAACGCCCCCAGTAAATTGCCATCAGCATGAAATTGGCTTACGGCAAGCTTTGGTCGGAGCAAGTTAAACTTAACCCCGCTAAGCTTTAATTCGTTGGCCGTGATTTTCTCGCGAATCTTTTTTTCAGCCGCTTCGAGTAAGGGCAGCAAGTGCGGATTGCGAGAAACGCCACCGCCAAGAACAATTCTATCAGGGTCAAAGCTATATTGTAAATTATAGATTACGGATGCGAGATTGCCGATCAAAAGATTAACCGCCGCTTGGGCATCTGCTTCACCGGCAGCAGCTAAATCAAAGACCGCCTTGCCACTATATTCTCGTCCTTTCTTAGCCGAAAAGGACTTAGCCATGGCGACTGGCGAGCACATATTGGACAGGGTCAAGCCATTGTCTGCCGGGTGTTGGGCCAGCATATACCCAAATTCACCACCTGACAAGTGGGCCCCATGCCAAATATGGTTATTAAAGATAACCGCTCCACCAATACCACTGCCGATTACTAATAGCAGCATACTGTTCCCAAAACGGCCGGCACCAAATTGACATTCCGCCAGACCTGCACAATTAGCATCGTTTTCAATTGTGACCGGAACGCCGAGCCCTTTTTCCAATTCTTGTTGAATCGGAAAATTGTGAATATATGGGATCGCGCTGGCACCACCGATAATGCCGGTGCTTTGATCCACCGCGCCGGGTGATGAGATTGCCACTCCCTCAACAGGCCCGGCGTCACTTTCAACCTGTTTTTTAGCATCAATCAGTACCTGGTAGTAGCCTTCCAAATTTTGCGGCGTCGTAACCGGCGTCATTTTCGTTAAGCGGCCGGCCTCCCACGAGCCCAATTTGATAGCTGTCCCACCAAGATCCACAACTAGTAGTCGCCTCATCATAACCGCTCCTCCTGTTTTGGCTAGTTCAAAGCCGTTAATCGCTTTGCGTTACACTCTGACGAGCAACAATAGGTCTCTAGCATTCGGCTTACCGAACGTTAGGGACCATTGTTTTATTACATTTTCAGCTATACTGCAGGCATCAGTTTCAAATCCTTTATATCAACTAGTCAGCAGCCTTTTCGTCACCTTTTTGCTGTTCGGCCAGCTTATCCTGTTCTTTCTTGTACAGGTAATTATCATAGCGTTTAGCAAACGGCCAGTACATCAAAGTTGAGATGACCAGTGTACAGAATTGCCAGATTGCCATCTTCCAACCACCGATCAAAAATCCAGAGATAACGGCTGGTGTCGTCCACGGTGCGGCCACCCCGTTCAGCGGCGGTACGATGTGGAAGTAGATTACAGCATAAGTCGAAACGGCGACAATCAATGGTGTCAGGAAGAATGGAATTGCCAAGAATGGGTTCATTACCATCGGCATCCCGAACAGGAATGGTTCATTGATGTTGAAAATCGCCGGAATCAATTCCGACTTCCCAATGGACTTCATCTGAGCAGAACGGGCTGCAACCAAGGTGAAGACAACCAAACCAATCGTAATCCCGGACCCAGTCAGGTTAATAAAGTTGTTGTAGAATTCGTTGGTGATAATGTGAGCACCATTAGCCAAGGTTAACTTGCCGGCGTGATAAAGGGCAGCGTTGGCAGCAGTGTTTGGAATCAGGAAAGCACCCGCGATGGCACCAACAATCAAGCCACCATGGACTCCGAAGAACCAGAAGAAGGAAACCGCCAAACCGATGACGATCGCCCCGCCAAGTGAGTCTGAAATCCCCTGCATTGGCATTTCAAGCAACTTGTAAATCAACTGCAGCATATCGGTGTGCAGGAAAGTCTTGATCACCGCAAAGATTAACATCGATGCCAGCAAATCAACGGCCGCTGGAATCATTGCTGAGAATTGGTTTGCAACTGCAGCCGGAACCTGTTCCGGCAATGAAATCTTCCAACCATGACGTAGCATTGAAGAGTAGGACCAACCCACCAAAAGACCGATAATGATGGTGGCAACCATCCCCTGACCGCCAAGCCAGGTAATGTTGATACAGCCAGTCACTGGTGCCTTCATCAGGGTCTGCAAAGCATGCGGCAGCTTGTCGACGTTGGCGGTAACCACGGATGATTTCATCACAACTGTCCCAGCCGTGTTCTTCACACCTTGGGACATCGCCGTCTTAATCGGGTTATCAATCTGCAAAAACTGCAGCATCAGGAAAGAAGACAGAGCGGTTAAACCAGCCGGTAGCGGCTCAAAGCCTTCGTTTTGGACGTAAACATAAGCAATTCCGACAACCGCCCACATTGAAAGAATATTAAAGGTGGCATTGTAGGCCTGGCTAAAGAAAGCTGCCCAGCCAGAATCTGTCATTACTTTAGCGATGGCAGGAACCGGAATGTTTGAGAAAATCAGAAAGACCGACCCAATGATAATAAATGGCAAAGCATAAACCATCCCATTTTGCAGGGCTTTGATTGCCTTGGTATTAACAAATTTCATTACAGGGGGCAAAATTTTGTTGTTAACAAATTGCCCAACCTTGCTCGTTGAACTTGTGTCTTCAGCCATTATAATTCATCTCCATTATCAGCAAACACTTGCTTAAACCAGTAATATGACTTCTTAGGAACCCGCTTCAGGTCGCGGAGATCATGATTTGTCCGATTAACGTAAACAGCACCATAACGCTTGTTAAAATCGGCATGCGAACTAGGAATATCGATCAATCCCCAGCCGAGATAGCCGATGACTTTGGCACCATCGATGAACATTGCGTCTTTCATCGCTTTGATGTGCTCCCGGTGATAAGCGATCCGTGCATCATCTTCGATCTGATGCTGGCCATCCCACTGCTCGTGAATCCCAATCCCGTTTTCGATCGGGAAGGTTGGCACCCCGTAGCGATTGTAAAGATGAGTGATGATCGTGCGAAAACCAGTCGGATCAATATTCCAACCCCACTCCGTATGCTTAACAAAACGGTTGGCTTCCATCCCGTAATTCAAGTAACGGTTAGGAGCAGCATCGGCAGGCACCTTATCCGCATTTAAAGTAGTTGATTGATAGTAGCTAAACGCCAAAAAATCAGCATGCATCTTGGCCAAGATTTCCGCGTCGCCGTCCTGATAGTCATAATTAATTTTATTATTGCTAATGTATGACTGCACCTCGTTACTGTAGTGACCATTAACAAAGGCTTCAGCCAGATTATCGTATTCGAATTCATTGACTTTTCGGGCAGCAGCGACATCGATTGGCTTCGAAGTCGCGGGATAAACCGGTGTGTACGCGATCATTCCCCCAAAATGAATGTCCGAAACTTTTTCGTGAGCGTACTCCTCAATCTCCGCATGGGCGAGCATGGTGTGATGGAAAATCGTATACATATCAGAAATCGTCTTGTCGCCCTTCTGATAGCCTGCAATGTTAAAGACTTCATCCTGGAAATACAGGTTATGTTCGTTAAAGGTGATCCAGTACTTCACCCGATCGCTAAAATGATCAACCATCTTCTTACCGAAACGGACAAAGGCATCCATCACATGACGCGACATAAAACCGTTATATTGTTCAGCAAGGTGCAACGGCATGTCGAAATGATATAGACAGATCATCGGTGTGATCCCCCGCTTAATCATCGCGTTAACCAAGTGATCGTAAAAAGCAATTCCCTTGTCATTAAAGTCGCCATCCCCTGTGGGGCAAACCCGCGACCAGGAAATCTGAATCCGGTACATATTCATATTCATGTCCTTCATCAAATCTAGGTCTTCGTCATAACGATGATATTCATCAATGGCAACGTGCCAATCCGTCGTCGTCGGGGTTGCAGGACGGACGTCATAAACTGACAATCCTTTTCCATCAATATTCCAGGCACCCTCAGTCTGCATACTGGAAACTGAATTCCCCCAGAAAAAACCGTTTGGCATCTTGCGTCCAGTCACGTTGCATTACCTCCTAGCAATTGTTCGAAAGCGCTTTCGACATCACTAATGTACACCTTCTTTTAGTAAAAGACAACTCTTTTCTTTTAAAAAGAATATGTTTTTTCTAAAGAGAGCATAAAAAAAGAGCTCGCGAATATTCGCGAGTTCTCGTCATCAAATCCGAATGCTTTTATTTTGTTGCTTTTTCACAGGCGTCCAACAATTGTTCCAAGCTCTGACTGCCAAAGATCACTGGGCCGCCATTAATCATCGTCGCCGGCACACTCATAATCTTTTTAGCCTTCCGCAGCTCGGGATAGTCAGCCAGGTCAATCATCGTCGCACTCACCTTAGGGTTCAAGGAAGCGATCCGCTGACAGGCAGCAACCACGTCGGGACAGAAATGACAAGTCAGCGATACCCCGATTTGAATATGCGTCTCCGGCAAGGCCTTGATCCGCTCAACCAGTGCCTGGGCAACTTGCTGGCCAGCACTGCCGACGTTGTAAATGCCAAGCACTAACGAACTCATCTCATGACCCGTTGGAATGCCGGCATAGTGCAAACCGGTGTCTTGACCGTCAACTAAGAGTCGCAGCTGTGGTAAATAATCGACCCCGTCGGTCTGGCCCTTGGTCACCTTCAGCTTGTCGCTGTGACTGGCTACTTCGTCGATGAAGCTTTCCAGCTCCTGACTCTTCTGAGAATCATTTTCGAGAAGTTGCAGGGTGACGTCCTTTGTTAAACGACCAAAGACAATCTTCAACTGTTTGACGATGTCGTCACTGAGCCAACTGCCTTCGTGTTTGGCTGCTGGCTGCTCTTCAGTCGCTACACTTGAAGTTTGTCCAACTGTTGTAGCTGGTTGCTTGTTGGCTTCGCGAATCGGGATCCCTAACCGCTGTTTCTGAGCAGTAACGTACTTTTCAGCAGCCGTCGCAGCAGTTGCGCCGTCAGCAGCAGCAGTGATGATTTGACGCAGTGGTTTGACCATCACATCGCCGGCAGCATAGACCCCTTTAATATTGGTAGCACAGTTTTCATCAGTCTTAATATAGCCACGGTCGTCCATCTCTACCAGGCCCTTCAGAGACTTGGTTGCTGGAACTGTCCCCACGTAGACGAAGACACCAAAGGTCTGGTCACCCTCATCGACGTGGTAAACGGTTTTTTCGCCGCTCTTGTTGTTCATCAATGTCGCGCTTTGAATGTAATCATCTCCGCTGACACTGACCAACTCGGTGTTGTACTTAACTGACACCTTCGGGTTATTGATGGCCCGCTCGGCAATCAGGGAAGGACAGTGGAAACGGTCCGCCCGCACCAACACCGTGACGTGCTTGCCAAACCGGGTCAAGTAGTCGGCCTCCTCAGCAGCGGCGTAACCCCCGCCGACAACAAAGATCTGCAGGCCACTGAAGAGTTCTCCGTCACAGGTCGAACAATAGGCTACTCCACGGCCCCGGAATTCATCTTCACCCTGGAAGCCGACCTTGCGCGGGTGGGCACCCGTAGCAATGATAACCGCCCGAGCTTGATAAACGTGCCCGCTTTTGGTAGTCAGCTTTTTAACATCGCCGGCAAAGTCAAATTTTACAACCTGCTCATGAGCGATCTCTACGCCAAAGTCAGCGACCTGCCGCTGCATCTTGTTCATCAGAGCAGTTCCGTCAACCTTTTCAACCGCTGGGTAGTTGTAAACAACCGAAGTAGTCGTTACCTGGCCGCCGACATTGTCGCCTTCTAAAATCACTGTATCAAGGGTAGCCCGGCCAGCATAAATCCCTGCCGAAAGCCCTGCTGGACCCGCACCGATAATCGCAACGTCATAAATGTGTTCTTTCTCTGCCATCATAATCCCTCCAGCTTAACTAAAACGAAGGCTGGAAAAAAGCAAGTTCTTTCCAGCCTCCAAACATTGACACATGATTTATTTAATTAAAGCTTACCGACAAGGTCCAGGTTCGGCTTGATTGTGTCGTCACCGGGCTTCCAGTTTGCTGGGCAAACCCGATCACCGTGTTCACGAACAAACTTTGCGGCCTGCAGGGTCCGAAGGATTTCATCGGCTGAACGGCCAACGCCCATGTTGTTGATGGTGTATGATTGTACCTTGCCATCCGGGTCGATGATGAAGACTGCCCGGTAGGCGTTCCCTGATTCTTCATCCAAAACATCAAACTGACGAGCTAACTTGCCGTTCCGGTCTGAAAGCATTGGGTACTTGATCTTGGCAATCTTTTCAGAAGCTTTTGCCCATGCCTGGTGTACGTATTCATCATCTTCGGAAACAGAGTAAACTTCCGCATCTGCATCCTTAAATTCCTTATAATTATCTTGTAATGCTTCTAGCTCAGTAGGGCAAACAAAAGTGAAGTCTTCTGGGTAGAAGAAGATAATGCTCCAGTGACCCAAGAGGTCTGCTTTCTTGACTTGCTTAATTTCACCGTCCTGGTATGCAGCTGTTTGAAAATCATCAATTTCGTGATCGATAAAGTTCATTAATATCCTCTCCTTATTTAGAATGATTATTAACTATACTTACAGTATAACAAAGATCTTTTGAAAAGCAAGCCGCTAATTAAAAAAATCCAGCTTAACAAGTCGGAACAAAGCCGGTTGCTAAACTGGACAGAAAATAATTAAGCAAAACTGGTCATAATAGAACCGATGATAATCAGAAAGATCCCAATGACCGTAAAACGCATTTCCAGACGCGTTTTTTCTTCATGAAGGATGAAGATCCCCCCAAGGGTACCGATAATAACATTTAACTGTGTGAAGACAAAGGCTTGAGTCACGCCAATTTGACGGGCTGCAAAAATATAAATTAAAGCAGCCAGGCCCCAGGAAAGGCCATTCCAAATGTTAGTATACTGAGCCTTTTGTTTAAAAGCGCCGAGTTGGTGCGTGGCCGCTTCATAAATAATCGCGCCTAGCAGAATTCCTAACATCTCTGGCAAAAAGACCCCGACTGAGTCGACGTGTCTGACCACTGGAATTTTCGGAAAAGCCGAATAGACCCAGTAGCCGACCGTTGTCACCAACAGAAAGAGGATGTCACTGATATGGATATGGTGACCACCAGACCGGTTCGTCACCGAAGTACACAATGCCCCGAAGACCACTAGAGCAAGAGCAACAAACCCGATCGTCAACTGTCGCGGAGTTCGCCACTCGTGAAAAGCCAACACCCCGATGATGGAATTGCCAATCAACTGAAAAGTCGTCGATAAGGGGACGGTGTTAGCAACTCCGATCCGCTGATAGGAAATAAAAGCACCAATCTGGCCAATGGTCCAGAGCGCACCACAAACCAATGCGAAGAGAAAGGGAATCAAGGCAACGTGAGGCCGGAAAATCAGAAACGAGACCAGGCCAATGATGCTGGCTCCGGCACCAATGCCGAAAATTTGGTTAGCGGCGGAACCACCGACTTTACCTGAAATAATTGGCACTAGGCCAAAGCCTAATGCTGGAATTAAGGCGATTAAATAGATCATCCAGGTGGCTTCCTTTCATTTTAAAAGTATCAAATAGACTCATCATACTCGCAAAAAGCAGATCTCACAAGGAAAGACCGCCTATTGATCTGACGTTGAAAGCTCAGCAGACCCCTGTGGAGCGTAATCGCGATCCGGGAAGAAGATCGTAAAAGTGCTCCCCTTTCCCGGCCGACTTTGCACGTCAATTTTACCGCCGTGCAATTTAACCAGCTGACGAACAATGGACAGGCCAATCCCCGATTCCCCGTACTGGGTGTTCATGCGGGAACGATCCGCCTTATAGAAGCGATCCCAAATCTGGTGGAGCTGATCTTGGTTCATTCCGATCCCCGTGTCGGCCACTTTAAATTCCGCTCCGTGGGCCAAGCGGCTCGCACTGATGGTAATTAAACCGTGCTCCGTAAATTGGATTGCGTTAGTGATGATATTAAACATCACCTGAACAAAGCGATCATAGTCCGCGTACACCACGACCATCTGTGGCGAATCAATCTGCAGCTTATCATCCTTAGCGGCAGCTTTTTTGTTGAGCTGTTCGCGAAGGTTTTTAAGCTCAGCCGTTGCGTCAAATTCTTTCCGGTTGAGCACGATCTGGTTGGTCCGGATCTTTTCTGCATCCAGTGTATTGTTCACCAGACGAATAAGCCGGGCCGTATCGTTTTGCATCAGCTTAATGCTGTGTGCCTTATCCTCTTCAGGAATTGCGTCATAGGCTAAACCTTCGAGGATGCCGTTAATCGTCGTCAGTGGTGTTCGCATTTCGTGAGCGGCGTCGGCCATGAAGCGTTCACGACGTTCCTCTTGTTTCTGGATCTCTTCTTGAGAGGCTTTCAATGAAGCGGCCATCTGGTTAAAATCACGACCAAGATCGTCAATTTCATCATTCGTCTTAACCGGCACATGGACGTCATAATCGCCCCGGGCAATACTGCGCGCCGCTTTCTGCATTTTAGTCAGGCGCCCCGTCAACTGACGCGATAAAAGGTAGCCGAGAAAGAAAGCACAGAGAAAGGCTAGTCCGGTCGACCACATAAAATTAATCAGCATTTGCCGCTTGCTGTCGTTAATTGTCGAAACAAAAGTTCCCGCTGCCACAACAGCAATCAAGCGGTGATTATCAAAATAGGGACGAATAATTTCCGTCATGGGCAAATTGCGGTGGACTCGACTTTGAATATCCCCATTGGCTTGCCGATTGACTTTTGGGTAATCGATTTTCCGGTGAATGGTTTTTCCCGCTTTTAATTGACGCCAGTCGTCCTTGCCGATGTGGGGACTAAATTCACTACTAGCGTAATACTTGTTCTTTTGTGGCTTGTAAATAGCAAAATGCACGTGCTGTTTTGCTAACAGATTAGCGTTGCTCATCAAAGACTGGGCCGCAAAACCTTCGAAGCTGCTTTTGCTGATATCATACTGAATAGAATCTTCTACTAAGCTGTCAGCATCAGTCGTTAACTGAGACCAAGTCTGCCGATAAAGCATGTTGGTCGTCGAGTGGGTGAAAGAAACTGCCAGGATCACCAGCAAGGTCAGCATAACAGCAAAGAAAGCGAGCATCTGCCGATAGAAAAATTTCATAGTTTGTCTGCTCCACTATCGTCAAATTTATAACCAACACCCCACACGGTTTGAATGACCTGCGGACCGGCTTTTTCGATCTTTTGCCGTAATTTCTTGATGTGAGCGTCTACGGTGCGTTCGTCCCCGTAGAATTCATAGTCCCAAACCATCTGCAATAACTGCTCCCGAGTAAAAACTTGGCGAGGCTTAGATGCCAAAGTCTTCAAAAGGTCAAACTCTTTCGGAGTCAGGTCCTTAATCTGACGACCGTTGAGAAAAGCTTCGCGGGTTTTGGAATTCAGCTTAAAGTGGTCAGTCACAACGTCAAACTCCTTATTAACCTGTGATGCTTGGTTGGTGGGTTGCGATAATTGAACTCGCCGGTGGAGCGCCTTCATGCGAGCAATTAAGGTCAACGGTGAGAATGGCTTGGTGACGTAATCATCGGCCCCCATTTCGAGACCGAGAACCTGATCAGATTGGGACGTGCGCGCCGTCAGCATTATCAAGGGGACCGTCGGCGATAACTTGCGAAGTTCGACCGCCACCTGCATCCCGTCAATCTTGGGCAGGTTCAAATCCAGTGTCACGATGTCCCAGTCGTTCGGGGCTTCCTTAAACTTTGCCAATGCTTCTTCCCCATCATAGGCGGATTCGGCATCCCATTTTTCCTTTTTAAAAAACATCCCCATCATCTCACAGACAGAATGATTATCTTCGATCATTAAAATTTTCATCGCTAGTCCCCCCTTTGTATAATTTATTATACTTTGTCAATTTGTCCCCATGTGAATCTTTTATGACGAAAGTGTGATTTCGTGCTTTTTGGTCTAGAAACTGCTATAATGATTTTACATTACTTGGGGGTGTTTTTTGGATTCGACAGGGTCAGTTTGAATCTCAACTGCGTTTAATGGTGGCGCATTTCAAAACGCTCAGTTTTCTAATTATAACTGCAAACAAAAATAATTACGCTTACGCAGTTGCTGCCTAACAAGTAGCACGCGTAGATCCGTCCGGGCTCGTCCATGGTGCGGTCACGGGTTTCATACGAAGTGGACTGACGCTAGTATTCCCGGCTAGAGTTTACTAGAAGAGATCATCCAGCTAGTTAGTCATGTGAGCCATGGATGACGGCGTTATGACTAATGAACTTTAAGTAGTTGTCCTACGAACGTAGAGGTTGGGATGGCAATGGCTTTGGACAGGGGTTCAACTCCCCTCACCTCCATTTTTCAGCATTTTGCTATTTTGCATGGCCGCCAGAACGTTGATATATCAGCGTTCTTGATTTTAGAAAAATCAGAAAAAAGCTATTAAAAACAGATTCTGCGGAAAAACTGCGGAAAAACAGAATGCTTGCCGGTGAGGATCAGGTCGCTATTTTAGCGGCCTTTTTCTTTTGCTCTGCGGAAAATTTGGGGGTATCAGTGTAAAGAATAGATATTTGGCACCACTCTTTTGCACTGTCGGAGGGGTATTAAACTTTTCTTTAATAGGGGGCGCGTTCTTCTTTTTAACCTCAGTGATTGGGTTAATATCAAAAAAGCGCCTACCTTTTGGCAAGCGCTGAAAAATTAAATACTAATTACCGAGACAGCTTTCGCATAATCTTTTTGATTAGACGTTTAATGTGCTTATTAGGCACAATCAAAATGATGAACACTGGGAAATAGTGCATTGGAAGTTACCTCCCATCTAGCACGATTTAGGGGTGATTAAGCCCTACCGAGTGCTCCTCACATTGTATCATGGTTCCAATAGGCTTTTATAGTCACAAATAGCTTTCGCGTGGTATAATAAATGTATCGAAATGATGAGTACTGGCCGGGTGCTATATGGTTTGAGCTGATCACTTGAACCGGCCGGCTTGTTAGAGAGCGCTTTAATAGGCGCTCTTTTTTATGCCTTGATACTAATAGCACACAGTTATCGTTACTTTTAACCACACTATTATCAACACTGATTACTTTACAGTTACCTTTACCGATTACTTTACGTTTATCTTTGCTGGATCTTTCAGCAGTTGTGATTTCTGAAGTGCCATAGAAAAGTTAGACATTTTAAAAAGTTTTAATTGGCGGATTGATTCCGATATTCAATCGGAGTCAATCCGTTTTTATTTAATGAGATTCGTTCGTAATTAAACCAATGGACATATTTGTGCACCACGTCTTGTAATTGTTTGATTGATGAGATTTGTAGTCGTTTTAAACATTCTCGTTTGAGCAAGTTGAAGAAACTTTCAATGGGAGCATTATCTAGACAATTTCCTTTACGGGACATACTTTGCTGAAAATGTGCTTTAGTTAAAGCATTTCGATAATAAGGTAATTGGTAATGCCATCCTTGGTCAGAATGCAAGATAGGTCGACCACCTGACGGTAGTCTTGTCTTTAATTCTGCTATGGTTTGTTTAATTAATACTTGGTTGGGACTAGCCGATACCTGAGCAGCCAAGACCTCGTTACTGGCCTCATCAATGACGGCTGAAATATATCCGAATTGATGGTTCGTTAATTTAAACTGCGTAATGTCAGTATGCAACACGTGGTAAGCACGATGCTCATTGAATTTTTGTTTTAGAATATTGGGCGCTACGCGTCCAACATTTCCACGATAGGAGGAATAGTGACTCTTCTTGCTATATATACTGACTTTGAGTCTCAAATGATTCATCAACTGGCGTACTGTCTCTGGACTAATTGAAAAGTTTGCTTTCATTAGTTGAATATGAATTCGCCGGTAACCGTAAGTTTCATGACTTTGATGAAAGATTTTCTTAATAGCTTTCTTAATTTGACGGCATTTATCAACTTTTTGGCTAGCTTTTAATCTTTCATAATACGTAGACCTTGGTATTTCAAAATAGCGTAATAGATCATTTAATGGATAATGTGCCCTAAGTTCATGAATCGCTAATGCTTGTCTTTTTCTTCTTGCTGTCTTAGGGCTTGTAATTTTTTTAAGATATCATTCTCCATCTTTGCATAAGCAAGCTGTGCTTTGAGATCCGTAATTTCTTGTTGATACTGCTCTTCTTTTGTTGGTGTTAGCAATGGCTGATTTTGCTTCTTCTTACGTTTATTCATGTTTTTTCTAGGTCGACCCTTTGGCTTTGGCCATAGGCCAACAATTCCTTCTTTTTGATATATACGATACCATGAATAAACTTGTGAATGGTTTAAATTAAAATGCGCGGCAACCTTATTAAAGCCTACATCATGAGTGCAATAATAGGTTATCACTTTCAGTTTAAAATTAATTGAGTAGTTTTGTTTAGTATGCTTTACCTTTAGAAATGCAAATCCATGACTTTTCGCTAATTCAGTCCATTCGCGAATAACTATTGGATCTGAAATACCATACTTCTTGCAGAGGATGTTATAAGAAGTGTTTCCCAATAAATATTCTTGAACCACTTTTATTTTGAATTGAGTTGAGTATTTTACCATAAAAAACCGCCCTAAAATTGTCAGATTTGTCTAACAATTTTAGAGCAGTTCACACGCTGACCACCTTAACAGGTGGTTTTTGTTATAAAAAATTCTATAATATTCGGTACTGATAAGTTTAAAGCTTATTGGTGCCGCTTTTTTTGATTGCAATACCATGAAACAAAAAGGCAACTGTCGTTATCCCCACAACGACAGTTGCCTTCCTCGAAAAGATATAATCCTCATGACTGATGAGATCAACTTTTTCACTATTTTTTGTGATAGCGTTCAATTAACTGGTTAACGACAGGAATCCGAAACATGATGCTGAGAAGAACAACGGCTACCACAAACATAATAATTTCCTGAGGCAGACGCGTCACCAAAAGCACTTTGTAAGAAATCCCGTACATAATATGCAACCAGCAGGAGTTCATCAAGTAGTAAAAACCAAAAAAGGTCAGAAAACTAGCCAAAACAATCCTTGGGAAAGTTACCTTCTGGCCAATACAATGGCCAAAAACCAGTCCAACACAAAAGTAAGTGAGTAAAAAGCCGGGAAAAAAGGCAAATTTGGGGAACAAAATCATGCCTAAGAAACCAGCTAGAGCTCCGCTAAGACCGGTCGCCAGGGGCGTAAAGAGCCGGGCCGTCAGCGCTACAACTACAAAGGTAAAGACAATCTTATGGGTATAAAACTGTAACGATAGCATATTGCCGAGAATTACCTGCAAGGCGGTCAACAATCCTAATAAAGCCAATTCTCGCACTCGGCTTTTTGAAGCATCCAAGTTAATCCCTCCTCAATGTCGTAGATCCATTATACACAAATTTGTTCCCAGATCAGCAAAAACGCCCCACCAATCCGGTGAGACGTTTTAATCATTAATTTTTAACCTACCACTCGTAGTTTTCTGGATCGTGTTGGCCCCGACCAGTGGCCTTGTCCAGCAAAATCCGCCGTTCAAACTGGGCAACGTTGCGCTTCGTCGTCTTCACCATATCCGGGTTGACTGAAATGCAGTCGATCCCGCTCTGAATCAAGAAACGTGAGAATTCAGGGTGAGTTGACGGCGCCTGACCGCAAATTGAGACTTTCTTGCCATCCTTGTGGGCTGCCCGAATCAAGTGCCGAATTGCCCGCTTAACCGCCAAATTACGTTCGTCAAAGAGCCGAGCGACAGTATCGTTATTCCGGTCACAACCCAGCAACAGCATCGTCAAGTCATTGCTCCCGATAGAGTAGCCATCAACGTACTGGTTGAACTTGTCAGCCAAGATGATGTTCGACGGAATTTCCGCCATCATCATGACCTTGAAGTCATCAGAACGATAAAGACCCTGGGAATTCATGATTTCAGTAATCCGCTTGGCTTCATCAACCGTCCGGACAAACGGAATCATGACATTAAGGTTCTTCAAACCAAATTCATTCCGGACCTTCAGGACCGCCTTCAATTCCAGCTTGAATCCTTCGATGTAATTCGGGTCGTAATACCGGGAAGCCCCACGCCAGCCCAGAAGATCGGCTGGTTCATGCGGTTCGTACTTGTCGCCGCCTTTGAGGTTCCGGTACTCACTAGACTTGAAGTCGGAGAAACGCAATGTAACGGGACGCGGCATCATTGCCCGGCAGACCTTGCTGATCCCGTCAGCCAGCATGTCGACAACCTTGTCGGGGCGACCGGTCTCAATCAAGTAAAGCGGGTGTTCATGAATGTAAGTGGTCCACAGGAATTCTTCCCGCATCAGACCGATCCCGTCGGCCGGCAGGTTCGCGTACTTCTCGGCCAAGTCTGGGTCACCCAGGTTCATCATAACTTGGGTGCCAGTTGGTTCAAAGTACTCTGGTGCAGCCAAAGTAGCTTTGACTTCGGCTTTCTTTTCTGGTTTCACGATGGAGGCAACATCACCACGATAAACAACCCCGTTCTTGGCGTCGACCGTTACTTCTTCGCCATTTTGGAACTGCTCCGTTGCCGCTTTGCCTAACGCTTCGGTCCCAACAATACATGGAATCTGCATTTCCCGGGAAACAATGGCAGCATGGCACGTCAACCCACCGTTGTTCGTCACAATTGCGGCAGCCTTCTTCATCGCTGGGACCCAGTCTGGTGACGTCCGCAGGGTAACCAGCACTTCACCCTTCTTAAATTCGTCGATGTCAGATGGATCATCAATAACGTGAACTTTCCCGGTTGCAAAGCCAGGACTGGCTGGCAAGCCCCGCACAACAACCTCGGCATCAGTTGCATTCTCCATCGTTGAATCATCCCCAGCTTTCTTCTTGTTCTTATTGCGACGGGACCAAACAGTTTCTGGACGGGCTTGAACCAGCCACAACTTGTTGGTCCGCTCGTCTAAGGCAAACTCCATGTCCATGTAGCAACCATAGTGTTTCTCAATTTCTTTGACATAACCGGCCAGCTCAAGAACCTGGTCATCAGTCAAAACGGCTTTATCCTGGAGCTCTTCTGGCACCTTGGCTTCATAAGTGCCACCATCTTCGTTGCGCAATAATTCAATTGGCTTGTGCACAATGTTCTTACGCACAATCTTCATTGTCTTCTTGTCTACCAAGAAGTGGTCTGGTGTGACCTTGCCCAAGACAATGTACTCGCCCAGGCCATAAATCGTATCGATAACGATCTTGGTATCATCCCCGTTGGCAACATTGACTGAGAACATAATCCCCGAAGCCTTGGAGAAGACCATCATCTGGACCGCTGCGGACAGGGCAACCTTATCAAATGGGAAGTTTTGCTTGTGCCGGTAGTAAGTTGCCCGGTCAGTGAAGAGTGAGGCATAACACTGTTGAACTCGGTTTACCACGTCTTTTGCACCGTGAATGTTAAGATAAGACTCCTGCTGGCCGGCAAAGGAAGCATCCGGCAAATCTTCAGCCGTCGCTGAGGAACGAATGGCAACAAAAGGATCATCCTGCTTCATCCGTTTAGCTAGATCAGCATAAGCCTGCTTAATGTCATTCTCCAGGTCCGCCGGCATCTTAGCATCAGTAATAATCCGACGAATTTCCGTACAAGTGGCATGCAATTCGTCGGCATCTTCGTAATCTTTGATTCCCTTCAACAGCTCACGTACTTGGTCATTCAAACCCGTCTCCGCCATGAAATAACGGTAAGCACGTGCCGTAGTTGCAAAACCGTATGGAACTGGCACGTCCATCTCGGAAGTCATTTCCCCCAGTGAAGACGACTTGCCACCGACAAGGTTGACATCTTTGCGGTGCAACTCATCAAACCACAACACGTTTGCTTTATCTTGATCGATCATAATGGATTCTCCTTCCTCAGCTCGCTTATTATTGTAAGCGATTTCAACCAACTTCTTTATTCTAAAATGATTTGAACCGTACCGTCAACCTCAGCAGATTCCAAAAACTGTGCAAACACTACGGCGGCGAGTGATAGCCTAACGATAAAAATTTTCAAGAATTCTCCGCAAAAAACAACAACTCATTAATTAAACCGCTTGTTCATTGATGAAGATTGTATGAAGTTATTGTGAGAATCTGGGGGCGCAAAAGTCACTTATGATATAATTGGAGAAGTTATGTCTAAAAAATAGAAAGGGAGTCGGCACCGCGTGAATAAAAAAGCAAAGGGAATCACCTGGCTTTTTGTGCTCTGGGCAGTCTTCAACATCATGTTCTGGCAGAGTCATTCCAGCTGGCAAAAGGTAAGCATCGACCAAAACGTCTTAAATAGCAAAGTCCAGATACTTCATGTCCTGACACTGCTGGGCATCGACCTGCTCTTTATATGGCTCGGCCGGTTAATCGGCCAGCAGAAGCCAACGTTAAAGCGACTGGTCGCGTTGCTACTTAAAAGCTGGCTAATTGTCCTAGGAAGCGGGCTGCTTTTGATGATCATCGGCATCTTCAACCAGCAATTCTGGCGTCAGCTCTTTTACCAAACACTATTGCCAATCGGTCAAAACACGGCACCGATGATGACTGGCCTTTTGTTGAGACTGGTATTGATTACTTTCAGCCAAGAATTATCCGCCAAAAGCATCCCTTGGCTTAAATTATTGCTGTGGTTAATGCTCTTCTTACCGACCATCAGCGGCCATGACTTATTCCACTGGGTCCGTGGTAGCAATCCCCTTCTATACAGCATTCTGATGCTTCTGGGTTCTTTTCCAAGCAAACAATCCCGACGCCGGCTCCTGACTACTGGCTTCATTTCTCTGTTTGTTGCCCTTATAGCAGTCGCGGTACTTCCCGTAACAGCGATGCTACTCAATGAAATTAACGGCACACAGCTGAGTCCAACGCGAATGACCCATGCTGGGAACGCCTTCCTAATCCTTACTGCGTGGTCGATTGTCAACCTAGTCTACCCTAAGTTCCAATTGCTAAGTTCAGCAAGCCTTTACCGAATTGGCGGCACCATTTACATTGCTCATTACCCACTGACGAGGACCCTCTTCCACCACCTTCTGTATCAGCTACCCGGCAGCAATCTTAGCCGCCTTGCTTTCAGTCTGGTATACGCGCTGGCAATCATTATCGTTGCTTGCCTTCTGGTCCAATGTTTCGCGATCTCCGGCCGACTGACGGGCCTTAACGACCGCATCAATCGCTGGCTAGCCAGTTTTGAATGGCAACAACCAGATCGTTGGCCGGACCACTTTAAACAGTACTTACTGAGTCACTGGAACCTCATCCTGGCGCTTTTCTTCAGTTATGGGTTGGCTGCCCTTTCGCTACTAGCGATGAACATCTCACGGGATACTCACTAGCATCACATCATCTATTCATTAACTGTTCGCAACCTGATGGTGCTTTTCAACACCCTCATCATCTTTGCTTGCTTTGAATTCCTGTGGGTCCTCACGCGGCGTTATTGGCTTGCTTTAGGAACGACTTCGGCAATCTTTTTAGCCTGGATCATCGCGAGTGCCCTTAAAATTTTGAGCCGTGGAGAGCCGATCATGCCATCCGAACTCAAAATGGTCTCCAACTGGTTTAATATCATTAAGATGAGCGGCAAGCTCACCGTCATCGCAGCAATTGCTCTCGTCATTTTCGCCATTACGATGATCGTCCTGCTTGAACACAATTTCCCACAGCATCGCCACATCAACAAATTCCAGCTGACTTTCTGGCTGTGCTGTTTCCCACTTATGATTTTTAGCAGTGCAGGTTGGCACCATGAACCATTGAGTACTTTTCTCTGGGGCATCGGCAACGATCCACAGTTCTACAAACAGCTATGGGGTGCTGAAGCCAACGGTTCCTTCGTGCAGCTGCTGAATAACATTGATATTCAAGTAATGAAGCAGCCCCGCGGTTATTCCCGTTCAACGATGATCAAATTGCGTCACCGTTACCAAACAGAGGCCGCAATCATCAATCGGCACCGACACAATAAGCTGGCTGATCAGACGTTGATTTTTAACCTCAGTGAGAGTTTTGCCAACCCTCGTCGTGTCCCCGGAGTTAAGTTAAAAACGAACCCCATCCCAACTATTAGCCGCCTGAAGCAAAAAAACACCGGCGGTCTGATGCTCAGCTCGGGCTATGGCGGCGGAACTGCTAATATGGAATATATGACCCTCACCGGTTTTCTACAGGAATCTTCGTTTCGACCCTGACGACACCGTTCACCCAATTGGTCGGCGGTCTGGCTAATAACCCATCCGTAGTCGGCTATTTCAACCATGCGACGGCCATCCACCCTTTCACTGGCACCTTCTATAACCGCGACACCGTCTACCGCAAATTTGGTTTCAATCGCTTCTACAGTCTTGATGGCCACTATCAAGTTAAACACAAACATTTCCTGGGAAATAATACCTATGTCGATGACCAATCTGCCTACGAAAACGTCCAAGATCAGCTCGGGCGTCGTCATCGCGGGCAATTCATCAATCTGGTAACAATGCAAAACCACTTGCCATATAACGGTCTTTATAAGAACAACAAACGTTTCTTGACCAGTGCTCCCGCGAGTGTCGACAAAGAGGGGCTGAAGAACTTTACTATCGGCATTAACTATACTGATAAGGCAGTCGCTAACTTTATTAAGAAAATCGACCAAATTCAACGGCCAATTACGGTTGTCTTCTATGGGGACCACTTGCCGGGACTATACGGTGACCTCCTGAACAGGCACTGGCTCCAGCTTCATAAGACCGACTACTTTATCTGCTCCAACCGTTATGCCCGTCAACATGGTGCTCAGCGGAAACTAACCCACAACACTGCTTATACAGCGCCCAATGATTTCTTGGCCCTGGCTGCTGAACAAACCAACTCGCGGGTCAATTGGTACCTAGCACTATTAACAGAGGTTCAACAGTAAATGCCAGTAAACTTGCTGAATGGACAAAATAATGCCAAGTCCACCAACCTCTTCGTTGGCCAAAACGGTAAACAAGTGAAGTTCAAGCAACTCAGTTCACGGCAAAAGAAGCTGTGGCACGATTACAAATTAGTCCAATATGATGTTACTGCTGGACATCACTACCTTATCCGTGGCGGTCAATTGAAATAATCCCTAGCACCCTTGCTCCCGAGCGAGGGTGTTTTTTTGTGACGAATTGTCAAACTAAGTGCAACGGTTCTTCAAAAAATATCTCAAACGGTGTTTGATAGTTTAATATTTTTC